>SLKC01000135.1 GCA_007134775.1 Ectothiorhodospiraceae bacterium | reverse complement strand
CGTGAACTCGGCGCGACCGAGGTCGTCACCGGTATCTTCACCTACGATCGCGATCATCACCGCTACTACAACTCGGTCCGCCCCCTGGGGCCGGCGCGCGACGTCTACAGCAAGCAGCGGCTAGTGCCCTTCGGCGAGTATCTGCCGCTGCGCGACTGGCTGACCTTCCTCGAGGCGGTGATCGAGATCCCGCTCGGTGATCTCGCCGTACCCGATGCCGAGCAGGGAGTGATCGAGGCCGCCGGTGTGCGTCTCGGGGCGTTCGTCTGCTATGAGGCTGCCTATCCACGGGTGGTCGGTGCGCTCGCCCCCGAGGCAGGGATTCTGATCAATGTCAGCAATGATGCGTGGTTCGGCGACTCCACAGCCCCTGAGCAGCACCTGGAGATCGCGCGCATGCGTTCGCTGGAGACGGCCCGGCCGATGTTGCGTGCGACCAATACCGGCATCAGTGCCTTCATCGACCACCACGGCGAGATCGGTGAACGCGGGGCCCAGTTCGAAGCCTTGAGCATGACCGCGGAGGTGCAGCCCCGAACGGGTACGACGCCCTATGGCCGGGTCGGTGACTGGCCTGTGCTCGGCCTCCTCGTGCTCGTCATCGGGGGTTGGATCCTGCGCTCGCGCCAGCGGCGACCTGCTGCCCGGTAGGCCCGTCGCTCGGCGCCAGCGGCCCGTGCGGGCTCCCTATTCGCTGCCGCGGGAGCGGCGAAAGACCGTCTCGCGGCAGCGCGGGCAGGGCGGGATGTGGCCAGGCTCATGGAAGTGGAGGACCTGGCCGCAGTTGTCGCACTGCAGGGCGCCGGGGCCGGCCATCTCGCCCGTGTGGTAGGGTGGCCCCGCCTCGATCTCGCGATTGAACGCCTCGAGTTCGAGGCGGGTGCGGTCGGCGGCGCGCATGAAGAGATCGACCAGGCCCTGCTCGACCAGCTCCAGATCGATCTGGGCCCACTCGCGCAGCTCGCGACCCGTGCGCGCGAGGTAGTCACCCGCATCGTGCAGGTCGCGCCGCACGTATTCGCCGACCTGCTCGGCCTCTTCCCGAGTCACTTCCCCGACTTCGGCGACCCGCTCGCGCGCGTGCTCGATCGCCTCTTGCACCGTGTAGCGCTTGTCGGCATCAAGGAGTTCACGGGCGTACTCGAGGATACGCCGATAGGCGCGGACAAAGCGGGGACTGGTCGGGGCACGGTCCGGCATCATGTTCTCCAGTGCTGGGACAGGACCTGATTATATCGCGGCCGGCCGGCCCGTGGTTGCGGGAAGGCGGCGTACGTTGGTCCGCTCCTGGCCGTACGCTATCATTACGCTTCTGCCCGCGGACAACACGACGATCACGATTCATGCAAACCGATTACGATCCCCACGCCGTTGAGCGCGAGGCCCAGGCCTACTGGATGGAGCACGACAGTTATCGCGTCCGCGAGGATCCCGCGCGCGAAAAGTTCTACTGCCTGTCGATGTTCCCCTATCCGAGTGGTCGCCTCCACGTCGGCCATGTGCGCAACTACACCATCGGTGATGTCATCAGCCGGTTCCAGCGGATGCGCGGGCGCAACGTCCTGCAGCCGATGGGGTGGGACGCCTTCGGCCTGCCGGCGGAGAACGCCGCGCTGGAGAATCGGGTCGCTCCCGGGCCGTGGACGCGCGAGAACATCGCCTATATGCGCAGTCAGCTCAAGCAGCTCGGTTTCGCCTACGACTGGTCACGCGAGCTCGCCACCTGTGACCCGTCCTACTACCGTTGGGAGCAGTGGCTGTTCCTGCGCCTGCTGGACAAGGGGCTGGTCTATCGGCGCAAGGCGGAGGTGAACTGGGATCCGGTCGATCAGACGGTGCTGGCGAACGAGCAGGTGGTCGACGGCCGCGGCTGGCGCTCCGGTGCGCTGGTCGAGCGCCGCGAGATCCCGCAGTGGTTTCTGAAGATCACCGCTTATTCCGAAGAGCTACTGGCCGCGCTCGACGGGCTTGACGGCTGGCCGGAAGCGGTCAAGACCATGCAGCGCAACTGGATCGGCAAGTCGCGCGGCGTGCAGATCCGCTTCGATATCGCTGATGCGGCCCATGAACCGCTTGAGGTCTTCACCACGCGGCCCGACACGCTGATGGGGGCGACCTACATGGCGGTCGCCGCAGACCATCCGGTCGCGCAGGCGGCCGCCGAGCGTGACCCTGAGGTGCGCGCGTTCTGCGACTCCTGCCGCCAGGTCGGCACCGCGGAGGAGGACCTGGAGAAGCAGGAGAAGAAGGGGGTGCGTCTCGACCTCGAGGCGATCCACCCGATCAGCGGCGAGCGCCTGCCCGTGTTCGTCGCCAACTTCGTGCTGATGGCTTACGGTACCGGCGCCATCATGGCCGTGCCGGGGCATGACGAGCGCGACTGGGCCTTCGCCCGCAAGTACGAGCTGCCCATCGTCAAGGTGATCGAGCGCGCCGAGGGCGAACCGGTCGACATCGACGCGGGCGCCTTTACCGACTACGGCGTGCTGGTCAATTCCGGTGCCTTCGATGGCCTGACCTCGGCCGACGCATTCGATCGCATTGCCGAACACCTCGCCCGGGAGGGGCGCGGTGCGGTACAGACGCAGTGGCGCCTGCGCGACTGGGGTGTGTCCCGTCAGCGCTACTGGGGCGCGCCCATCCCGATTATCCACTGCGCCGACTGCGGCGCCGTACCCGTGCCGGAGTCCGATCTGCCCGTGGTCCTGCCCGAGGACGTCGAGTTCGAGGGCGTCGGCTCGCCGATCAAGAAGGACCCCGCCTTCTACGAGACGAGCTGCCCGCAGTGCGGCAAGCCGGCGGAGCGCGATACCGACACCTTCGATACCTTCTTCGAGTCCTCCTGGTACTTCGCACGCTTCGCCTGCGCCGATAACGACGAGGCGATGCTCGACGAGCGCGCCGACTACTGGTTACCGGTCGACCAGTACATCGGCGGTATCGAGCACGCCATCCTGCACCTACTCTATGCGCGCTTCTTCTACAAGGCGATGCGCGACGAGGGCCTGGTCGCCTCCGACGAGCCGTTCCGCAACCTGTTAACCCAGGGCATGGTGCTCAAGGACGGCGCCAAGATGTCGAAGTCGAAGGGCAATACGGTCGATCCGCAGGCGATGATCGACAGTGTCGGCGCGGACACGGTGCGCCTGTTCATCATGTTCGCCGCGCCGCCGGAGCAGACACTGGAGTGGAGCGATGCCGGTGTCGACGGTGCCCTGCGCTTCCTGCGGCGGCTATGGAAATTGGTCCACGACCATGTCGAGCACGGCCCTGTCGATGTCGACGCGGGTGCGCCCGAGGGCCTCGCCGATCACCACCACGCCCTGCGGCGCAAGCTCCACGAGACGCTGGCCAAGGTCACCGATGACATGGAGCGGCGCTATACGTTCAACACCGCGATCGCCGCCGTCATGGAGCTGATCAACGAAATCCCGACGTGCCAGGACGGGACGGCGGAAGGCCGCGCGGTCGTCCACGAAGTCATCGAGCATGTCGTGCTCATGCTCGCGCCGATCGTCCCGCATGTCACCCACGTCCTGTGGCGCGAGCTGGGCCATGGCGAGGCCCTGGTCGCGCACGATTGGCCCGCCGTCGATGAGCGTGCGCTGGTGCGCGCCGAGCTGGAGTTCGTCGTCCAGGTCAACGGCAAGCTGCGCGATCGGATCCGGGTCGCCGCGGACGCCGACGAGGAGACCATCCGCGAACGCGCCCTGGCCGCAGATAACGTGCAGCGCCACACCGAGGGCCGGACCGTGCGCAAGGTCATCGTCGTGCCGCAGAAGCTGGTCAACGTGGTCGTCGCCTGAGATGGGGAGGGCGGCTGCCCCGGCTGCTGCAAGGGGCGGGTGAGCGAGCGATGTCGCCACGCCTGCTGATCGTCCTCTGCCTCCTGCCCCTGCTGGCGGCCTGCGGTTTCCAGCTCCGCGGCAGCTACGGCATCGATGAGCGCCTGCAGCCGATGTACATCGCCGCTGGTGGCGAATTCGGTCATGCTCTCACCAATGAACTTGAGCGCGGTGGTATTGATCTGACTGCTGATCGCAACACTGCCGCCAGTGTCCTCGAGGTGATCGAGCGCCACCGCGATCGACGCGTTCTCGCGATCGCCGAGGATGGGCGCGCCGATGAGTACGAGATTCTCTACACCGTGGACTGGCGGCTGCTCGCCGGCGATGGGGCGGATTCCGGGGATGCCTTGATCGCAGCTACCCGCCACAGCGCCCGCGACGCCTACATCTTCGACCCCGGCAGACGCCTCGCCGCCGATGCCGAGGAGGAGGTCCTTGAGGAGCGGATCCGCGCCGAAGTCGCCGAGCGCATCCTGCGCCGGATCGAGGCCTGGTCACTCAGCGAGGACGTCAGCGACGACTGAAACGGGCGGGTTTGGGTGTATCTCGCAGCGGCGTGGACTGTGCGCGTGTCACGGTGCAGCGAAGCGGCGGGCCCCTGTCCGGGGGGCGATCCCGTAGGGGCGGCCCTGGCCGCGAAAACCATGCTTGGGAAGGCGTTCGCGAGCGAGCCCGCTCCTACAGGGTGATGGCGGTGTCGGAGCACACGCTCCCAACGAAGGGCCCACCCCCTCCGCTGCACTCCAGGCTTTCTTCTCTCTTGGCGTGCTTGGCGGCAGGCCTAGCGCTCGCCGATATCGACGTAATCGCGGCGCTCCGGGCCCGTGTAGAGCTGGCGCGGCCGGCCGATGCGCAGTTCCGGATCGTCCATCATCTCGTTCCAGTGGGCGATCCAGCCGACCGTGCGGGCGATGGCGAAGATGACCGTGAACATGTTCAGCGGGATTCCCATCGCCCGCAGCATGATGCCGGAGTAGAAGTCGACGTTCGGGTAGAGTTTGCGCTCGACAAAGTATTCGTCCTCCAGCGCAATGCGTTCCAGTTCCATCGCCGCTTCGAACAGCGGCTGGTTCTCGTTGTCTTCGCCAAGCTCGTTGAGCAGATCGTGGCAGGCCTGGCGGATCAGCTTCGCGCGCGGGTCGTAGTTCTTGTAGACCCGGTGGCCGAAGCCCATCAGCTTGAAGGGATCGCTCTTGTCCTTGGCGCGCTCGATGAAATCCTCGACCGTGGCGTCGGACTGGGTGATCTCCTCAAGCATGTTGATGACGGCCTCGTTGGCACCGCCATGGGCGGGCCCCCAGAGCGAGGCGATGCCGGCAGCCACGCTGGCGAAGGGGTTTGCGCCGGAGCTGGAGACCAGGCGCACCGTCGAGGTAGAGGCGTTCTGCTCGTGATCGGCGTGCAGAATGAGGATCATCTCGAGCGCGCGCACGAACACGGGATTCGGCCGGTACTCCTCGGCCGGCACGGCGAACATCATGCGCAGGAAATTCTCGACGAAGCCGAGATCGTTGTCCGGGTACATGAAGGGTTGGCCGATCGAGTACTTGTAGGCGTAGCTTGCCATCGACGGCATCTTCGCGATCAGGCGGTGGGCGCAGATTTCCCGATGCTCGGGATCGTTGATGTCGATCTTGTCGTGGTAGAAGGCGGACAGCGCCGACGTCGTGGTCTCCATGATCGCCATCGGATGGGCATCGTGGCGGAACCCTTCATAGAAGCGGCGTAGCGCCTCGTGGACCATGCTGTGGTAGCGGATGCGGTTGCGGAACCAGTGCATCTGCCGGATGGTCGGCAGCTCCCCGTACATCAGCAGATAGCAGACCTCGAGGTAGCTGGAATGCTCGGCGAGCTGCTCGATGGGGTAGCCGCGGTAGAGCAGCACGCCCTGTTCGCCATCGATATAGGTGATTGAGCTCGAGCAGCTCGCCGTGGTCGCGTATCCCGGATCGTAGGTAAAGCAGTCGATATCGCGGGGCATGCCGCGAACATCGATGCACGGCGTGCCGTAGGTGCCGTGATAGAGGGGCAGGTCGGCGGCTTCGCCATCTACCCGTGTGATCCGGACGGTGTCCTGGCTGTTGTTGTTCGACATGGTGGCCTCCTCGGCATCCCGCTGATCTGTAGTGCGGCTCCGTTGGCGGGAGCCGGATGGCGATAGCGTGATCCAACGCCTGCCGCGGCCCGCGGTGCAGCAGGTCGAATCGACATGATCAGCGGATCAGTGCAAATCGGTACGTCGGCATCCTAGCACAGCAGACTGGACGGGGTAGCGCTTGCACAGCCAGTGGATCTGTATATAATGCCAGTAAACCTGTACGGGCATACAGTTATGGATTCACAGCCACTCACGCGCCGGCAGCAGGAGATCCTCGATCTGATCCGCGAGCATCTCGATGAGCACGGGGCGCCCCCCACACGCGCCGAGATCGCCCATACCCTGGGCTTTCGTTCGGCCAACGCGGCCGAGAGCCATCTGCGGGCGCTCGCCCGCAAGGGAGCGATCGAACTCACGCCGGGGGCCTCGCGCGGCATCCGGTTGAACGAAGCGGCGGCGGGCGGGTTGCCTCTTGTCGGTCGGGTGGCGGCCGGCTCGCCGATCCTCGCCGCCGAGCACATCGAGAGCCATTATCGACTCGATCCCGCCCTGTTCCGCCCGACTGCCGATTTCCTGCTCCGCGTCAACGGCGACAGCATGCGCGATGCGGGAATCCTCGATGGCGATCTGCTCGCCGTCAGCAGCACCCGGGAAGTGGCCCGCGGTCAGATCGTCGTCGCCCGGGTGGAGGACGAGGTGACGGTCAAGCGCTTCCATCGCAAGGGCAACCGGGTCGAGCTGCGCCCGGAGAACCCCGATTACGCACCCATCCAGGTCGATCTGCGCCGCGACGAACTGGTCATCGAGGGCCTCGCTGTCGGCCTGATCCGCAATGGAGATCCGCTATGAACCTTGATCCCGCGCTCGAACGTCTTCTGGCCCGTCCCGACATCTGGCAGGGCAAGGGGGGAGAGAATCTCGTCCACGGAGAACCGACCGGCTTTGCCGCTCTCGATGAACGCCTGCCAACCACGGGCTGGCCGCGCGGCGGCCTGACCGAGCTGCTGCCGACCCGTGCCGGTATTGGCGAGCTGCGCCTGCTGATGCCGGCGCTGGCGCGACTGTCGCGTGGCGCGCGCTGGGTGACCTGGGTCGATCCGCCGCACATCCCCTATGCCGCGGGCCTGTACGCCGCGGGTGTGGATCTGGCGCATACCCTGGTCGTGCGCTCACGCGATGGCCGCGAGCGGCTGTGGGCGCTGGAACAGGCGCTGCGTGCCGGCACCTGTGCCGCCGTGCTCGGCTGGCCCGGTGAGCTCGACACCACGGCCGCCCGCCGTCTGCAACTGGCCGCCGAGGCGGGTGGTTCGCTCGGTTTCCTGTTCCGGCCACCTGAAGCGCGTGACGAGCCGTCTTTCGCAGCGCTGCGCCTGGCGCTGAGCAGTGAGCGTGGCGGTCTGACCGTGGAAGCCCTGCGTCAGCAGGGCGGTTGGCCCGGCATGCAGTTCCATCTGGCGGCCACGGATCTGTTTCCGCCGATGGTTGGTCAGGAAGAGACGCCGGCCTTCGCCCGCGGACGGGCCAACTGAGTCTGTCCGGGTTGCGTGGAGGCCGCGTGCGTTCCCATGCACTGGTTGGCATTGCACTGTTCCGGCCTGCCGCTGGAGGTCTTCCGCGGCGTACCCGCCACGGTCTCGGCCGTCATCGAAACGACCGCCGGGCGGACGTGCGTGGTCGCCGCCGGCAGCGCCCTGGCGGCCGTTGGCATTGCCCCGGGCATGACGCTCGACGCGGCCCGCGCCCGTCGACCGGATCTGCATGCGCTGATGCGCGATCGAGCGGCGGAGTGGGCGGCCCTCGAGCGACTGGCCGAGGACGGCTTGCGCCTGACCGATCACGTTGCTCCCGAGCCCCCGCAGGGGCTGTTGCTCGAAGTGGGCGGGAGCCTGCATCTTTTCGGCGGTCTTGACCGTTTGCTGGCGCGCGCCGGACGCCTGCTGGCCCGACGGGGTCACGAAGCCGCAGAGGGCGTGGCACCGACGCCGGCGGCTGCGCGCCTACTGGCGCGCGCGGGGGGCGGGCGCATCGATGTCGGTGTGGAGGATCTGCCCGGCGCACTCGCCGACCTGCCGGTCGACCTCGTCGCGCCCGATGCCGACAGCCGTCGACGCCTGTCGGGCTGGGGGGTAACCCGCATCGGTGAATGCCTGGCACTGCCGCGGGCCGGCCTGACCCAGCGTCTGGGGCCATCCTTCGTCGATGCCCTCGACCGCGTGACCGGCCGGCAACCGGAAACCGTGCCGCGATTCACGCCACCGACGCATTTCCATGCCCGTCTGGCACTGCCGCAGGCCACGCATACACTGGATCGGGTGCTCGCTGCGGTCGATCTGCTGAGCCGTGATCTTGCCGCGTGGTTGCGCGCCCGGGATGCGGCCGTGCAGGGCTTCTGCGTGGGTCTTCATGGCGAGCGCAGCCAGACCGAAGTCGCTGTCGGGCTCGCCGTGCCCGGGCGGGAACAACCCCATCTGCTGACGTTGGCCCGGGAGCGGCTGGAGCGTGCCGGGTTGAGCTTCGCGGTCGTGGCCGTCAGCCTGACCAGCGAATCGCCGACCCGCTATGCCCCACCACCGACCGACCTCTGGCGTGAGGCCCGGGGAGAACCGCCCGAGCGCCTGCTGGAACGCCTGCGTGCCCGGCTGGGGCATGAGGCTGTCGGTGGTCTGGCGCTCCGCGCCGATCACCGTCCCGAGCATGCCTGGGCGATCGCCGAGCCGGGGCAGACGCCCGCGTACGAGCCACGTCGGGCGTCGACCCGCCCCCTCTGGTTGCTGGCCCGGCCAACGGCACTGCGCACCGATGCGGACGGTCAGCCACGCCTGGGCGGCCCGCTCACGTGGCTCGCCGGCCCGGAACGCATCGAGACTGGCTGGTGGGATGGCGATGACATTACCCGTGACTACTACATCGCACGCAGCCGCATCGGTCTCGTTCTCTGGATCTACCGCGACCGCCGCCCACCGCCGCGCTGGTATGTGCATGGACTGTTCGGTTGAGCGCAATCACCCCTCACCCCTGAGGGGAGAGGGGCGATCGTATTCATTCCCTCTCCCCACGGGGGGAGAGGGGTGATCGTATTCATTCCCTCTCCCCCACGGGGGGAGAGGGGCAGGGTGAGGGGGGTATCCATGACCAGCAAGTCTCGTGAACTTGCTCACGAGGAAAAGGAGACACGCAATGCCATCGAACAGGGAACAAACAGGAAGAACCCGCATGCGCACACACGCCCGCAGATTGCGCCAGGACATGACGGATGCCGAAGCACGCCTCTGGTATTACTTGCGTGACCGGCGCATGGAGGGCTACAAGTTTCGCCGCCAGCATCGAATCGGTGGTTTCATCGCCGACTTTGCCTGCGTGGAAGCGGGCCTCGTGATTGAAGCCGATGGCGGTCAGCACGGGGAGCAGCAAGACCGGGATTGCAACCGGACGCGCGCGTTGCAGGATCAGGGATTCCGGGTTGTGCGGTTCTGGGATCACGACATACTGACGCGGACCACCGATGTGCTGGAACAGATCCATGCTGCGCTTGAACAGACGGACGCGGATGCTTCGATGTGCCACTACACGTCCCGGCGTGGCCCGGAACCGGTAGGCTGAGGCCGCCGCGCGCCGTGCTCGGGTGCGCCTTGCAAGGAGTCGATCGACATGAGCCGAAGTGGACCATCCAACCGCAAGATGCGCCGGCACAGCGCCCAGCAGAAGCGCAAGGGCGGTGGTGCGCCGCCGCCGGCGGACATCCAGGCGCTGATCGATCTGTGCCGCGGCGGGCGGTTCGATGAGGCCCTCGCCGCGGCGCAGGCCTTTACCCGGCGCTGGCCGTCGCACCCCGTGGGGTGGAATGCACTAGCGATGGCGCATGACGGGCTGAACGAACCGGCGGCAGCGGCGACGGCCTATCGCCGTGCGTTGCAGTGCGAGCCGGACAATGTCGAGGCGCGCAACAACCTCGGCAATGCCCTGCGCGCGAGCGGCGAGCCCACCGCCGCGGTCAAGGCCTTCCGCGAGGTGCTGACGGCGCGACCCGATCACGTGACGGCCCGCTTCAATCTCGGCCTCGCCCTGGAGGATCAGGGCGAGGCGGGCGCCGCAGTGACGGCCTACCGGGAGACGCTCGAGCGTCGCCCCGGTTTCGCCGAGGCCGCCATCGGCATGGCGCGGGCGCAGGGTGCACTCGGGGATCACGCCGCTGGCGAGGCAACCCTGCGCCAGGCACTGGCGCAGCAACCGCGTCACGCCGGACTGCTGGCCAGCCTGGCGGATCTGCTGGCCGCCGACGGTCGCGAGGATGAGGCCGAGCGGTGCTATCGCCAGGCCATCACGGCGCATCCGGGCGAGGTCCATCTGCGAGTGAATCTCGCCAATCTGCTGCTGCACCAGTGGCGCCTGGCGGCAGCCGAGGCCGAATGCCGAGAAGCGCTGGCGCGTGCGCCCGATCTTGCGGCGGTACATTTCGCGCTGGGCAAGATTCTCGCCGCGGATAATCGCCTGACGGCTGCTCGCGAAGCCTTTGAACATGTGCTTGAACTTGCCCCCGATCTTGCCATGGCCGGGCACGAGCTCGGCGACGTGCTCATGGATCTTGGCCGACTCGACGACGCCGAGGCCGCTCATCGTCATGCGGCCAACCTGCATCCGGAAGCGCCGACGGGTTGGCGCCATCTGGGTGTGGCGCTTGCGGTAATGGGGCGCCTGGAAAGTGCGATCGACTCTCTGCGCCATGCCATCGAGCTGCGCCCGGATTACGGCGAAGCCTGGTACCATCTTGCGGTCAGCCGGCAGTTCACGGATGAGCATGACGGCGACCTGGCGGCCATGGAGACGCTGCTCGCGGATGCGACCCTGAGCGATGATGATCGCGCCTGGCTGCATTACGCAGCCGGCAAGGCCGTCGACGATCTCGGTAGCGATCCGCGGCGCATGTTCGAACACTGTCAGGCGGCCAACCGCATCCGCCGCGCCGAACTCGATTACGACATCGCCGCCGACGAAGCCTTCCTCGCCGACGTGCGCCATGCCTTTGCCGGCAGGGCAACCGACGGCGGCGATCCCGTGCCTGCGCCGGTGTTCATCGTCGGTATGTGGCGCTCCGGGACCACGCTGGTCGAGCACATCCTCGCCAGCCATGGCGCCATCCACGGCGGCGGTGAGCGCAACGAACTGCCCGCCCTGGTCGCCGCGCGCGACCGCGATGAGAACGCGCCGTTCCCCGCCTGGGTGGATGGCCTGGACGCGGCCGCCCGGAGCGAGCTCGGTCGTCAGTACCGCGAGCGCGTGATCGATCCGGTCGCGGAGCGGGCCAGCCGGGTCACCGACAAGCGTCCCGACAACTTCCGCTACCTCGGCCTGATCGCCGAGATGCTGCCGAACGCACGCATCATCCACGTCCGGCGCCATCCGCTGGATACCTGTCTCTCGGTCTTCACGCGACCGCTGAGTGCGCAGATGCCCTACGCCTTCGATCTGGTCGAGCTCGGTCGCTATTACCGCGCCTATGCCGAGTTGATGGCGCACTGGCGCGAGGTGCTGCCGGCGGGGATGCTGCTGGATGTCGATTACGAGGCACTGGTGGCCGACACCGAGGCGCAGTCACGCCGACTGGTCGAGCATATCGGCCTCGACTGGGACCCGGCGTGCCTCGACTTCCACCGCAATGAACGCGCCGTCGTCACGGCCAGCCTCGCGCAGGTCCGTCAGCCGATCTATCACGGCTCGGTGGAGCGCTGGCGGCCATACGCCGACCACCTGCAACCCCTGATCGACACCCTGGGGCCGCTGGCGGCGATCGATTCCCCGGCTTCCCCGTCACCCGCCAACAAGTAGAGCCCCTCTCCCCCAGCGGGGGAGGGGGAATCAAGGCCCGTGAAGCCCCTCTCCCCCGGTGGGGAGAGGGAACCAAGGTCCGCACAGCCCCTCTCCCCAGCAAGGGGAGAGGGGTTGGGGTGAGGGGTGCGCTGGCGATGGTAGCTCCCCCCTCACCCTG
>SLKC01000190.1 GCA_007134775.1 Ectothiorhodospiraceae bacterium | reverse complement strand
TGGGTTATCGCCTGAACTCCACGTCTTTACCGAACCGATCGGCTTCTGTTCTCGGTTTCTACCGACTATAGGGTCACAACTACAATCTGAAAACCAAGTCGTCGTGCTGCACTAATGCTCTGTATGCAGCAGGCAAAGTTTGACAGCTATCAGAGAGTTTGATCACCGTTTCGGCAACTGCTTGCCCTGTACGTAACACAGCTATTGAAAAGTGTAGCTGATACTGATCGAAAAGAGTAAATCCTCGAACACACCGCTCATAGAATTCTCTATCGGTCCAAATCTCGACCCCGTTGGACTGGGTGACTATTCGTTCACTAATCCGCCGTCAGTAGCTACTTGTCTCCCATCGCTTGCTCGAGTCGTTTTCGCGTACTCCTCGAGTGTTAGTCCGATTTCGTCGACCACGGCATCGATCTCGTCGAGAGCAATACTCTCCGTGCTCGCATCCGTTCGAGCATCGGCGATCTGACCGGCGATCGACTCGCGAGCATATTCAACGTCCATTGACTCCCAGAGAGCAACGAGGTCTCGATCTGCATTAACGATCGACTCGACGGCTTCGGAGAACCATTCGGTTTCCTCGATTGGCATCTCGGGTTTATCCTCGCTTTCGATGTCGCCGCTGTCCTGTTGGACGTCCTCATAATCTGCTGTTTCGAGCGAAGATCCGGCTCCCGATTTCTTCTCGAGGTCGTTCTCACTACTGATGTCCTCTGGTGCGCGGAATGCGTCAGCGTTCTCGTCGTACTCGAACCCGAGGCGATCAATCAGTTGCTCGACGAACTCGTTAACCTGTTCGCGGTTCTCTTCGGAGATCTCGATTCCAGCTGCATTGAGTGCACGGCAGGCGTCGGAGCGGTCAAATGCTGGTGCAGTGTTGAAAGAGCGATCGCCTCCGAGAGCGTCGATCACGTCGCCGACGATCTTCTGTCTCCAGACTTTCGGCGGGAGGTACTCTGTGGTGCCGTCCTCATCGTCGTAGCGCTTGACGTCGTCGCCAAGGTGACTGATTACACGCTCACGGTACTCTTCGATAGTCTGTTTGGCCGGGTTATCACTGTGTCCGGCGTGTTTACAGATCGCCTCTTCGAGCGTCTCGCCATCGAATACGTCTGGGAGTTCGGTTACAATCGCGACCGTTGTCCGCTCAACACTTGAGAGACCATCACCGTCAGAATCAGCCAGGGTCGAGAGTAGGCCTTCAGCGTCGTCGACAATCCGGTCAAGCTTTCGGTTGAGACGGGACTGACGATCGTCCTCGAGATACTTCTGAAGTGCCCGACCGAGTTCGACACCGTATGTGTCGTCGCTCTGTTCTACCTTCGCTCGGAACCCATTTGCGACGTCAGCATCGACAACTTTCTGCACTCTCACTCGTTCCTTATTCGCCAGCGAGTCGCTGGTCACCGGATCGCTGTCCTCAATATCTTTCGGCCGCCGGCCGGCAGCTCGGACAAGCCGATCGACAATCGATTCTGGAGAATCGTCGAGGTCAGCGTACTCGATCATTGCTCGCTCGAGCTCCGGCCGTTCGTAGGCCCCGACGCTCGTTCGGTTCCGAGTGAGATGATCCTGAAAATCGTCCCATGGCTTCTTCGGGACGCTCCAGTCGATCCGATCCGTAGTTTTGCTTGAAGTGGGTTTATTCGTGTTCGGTTCGTCGGTTGACGTCGTTCGCGCGTTCGTCATTTCTGTGGTTTGGGTGGGTTAACGCGCCCAAATCCACACTGCAGACAGCGACCGCCGACGAAAAGTCTTTTACTCGGCCCGTTCAAGGACCAAGTAGACGACATCACGTCGTCGGCCAAGTTCATTCGAACTCCGTTGTCCGCGTTGTGGTTCGTGGACGCACACTTCGGGGGCTGCCACCCCCGGACGTTACTACTCGCATAGTCACGACGCCGTGATTCGGTATCGCGACCTGACTGCTTCATCGATTATCTTGAGACCCGGTAAGTGTTTCCCTCACACTCTTTCTTCACAGACGACCTCTTGAAGCTCCTCGAGGACGTCGGGTCGCTCTTCTCGTAATACCTCGATATCTTTCGGTAGCTCCTCTCTGATCCGCTTTCGAACCCGATAGACCGCCTGATCTTGCTGGTGTTGTTCCGGCTTACTCTCGCCGGTAATGTGCTCTCGGTCTGTATCTGTCATGATTGCCCGGTACCGTCCCATCGACCCCGTCTCTATTCCCATTCTACATCAACCTATGCGTCCCCGCATACTAAAACTATGCACCAAGGCATAGCTTTGCACTAGTGCATACTATTAATAGGCACCAGTGCATAGAATAGAGTAAGCACTGATCGGGAGTAGTTCCCGACGGGCGCTGGAGACGCCCGCCGAAGTGCTGTAGGAAACAGCAATGAGCAAAAACGCTACCCGGAGCCAAGAAAGCACCGACACCGAACTTGATGAACGCGACTGCCGTGCCTTGGAACAGTACCTCACTGTGCTCGAGGACCAGGGTGATGTCCGTGGAAATCCGGGCGAATACAAGGTCATCAGCGAGAGTGGGAATAGCTACGTCGTCAACACGCTGCTCGGGGAGTGCGAATGCTGGGATGACCGGCGACAAGATTGTCCTCGCTGCAAGCACCGTCGTCGAGTCGAGTTCGCGACGGGCTACCGCGCAATTCCGAACACTGATTGTGTTGATGTCGATCCAAATCTTGGTGAGCACGTCTCGAGCGTTAACGACGCTGCCAATGAGGCCTCGAGCGAGCAGGCGATCGCGACTGACGGTGGACTCACTGTTCGTGAGGCCGCGGACGATGCTGAGATTCTCGAGGACAGTGAGAGCGATCCGTGGGAAGGTCCATTTCCGGAGTTCGATAAGTACGGCGAGCCGACCGGCAAACGGTACTATCGCTGTCGCTGCTGTGGCCGTGAGGCACTCGAGTCAATCGGTCGGGACGTCGTTGGCCACCGCGAGAGCTGTCGCTTCGGGGGAGCGGACAGATGAGACGGCCACTGCATACCAACGCCGAACGCGAACAGTTCGAACTCGAGTGGCTGGAGATTCAGCGCGCTCGCGCGACGTGTATACCTGATAGCGTTCGTGAGCAATAGCCGGAGATTCGAACTGACGAGTA
>SLKC01000076.1 GCA_007134775.1 Ectothiorhodospiraceae bacterium | reverse complement strand
GCCACCGCGCGATTGCGCACGGCACTGCTGTCGCGATCCGCGCCATCATTCGGATTGAAACCGGGCTGGCTGGCCATCGCCAGCACCTCACCGCTGTGCACATCCAGGACCACGAGCGAGCCGCTGACTGCAGCGTGGCGCTCGACGGTCGCCTTGAGCTCGCGGTAGGCGAGATACTGCATGCGCCGGTCGAGACTGAGCGCGAGATCGCGCCCCGGCTTCGCCTCGCGCACCAGCTCCAGGTCACTAATGCGACGGCCGAGGCGATCGATGACGACTCGCTTGCGCCCGGGCCGACCCTGCAACCAGTCGTCGTAGGCAAGCTCCAGGCCCTCACGACCCCGGTCGTCAATGCCCGTAAACCCCAGCACCTGCGCGCTGACCTCGGCCATTGGGTAGTAGCGGCGATACTCGCGTCGCCGCGCAACCCCGGGAACATCGAGTGCGAGCACGGCGTCGGCGGCGCTCGGAGTCAATCGGCGCCGCAACCAGACGAACTCGCGGGTGGCCGCCCCGGTGATGCGATCGGCGAGGCGAGACGGGGACATGTCCAGGGCCTCGGCCAGCTCGGGCCAGCGATCGCGGGCCGCCATCAGCGGCTCGGGATCGGCCCAGATCGACCAGACCGGTGTGCTGATGGCCAGCGGCTCATCGCTGCGATCGGTGAGCATGCCGCGATGGGCCGGCACCGGCACCGTGCGCACATGACGGACGCGTGCCTGGTCGCGCAGGAAATCGCTGCGCAACAGCTGCAGGTCCACCGCGCGCGCGCCGACGGCGCCGGCAAACAGGCCGCAGGCAGCGAGGACGAAGCGCCGCCGTCCGGGCTGGATCCACTGGGGCGACTTGGTCGTCATGGCAGTACAATGACCTCGGCGGCGCCGGGCTCCGGCAGCCGCATGTTTCGTTCTTCCCGCGCAAGCCGCTCGATGCGACCATGCGTGGCCCACGTACTCTGCTCGAGCTGCAGCCGTCCCCATTCGGTCTCGAGCCGATGGGCATCGCGCTCAAGCGCCTGTAGCTCGACAAACAGCGCGCGCGAGCGATGCTGGGCGTCAACCACGGCCAGCGCGCTGACCACAACCACCCCGGCCAGGATCAATGCCGTGACGCTCGCCCCGCTCACGGCAGCCGCTCCAGCACCCACAGGCGCGCGCTGCGCGCGCGCGGATTGCTCGCCACCTCGTGGGCATCCGGGCGCACAGGTGAACCGACCCGTTTCATGCGTGCAGGTTCCTCGGCCACGGGCAGGGGCCGCCCATGGCGGTCGCGGGGGGCGTCCGGGGCCCGCCCGCTCACCACGCGGATGAAACGCTTGATGCGGCGCTCCTCAAGCGAGTGGAAGCTGATCAGCGTCGCCCGCCCACCCGGTGCGAGCACGCGCGGCAACGCGTCGAGCGCCTTGTCCAGCGCTTCAAGCTCACCATTGATATGGATCCGGATCGCCTGGAACGAGCGCGTGGCCGGATGCTGGTCACCGTCGCGCCGCGGCACGGCGGCGGCAATGATACGGGCGAGCCCGGTCGTCGTGGTGATCGGCGCCTGCGCCCGGGCGGCCACAATGGCACGGGCGATACGCCGGCTGTAGCGCTCGTCGCCGTAGTGATAGAGCACATCGGCGAGCTCCTTCTGCTCCACCCGGGCGATCCACTCAGCCGCGGACTCGCCTCGGGACGGATCCATCCGCATGTCCAGCGGCCCCTCGTGACGCAGGCTGAAGCCGCGACCGACCTCATCGAGCTGCGGCGAGGACACGCCCAGATCGAGCAGGATGCCGTCGAGCCCCGTCGCCGGGCCGAACTGCTGCGCGACGGCTTCGAGCATCGCGAAATCCTCCTGCACGATCCGGACCCGCGGGTCGTGCCCCAGCGTTTGCCGTGCGGCTGCCGCGGCATCGGGATCGCGATCGCTCACGATCAGGCAGCCATCGTCGCCCAGTCGTTCCAGTATCGCCGCCGCATGGCCACCCCGGCCGTATGTTGCATCCATGTAGACTCCCTGTGGCCGGATGGCCAGCGCCTCGACCACCGCGTCGCGGAGGACCGGCCGGTGTAGCGGGGCGGCCGACATGCGGCTACAGCGACAGCGACTCGAGCGCCGCAGGCAGCTCGAGACCGTCCTCCTCGTCGTCTGCTGCCAACCAGGCAGCGCGTTGTTCGTTCCAGGTGCCCTCGTCCCACAGTTCGAACTTGTTGCCCTGGCCGATGAGCACCACGCGCCGATCGATGCCGGCGAACTCGCGTAACGGCCCCGGGACCAGGATCCGTCCCTGCCCATCGAACTCGCATTCGGTTGCATGCCCGATCAGCAGGCGCTGCAGCTTGCGCGCCTGCTTGTTCAGGGTTGGCAGGTTCACGAGCTGACGCTCGATCGCCTCCCACTCGCTGAATGGATAGATCAGGAGACAGCCGTCGCGATCGACCGTAACCACGACCCGGCCCTCAGACTCGGCCTGGAGTCGCTCACGGTAGCGCGCAGGCACCGCCATGCGGCCCTTGCTGTCGAGGCTCAGGTTGGTAACGCCCCGGAACACGGCGACTCCCTCATTTGGGCAGATGATCCACAATCACCCACCATTTCCCACGCAATGACACTATAGGTAGGGGAACAACCGGGTGTCAAGCACAGCAAATCCGTGTGACAAAACGAAATTGCCGATCTGACAGGCACTTATTGGAACTGGGATAAAGTGGGGAAGTCTTTATTGTCAGAAACCGACACACGGGGTCATGTGCCGTGCAGGCACCCACGCGGGGCATACGCGGGCGTATGACAGGGATAAGGAGGAGCGGAGCCGGCCATAAGCCGGGTTCTGTCGCGGGCAGCCATTCCTCTTGGACGGACGTCACCGTCCGCCTCCAGCGGCCTACCCGGGGACCACGCGGGCCACGTGTTCGTCCCCCTATTTGGCCTTGCTCCGGGTGGGGTTTGCCGTGCCACCGATGTTGCCACCGGCGCGGTGCGCTCTTACCGCACCCTTTCACCCTTGCCGCCCGATCCATCAGATCGGGGTAGGCGGTCTGCTCTCTGCTGCACTTTCCGTCGGCTCACGCCGCCCAGGCGTTACCTGGCACCCTGCCCTGTGGAGCCCGGACTTTCCTCCAACGCCCGATT
>SLKC01000194.1 GCA_007134775.1 Ectothiorhodospiraceae bacterium | reverse complement strand
TCATAGAATGGAAAAGCAAAGCCCATCTCAATCGGGCCAACAAATTTACCGGAGCTGGGTCCAAGCATGCCGGTGTTAACACCACCAGTTGCGTCCACCCAATCAACTGGGAGCGTGTCGTTCCAGGTATACCCGTAGTCATCTGCAAGATTTTGGCTTGACCGTCCTATCGGGGGTGCCTGGCTGTTGAAATCCCATTCTTCAGGAACCACCCACAGTTCATTTTGATCAATGAAGGGAATTCCCTGGTTTTCTGATGCTGTTTTGTGTGGATTAAGTTGGCTCGGCGTTCGGGGTTGAATGTTTTGTGCCTGGGCAGTATCACCTAACAGCATGGTCGCGATTAATAAGGGCAATAATGAATATTTGAAAATCCTCCGACAGATCTTTTTAATCATTTAAACCTCCTAATGGCAGATGGTGATGTAAGGTCATTTGTGATGCCACGATGCCAGGCTTTATGGTTGGGGCAGGTCAAGTGCACGCGTCAAGAAAACTGCGATCTCAGCTCGGGTGACGGGTTGTTCGGGGCAGTACTGCAGTGGATGGTTGGCACATCCTGTGGTAATATCCTCCTGAAAGAGTTGCTCAATCCAATCAACGGCCCAATGATCATCGGCGACATCCGAAAACAACCCTTGTCCTGGCGGCGGTTGAAATGCCTTCCCATACTTATATCGCAGAATAAAGACAGCCATTTCAGCCCGAGACACTGGCGCCTCCGGGCAATAACGCAAGGGATCAACATCACACCCAACCGTGATACCAGCATGATAAAACGCTTCAATCCAACCAGCAGCCCAATGATCTGGTGGAACATCGCTAAAAACCTGCTCCCCGGCAGGATCAAAACTGGGTGCGATGCCTTTGGCGCGCATCATTAAAACAGCCATTTCTGACCGTGATAACGATTGGTCAGAGCAATAATTTCCACCACCGCAGCCCTCTGTAATGCCAGATGCAAACAAGGCTTCGACCGCATTCCAAGACCAATCCGTTGGTGTAACATCATCAAACGTAGGAATGAAGAAATTTGCCGTCATGACTGGCCCGCAGTCAGAAATATCGGTAACGCTCACACCGCTAGGGACACCATTCTGGTTGCTGCTGGGGTCTGAAGCGGCATTAAATATTCGGTTTTCAGTTGTTCCAGGGTATGGATCACCCGCATCCCCTCGGTTGCCAGTGGGGATATTCAGCTGGCGTAACCCGTCAGCCTGGACTAAGTCCACCAGCCGATTATTGGCATCGGCATTGGCAAAATTATCGAAACGAACACTTTCATTGATTTGCCAGATCAGCAGCCCGCAGCCTGGCAGTCCTTCATCATAGCCAACAAGCTGACGGTTTTCAATCAAATAATACCTCCCTTGGCCGGATTGTTGATTCCAAATCCAATTCACACCGTTGGGATTCTCAAGCATCTGAAGAACGACACCGCTGGTTTTAACTTGGGGGAGATCCACCGAAAGCGAAGAAGCCATTGCTTGATGAGGTGTCAGCCATCCCTGGTACCAGCGGCTCCAGGCAGTGGGATGCGCGGGGGAATCACCGGCAAATACAGGGTTTCCTTTATGATTCCACATACCGTATCCCATCAAGCCCCAATAACCAATTCCTTCAGTCTTAAAACTGGTGTCATATAAATCAGGCCATTGTAAATCATGGCCAAATTCGTGGACAATAACGCCAATTGTGGCAGGGTGCCCGGGAAAATTGGCTGGCTCGCAGTGAATCTCACCAAATTGAGTATAGCCACCATTCCCAAAAAAAGAAGCAACTCTTTTGCCGTCAACAACAGGTGCAAATACACCATCTCGGTCAAGTGCATTTTGATGCGCCCACACATTTGGGCTGCAAGCTTGAATGCCGCCATAAGCACCCTCATGCCCTGCTACAATCACCATGATGGATAATTCATCAAAGGAGATATAACCATCCCCATTTCGGTCATAATCAGCAAAATTGATGTACGGATCTGCAGCTATGATTGCATCACGCACAATTTGTAGGTTTTGTCTGTTAAAGTTAATGCCAGTGTTAGGGTGATTATAGGGCAAGGTCAGCCAGCCGACAACACCATCATTAACTGTTCCATGTGTTTCAGCAGCTGGAATGACCTCTAGCTGTCCATAAGAAACTTCATCATAATAATGTGTCAGGCTGTTGCTTTCGCCAAAAATCCGGTTATGCCAGTCAGCAGGAGAGGTGCGCCCAGAGATATCCTGAAATTGCACCAACAGGACGAGAAGGTTTCTCTCGCCAATATTGTTTCCGCCTAGCAGGGCACCTTCTGTTCCGATTCTGGAGGGAGAAAACCCAGCATCGCGGAGGGGCCCAACCGGTCTTATGTGTTTGGGCAAACTGCTGGGGTCATCCCGACCCACAATCATTTCAGCCCCTCTCACAAGGCTGGGTGCCAGGTTTAGTTCTGGATCGAGTTGGGCATACACCCAGTAATCACTGTGTGGGCTGAGAAGGATAGTGTAGCCCTCAACTGTCTCCATACCATTTAACCACGCATCCCCCCAAGCCTTTGCGGAAAACTCGGTTCCGTCGGGCTGTGTCATTGTAACCTCGATGGGTGCTGCCGGGGCTGCCACAGCTTCGGTTGTTAGCAGCAATAAAGAGACGCTGATGAAAATCACAGTGATCAGCAATTTATAGATTTTATTCATTTTGTCAGTCAGGCAAGTTTCCAAGTTCATTTTCATTTATATTAACAGTATAACAAAATTTATCCTTTTAGATAAATGCTTCCAACCCAAATATTGAACTGCAATAACAATATCGCAAAACCAGCGCTTAATCAACCCTATCAGGTCTGATGGTTAACTTGTTTATAGCCAAAACCCTACACAGGTATCATGTTTTTTGATAAATACCATAAAAAGCTGAAGCCATCCTCCCAGATGATGGATTATTTCTAAGGAATAAGTCAGTGTACTTTATCCAAAATGTTAGCCATCCCCAGAAGAAAACACCGATACGATAGAATTTTTGGTTCCCGAAAGATGTAAGAATGGCTAGATACTCTCGCAATAACCACGACATCATCGATCCTGGGCCGACAGAAACACCAAAGCGAGCTTGTTGGTAATGCATAAATAATTCCTT
>SLKC01000025.1 GCA_007134775.1 Ectothiorhodospiraceae bacterium | reverse complement strand
GCCGATCACGTCGAGCGCTGACGGGCTCGCCGGATCGGGAGGAAGGTGGCGGGTGCTTGCCCTCGGCGGGTGGAGCTGCCACGCTTATCCGCTTTCGATTCGCCTTGGGCCCGCATGTCGAACAAACCCGCCATCCTCGACCGCCGCGTCGTCGCGCGCAGCCGGCTGTTCACGATCGAGGAGGTCGATCTGCGCTTCGCCGGTGGCGCCACGGCCTGCTTCGAGCGGCTGGCGACGACGGATCGCGGCATCGTCATGGTCGCGCCGCTGCTCGATGCCGATACGGTCGTGCTCGTGCGCGAGTATGCCGCGGGCACTGACCGCTACGAGCTGACCCTGCCAAAGGGCCTCGTCGACCCGGGCGAGGACCTATTCGCCGCCGCCGAGCGCGAGCTACGCGAAGAGGCGGGATTCGGCGCGGGATCGTGCCAATACCTCGGTGGCCTCACCGTCGCACCCGGCTACAATGGCCAGACGACCGACACCGTGCTCGCGCGCGACCTCTTCCCCGCGAGCCTGCCCGGCGACGAGCCTGAGCCGCTGACGGTCGTCTACGGCTCGCTGGCTGGCCTCGACGTCCTGCTCGACCGCGAGGATGTCACCGACGCGCGTACCATTGCGACACTCTACCGGGTCCGCGACCGCATCAACCGTGAACGGCATGGACATGACTGACGACACCGAGCTTCCCGCCCTGCTGCCCCGCGTCCACGACATCGCGCGCGAGGCCGGTGCGGCCATCCTGCAGATCTACGCCGGCGACGCCTTCGACATCGAGCGCAAAGCCGACCACAGCCCGCTGACGGCGGCCGACACCGTCGCCCATGAGACCATCCTCGCGGGTCTGCGCGCACTCCCTGGGGACTATCCCGTGCTCTCGGAGGAGTCGGCCGAGGTGCCCTACAGCGAGCGCCGCCACTGGCACACCTACTGGCTCGTCGATCCGCTCGACGGCACGCGCGAGTTCATCAAACGTAACGGCGAGTTCACCGTCAATATCGCCCTGGTGCGCGACGGTGTGCCCGTGCTCGGCGTGGTCTATGCGCCCGTGCTCGACCGCCTCTACTACGGCAGCGCCGCCGACGGGGCATTCCGGCGCGACGGCGGCGCATCGGCGCACCCGATCCACGTCCGCGAGCGCGCGGCGGACCCGATCCGTGTTGCGGGTAGCCGCTCCCATGCGAACGAGCGCATGTCGGCCTACCTCGATTGCCTCGGGTCGCACGAGTTGCGCCCGATGGGCTCCTCGCTGAAGTCCTGCCTGGTCGCCGAGGGCGAGGCGGACCTCTACCCGCGCCTGGGACCGACCTCGGAGTGGGACACCGCCGCCGCGCAGGCCGTGGTCGAGGCCGCTGGCGGCTGGGTGGTCGACGCAGCCAACCGGCCCCTGCGCTACAACCAGGGCGAGTCGCTGCTCAACCCCGACTTCCTCGTCTTCGGCGACAGCCGTCGGGACTGGACCGCCTGCCTGCCGCCGGCGGACTGAGGGCGCAGGCATGGGGGCCCGGTACGGTGCGGTTGCCTGTGGCCATCCGGTCACCCGCGATGCCGCGGCCGCGATGCTCACCGCGGGCGGCAACGCTTTTGACGCCGCTGCAGCGGGCCTTTGGGCGGCCTGCGTGAGCGAGCCTGTACTGGCGTCACCCGGTGGTGGCGGCTTCCTGCTGGCGCGCCCGGTTGATGGCCGCGCGCGGGTCTACGACTTCTTCGCCCAGACCCCGCGCGAGCGCCGCCCGCACGCCGAGATCGACTTCCATCCGATCCACGCCGACTTCGGGACCACGCGCCAGGAGTTCCATATCGGCCTGGGCTCCGCGGCGACGCCGGGCATGGTCGCCGGGCTGTTCTCGCTGCAACAGGAGCTGGGGCGGATGCCCGCGGCGGAGCCGCTGGCGCCGGCGATCGCGGCCGCGCGTGAGGGCGTGTGCGTCAACGAACTGCAGGGCTATATCTGCAGCGTGGTTGCCCCGATCCTGCTCGCCTCGGTCGAGGCGCGGGCGCTGTTCGCCCGCGATGGTCGTGTGATGGCCGAGGGCGAGCTGCACCGCCCGCGTGCCCTCGGCGATTTCCTTGAGGTCCTCGCCCACGAGGGCCCCGATCTGTTCTACCGGGGTGAGGTGGCTGCCGCGATCGCCGACGCCTGTGTGACCGATGGCGGCCATCTGCGCCGCGAGGATTTCACCGCCTATCGCGTCGCGCGGCGCGAGCCGCTCGACCTGGCGTTCCACGGCCAGCACATACTGACCAATCCGCCGCCCAGCGCCGGCGGCTTGCTGGTCGCCTTCGGACTGGCCGTACTCGCCGGCACGGCCGCACCGACAGCGCCCGACAGCGCTGCCGCGGTGCGCCGCCTGGCGGGCGCACTCGCCGCGACTCGCGAGGCGCGCCTGCGCGAGCGCGTCGATGACGGTGTCGACGACGCGCTCGCCCGGCGCATGCTCGATCCCGAGCGGGTGGCGCACTACCGCGATCGCGTCGCCGCCCACGCGCCCGCCTACCGCGGGACCACCCATATCAGCGTCATCGACGCGGCGGGCAATGCCGCCGCGGGCACGGTCTCCAACGGCGAGGGCTGCGGCTGGATCGTGCCCGAGACCGGGATGATGCTGAACAACATGCTCGGCGAGGCCGATCTCCAGCCCCACGGCTTCGATACCTGGCGCCCCGATACCCGCCTGGCTTCGATGATGGCGCCGACGCTGGTGGAGGACGGCGCCGGCACGAGGCTTATGGCGCTCGGCTCCGGCGGCTCGAATCGCATCCGCTCGGCCCTGCTCCAGGTGCTCGCCGCGCGCCTCGAGGCGGGCCTGTCCCTGACGGCCGCCGTGGAGCAGCCGCGCCTGCACGTCGAGGGCGACCGCCTCGAGATCGAGGGCGGCTTCGGCGACGAGGCCGTCGCCGCCCTGCAGGCGGAGTGGCCGGAGCACTGTGTCTGGCCCGGGCGCAACATGTTCTTCGGCGGTGCGCACGCCGTCGAGGTCGGGCCCGGCGGTTTCGACGGCGTCGGCGACCCGCGCCGCGGTGGCGAGGCGACCGTCGTCTGACGCCGTCGTACCGGCCCATTCGGTCATGCGTGTGGTGACGACGGCGTCCAGCTAGAGCCCGCGCGCGCAGTTGCGTCCCTCGTAGATCGCCATCACGGCCAGTCGCGGTGCGACACAATCGCCCACGGTATGGACTTCGACACCCTGCGCGCGTAGCGCGTCGCTGAGTGGATCGAACGGTGCCGCCGTGGTCGCGGTGATCAGTGTATCCGCTGGGAGGTCGCGGGACGCCCCGTCGAGCAGGCGCTGTACGGTGGCGCGGTCGCCGTGCCACTCGCTGATGACGCTGTCGCCGAACGCCTCGACCCCGAGCTGCGCCAGCCGGGCGCGCAGCGGGCCGTCGGCGGCGGTGCGCGCGAGTTCGGCGCCGATCGTCGGCAGCCGGGTAACGACCTGGACATCGTGGCCCAGTTCGGCCAAGTGCCAGGCGGTCCCGGCGCCGTGCCAGTGGCCGAGGTCGTCGAGGACGATGACCCGCTGACCGGGCTGGACCTGGCGCGCCATGACGTCGTCGACGGTGGCGACGTGCCCCCGGTCGATCCCGGGCAGGCGGTCGTGGGCGGCGAGTCCGCGCTGGAAGGCATCCTCGTCGGGCAGGGCGCCCGTGGCGACGACGACCGCGTCGGCGCCGTAGGCGGCCACCTCCTCTTCCTCGACCGGGGTGTTGTAGTGGACGGTGACGCCGAGCCGCTCCAGCTCCCCCCGCCACCAGCGCACGAGCTCGCTGATCTGTCCCCGGCGCGGCTGCAGTCCGGCGAGCGCGAAGCGCCCGCCCAGTTCGGGGCCGGCCTCGCAGAGGGTTACGTCGTGGCCGCGCTCGGCGGCCACGCGGGCCGCCTCCAGGCCGGCGGGGCCGCCGCCGATGACGAGCACCTGCCGCGATTGCGCCGCCGGCTCGAAGCGGTCGCCGCCCCACTCGAACTCGCGGCCGGCGGAGGGGTTGACCAGGCAGGAGATCCAGTAGTCGCGGTGGCGCCGGCCCCAGCACATCTGGTTACAGGAGATGCAGGGACGGATGGTCTCGTCGCGCCCCGCCTGCGCCTTGTTCCCCAGGTGGGGGTCGGCGATCTGGCCGCGGACGATGCTGACCAGATCGGCCTGGCCGGCGCCGATGACGGTGTTGGCGTTCTCCGGCGTACGCACGTGGCTCTCGCATTGGACCCGGGCGTGGCGCGTGACGGCCTTCAGCGCCTCGGCGAAGGGGGCGCCGAGCTTCTCCTCGTAGAGCACGGTCGGGATGATGCCGTGGAAGTCGAAGTAGCTGCCGGTGCCGCAGGTAACGTAGTCCATCAGCGCGCGTTCGTCGTGCCAGGCCACGATTTCCTGTACCGACTCGACCGAGAGGGCGACATCGATCTCCGGGTGCATGTTCACGGCGAGGCCGATGATGAAGTCATCGCCACAGCGCTGGCGGATGCGCTCGAGCAGCGTCGCGGAGAAGCGCATGCGGTTGTCGAACGAGCCGCCCCAGCGGTCGTCGCGGCGGTTCGACCAGGGGGTCCAGAACTGGTCGATCAGCGCGTGGTAGGTCGCGAACAGCTCGACACCGTCGAAGCCCGACTCGTGGGCGCGCCAGGCCGCGGCGACGAAGCCCGCGATCGTCTCCTCGATCTCCGCCTCGGTCATTGCGTGGCTGCCGTCGGAGTCGTGGAACGACGGGCGCCCCGAGGGCGACCAGTTGGGGTGGTAGGAGTTGTCGTAGTCGCCGTGGCCACCGACGTGGTAGAGCTGCTGGATCATCACGGTGCCGTGCGCCTTGCACGCCTCGGTGATTCGGCGAAAGCCAGGGATGACGGCGTCGTCGCCGGCGCGGAAGTTGCGCGCGGTGAGCATCGCTGCCGGATGGACCGGCACCGGTTCGACCACGATCATGCCCGCGCCACCGCGGGCGCGCTCTGTGTAGTAGCCGAGGTGGCGCTCGCCGGGCAGGCCGTCCGCGGCCATGTTGGCCGTGTGGGCACCGAAGGTCAGCCGGTTTTTCACCCGGTGGTGGCGCAGATCGAGGGGTTGGAACAAGTGGTGGAACGGTTGCGCGCTCATGCTTACTCCTCGTTGTCGGTCTCGCGCCCGTCCCTGGTGACAGGTCCTCCCTAAGTGCGGGTTGCCTGGTAGCGCTGCCAGCAGTGCCAGGCCGTCATCAGGTCGAGGTGGCCGCCGCCACCATTCTTGAACAGCGTGATGTCGTCGTCGCGGCTACGCCCGGTGACATCGTCACCGATGAGTTCGAACAGGTCGGCGAGGACCTCGTCGCGGGTAATCACGCCCGCTGCGACGGGCTGTGTCAGGTCGCCGGCGCTGTCCAGCGTGCTCAGGCGCAGGTCGACAAAGAGCCGCGCGCGGCGCACGCAGGCGTCATCGCTCTCCCGCATGTCGGGGCGGAACGCGCCGACGAGGTCGAGATGCTGACCGGCGCGCAGGCGTTCACCCGCGATCAGCGGCGTCGTGGTGGCGGTCGCGCAGCTGATGATGTCGGCCTCGGGGGCGGCAGCGTCGAGGTCATCGATCGCCACTGCATCGATGCCCTCGTCGCGCAACTGCGCGACGAGGGCATCGCGGTGGGATGGGGTGCGGTTCCATACCAGCACACGCTCGATGCTCGGGCGGGCGGCGCGGTGTGCCGCGACCAGATGGGGCGCGAGTGCGCCCGCACCGACCATGAGGAGCGTGCTGGCATGCCGCGGTGCCAGCAGGCGAGCGCCGAGCCCGGAGTCGGCGGCCGTCTTGAACAGGGTCAGGGTCGTCCCGTCGATCGCCGCGAGCGCCTGGCCCGTCTCGCCGCAGAAGAGCTGGTAGGCGGCGTGGATGGTCGGCAGTTCGTCCACGCGCGTGGCATTGCCCGGCACCACCGTAGCCATCTTCACACCCATCGCTGTGCCCGGCAGCCACGCGGGTAGCACGAGGAAGGAGTCATCGGCATGCTGCAGCAGGGAGCGGTCGACCAGCGGTGGCGCGCCGCGGTGGCCGGCTTCGAGGGCCTCGATCAGTGCCGGGTAGTCGAGCAGGGACGCGACGCCGGTGCCGTCGATAAGATGCATCGGGATCTCCTCTTTGGCTAGCGGGCGCTTAAAACCGTACGGCCAGATCCAGGCGCCCGAGATCGGCGTCGAGGCGCTGGCGCAAGCCGACATAGAATTCGCCGAAGTGCAGTCCGAGCCGCGCGGTCTGATCGTCGATGAGTTCGTTCGGGTCCTCGCGCACCGCGAGGGTTGCCATGGTGCGTTCGGACAGCGCGACCTTGAAGCCGACATCCGCGCCCCAGTCCGTATCCGAGCGGCTGTCGCCGCTGCTGCGCACTGTCCGCGCGTAGACGCCACCCACTGTGCCATAGAGGGTGAAGCGCTCGCTCCCCGCCTGGAGACCGAAACCAATGTAGGCCTCACCGAGGCCGTCTTCGTCGGCGGCGAGCGGGAGATCCGCCGAGAAGATCGAAACCGGACCGGCTATCCCTTGCCGACCCCCGATGCGCCCGTTGTAGCCGTGTAAGTAGACACCCTCTAGGCGGGTGCTGTCCTCGGGGAGTTCGACACCGTAGAGACCGATCTGGTCGTAGCGGTGCATCCAGGCCGCGCGTGCCTGCGCCTCGGTGGGCTCGTCGGCATCGACCACTGCGCCGGGTGCGGTCGGTGCGGGTTCGGGGGCGGGCTGTTCCTGCACCGGTGCTTCCGTGGCCTCGCCTTCGAGGCCCTCCGGCTCCAGCCGTTCAGTGTCCTCGTAGGTGTCGTCGAGTTCGTCGAGATTCTCGGGCCCGGTAGCCGGCGCTTCGAGGTCCGGCTCCTCGGGCAGTGACGGCGCGTCCCCGGACGCCGGTTCGGGATCCTCCGGTGCAAGCGGTTGGGTGTCCTCGTCGCTGTCGTCGAGACCCTCGGGCTCCGGGTCGGCCGGCAGCTCGTCGGGATCGTCCGGGGGCTCCAGGCGATGGGTGTCTTCGTAGGTGTCGTCGAGTAGGTCGGCCGTGGCCGGTGCGATCACGCCGCGCTCACCCGTGGTCGCAAGCGTGGCCAGGGCGATCAGGGGTAAGCCGTAGCGGAGAGGGTTCGCGATTGATGGGCGCAAGCGATCGGCTCCCGCGGTTTGCCACCGCCTCGGTGCGGTGTTCGATGCAAGAGGGTAAGGCCGGCGCACGGGTCGACGATACCCTCCGCGGCGCCGGCCGCCCAATCGGCAGCGGCTGCGTTTCACTGCGCTCGGCGCACGTACCGCCAGTGCCAAGGCTCGAAGGCGAGGCCGTAGGGGTTGTCCTTGGGATAGGAGAGCTCGAAGCAGAAGCGCGCCGCGTTCGCCTCGAGCCAGGCGAAGGCTTCGGTCTCCGCGAAGCCCTGCCCCAGACCGGGGAAAGAGGGACTGCCGATGTCGATCGCGTCGCCGGTGTGGTGCTCGCTGAAGCCGGGCGGCAGGCTCGTGTGCAGGATCTCCGCCATCGTGTCACCCCGCGCGATCCGGTTGCGAATGATCAAGGTCTGATACCCCGGGCTGCGGTAGCTCGACAGGGGCACGAGGCCGATGCCGTCGGCGCGCGCAGCCGCCCGCATCAGGATCCAGGCCCAGGCGGCGTCCGGGCTCATGGTGAGCATCCCGCGATTGGGGTCGATCTCGATCGGTTGCAGCGCATCGGCATCGGGCAGCATGCGCAGTCCCTCGATCTGCAGACGGTGCAAGGGGAAGCCGAACTCCTCGTTGATGGCTTCCATGCGCTCGCGATAGGCGTTGTCGGCAGGGGGCAGCGGTGGGGCATCGCACCACGGGTAATCGCGCGCCTCGGGCTCATCGGCGCGCTCGACCGGGTCCTCGGCGTCGACCAGGGGGGCGGGCACCTTCGTCGGTGCGGCGCAGCCGGCCATCAACAGCAGGATCAGGACTGCGCTGAAGCGCCTGACAGGGAGCCGGGGTGGAGTTACGGGCATGCGGGTCTGCTGATTCCGGGTTCGGGCAATGTAGTGCCTGTCGGCGCCGATGTCACGCCCCACGGTCGGTCGGGTGATACCAAGCCCGACGGTGAGGCCTGGAACGGCGCGAACCGCGAGGCATGGCGCGTGCGGCCCAGCGCCATCGCGCGGTCGGGTGCCCCGAGTCGGGAGGCGCTCCGCCCGCCCCCTCCAGGCCCGTCTTCGGCCCGCTGCGCGGGCCTCAGACCGACCTACGGCGCCGGGATGGGTCAGGCGGCCTGGCGCGTCGTCCGGCCCTGGCGCCAGTGCGCGGTGAGGTCGCTGACCACGGCGGCGCGGGTTGGGCAGGCGCTGGTCAGCAGCTGCTCGTAGAGCCGCTCCTCGGCGCTGTCCGCAGACGCCGCGGTGACATGCCCCTCGGCATACGCGCTGCGGGCATGATCGGCGAGGTAGTCCGAGAAGCCGCTGCCCTGATCGAACTGCAGCTTGTCGCGCCATACGATCTCGTGCGGCAGCAGATCCTCGCACGCCTTGCGCAGGATCCACTTCGCGCCGTCGCCGCCCGCGGCGGGGCGCTGCTTCAGCGTCGCGGGGATGTCCATGGCCAGTCGCACCAGCTCGGGGTCGAGGAAGGGTACGCGCGCCTCGAGCGAGTGCGACATGGTCATGCGGTCGACGCGCTGGAGGTTGACGTTGTGCATGGCCGTCAGCGATCGGCGGAGCTCGTCCTGCAGTAGGTGCGGATCACCGTAGCCGCCATGATAGGTATAGCCGGCGAACAGCTCGTCGGCGCCCTCGCCGGTGAGGACCACCTTGACCTCGCGGGCGGCGAGGCGCGACACGAACCAGGTCGGCATCGCGCTACGTACCAGATCGCGGTCGTAGCTCTCCAGGTGGCGGACGATCCCGGGCAGGATGTCACCGATCTCGGCGGGGTCGATGACGTGTTCGTGGTGGATACTGCCGATGTGCTCGGCCACGCGGCGGGCCGCGCGCAGGTCGCTCGAATCGGGCAGACCGACGGCAAAGGTGTGGAGTTCATCGACATGGCGCCGGGCGATCGCCGCAATCGCTGAGGAGTCGAGCCCGCCCGAGAGGAAGGCGCCGAGCGGCACGTCGGAGCGCATGCGCTTGGCGACAGCGCGTTCGAGCGTCACGCGTACGGCCGCCGCGGCGCGTTGCTCGCAACGCCCACCGGCGCTGGGCCCGGGGACCGCAAAATAGCGCCGCAGGCCGTGGTCGCTGTGCCAGGCGCAGCCGGCGGGGAACTCCTCGATGTCGGTCGCCGTTGCGGCGAGGGCGGCGATCTCCGAGGAGAAGGCCAGGGCATCGCCGATCCGACCCCAGTAGAGCGGCTTCTTGCCCAGCGGGTCGCGTGCGGCAAAGCACTGCCCCTGGCCATCGACGAGCACGAAGGCGAACATGCCGTCGAGCTGGTCGACGACGGCGGTACCCCAGGCGGCGTAGCCGTGGAGGATGCACTCGCTGTCGCTGAAGGTCCGGAAGGGTTTGCCACCGAGGCGAGCGCGCAGGACGCGGTCGTTGTAGATCATGCCGTTGCAGACGAGCATGGTGCCGTTATGGTCGTCGACCAGCGGCTGCTGCCCGCCCTCGGGGTCGATGATGGCCAACCGGGTATGGCCGAGGGTGGCACCCGGGCCGGCATCATGCGTCCTGATGGCGTGGCCGTCCGGGCCGCGGTGCTCAAGCTGTTGGAGGATACTGCGGGTAGTTTCCGGGTCTTTCTGGCCCCAGAGGGCGACGATTCCACACATGGTGGGGAGGGAGCTCCTCGCTCGCGTCAAGTGTGCCCACATTATGCGCTCGCGGGGCCGATGGGATCTGAGGCGGGCGCCGACGGATAATATCCAAAATGCGACATCCCGGCGTCGCGACCATGATATTTCGTGCCGATGTGCGCGTGCGTATCACCCCAAGGGCGCCGGCGCCGATCGCCCCGGAGCGGGGCGGCCGGCGCCGGGTGGGGAAGCGCGGTCAGCCTGCCGCCACCTCGGCCTGCGGCAGCAGGCCCAAGAGCCGACGTGCCGTCCACTGGTGAAAATGGTGGGTCGGAATGTCCTGCACAGGGGAGAAGACACCGCCCTGGTAGGCGGGAGAAGCGCGACCGCGCTGCATGCCCTCGACCATCGAGACATCCTCCTCGAAGACCGTCTTCCACGACTGCAGCGTCGATTCGCGGGCCGCTGCGTGCTCGTCATCGGTGGCCGCCTCGCCGACGAACAGCAGGCGGACGTGCTCGCGCGTGCGGTCCTCGCTGAGCGGTTCCAGCAGCACGACAAAGAAGTGGTCGGCCTGCAGGCCGATGAGGGCGTTGGGGTAGAGCGCCAGGTACTCCGCCTCGCGTTCGCGTTCTGCTGGCCACTGCGAGAGCTTCGGCAAGGAGATACCGGCCACTTCGGCCAGGTTGTAGACGCGCGTGCCCTGTCCGGCGAACGACTCGCCATCCTCGTCGAGGACGATGTAGTGGTCCTCGAGCCGCGAATACGTGTTCAGCCCGGGGTGGACCCAGGGCAGGTGGTAGGACTCGCAGTAGTTCTCGACCGCAAGCTTCCAGTTCGCGGCCACCTCAAGCTCGACCTGGCCGTCAGCACCGGCAGGCTTGAGTTCTTCGGGCCCGGTCTCGCCCCAGTAGGCGCGCCACCGCTCCATGACCGGCGCGATGAAGTCGGCAAAGGGCTGGGCATCGCCCGAGAGATTGACAAAGACGATGTCGCACCAGACCGCGGTGGGGACCTCGCGCAGCCCGTGCTGGCTCTTGTCGAAGCCGGTGCAGGTATGGACGTTCATGCCGCCGATGTGCGGCGTTCCCTTGAGGCTGCCGTCGAGGCCGTAATGCCAGGAGTGATAGGGGCAACGCAGGCCCGCCTCGACCTTGCACGGGGCGTCCACGAGCCGGCGGCCACGGTGGCTGCAGACGTTGTGATGGACCCGGATTTCGCCGCGGCGGTCGCGGAGCAGGATCAGCGGTACACCGACCAGGGTGACCGGGCGTACATCGCCGGGCTCGGGGACGTCGCTGGCAAAGCCGAGCGCCGTCCACGTGGGCGCGAACAGCTGATCGCGCTCGAGTTCGAGCATGCCCGCTTCGACGTAGAGGGGGTTGGGCAGGCCACTGGCGTTGGGCGTGTCTTCCAGGGCAGCCGCAATGCGGTCCCGTGGCAGATTCGTGGGTGCAGACATGGTGACCTCCTGCGTTTGTGCGGTAACCGTCTCGGCCGGATCAGGGGTGATGACCAACAAGAATGTAGGACCGTGTGGAACGTCTGCACAATCGAGGATTTTGCATTTGCGGTATGCACTGACATCATGGCTTCCGGGGATGTCGCCCCTGCAGGCGCAAGGCGTAGCCAATGGAGAGAAAGCCCGGCACCCTGCCGCCGTTGCAGACGCTGCGCGCCTTTGAGGCCGCGGCCCGCCTGGCCAGCTTCACCCGGGCGGCAGGTGAACTCAGCATCACCCAGGGTGCGATCAGCCGCCAGATCCGCCAGCTCGAGGAGCGCCTCGGCGTGGTGCTGTTTCATCGGCGCGAGCGCGGGGTTGTATTGACGCCGGCCGGCGAGCGCTACCGCCTGGCTGTGCGCGAGGCACTGGAGCGTTTGGCCGCGGCCACCGCGGAGCTGGGGCCCCAGGGGGGTAGCGGGCCGGTGACCATCGGCGCCAGCAGTGCGCTGGCCTCGCTCTGGCTGATGCCGAGGCTCAGCGGCTTCCGCCATCGCGAGCCCGACCTGGAGATCCGCGTGCTCGCCTCCGATCACGATGTGGCCACCGCCGCCGACGAGGTCGATCTGCTGATCGCCTACGCCGGAAAGCCGCCAGCCGCAACCGGGGACCGGCATCTCTTCGGCGAGGTCATCTTCCCGGTGTGCGCACCGAGCTATCTCGCCGGAGAGGGCGCGCCACGGACGCCGCAGGCGCTGCGGGATCACACCCTGCTGGTGCTTGACGATGATCATCCGGACTGGATCGGCTGGCCGAGCTGGTTCCGCCGTCTCGGCGTGGAGCATCAGCGCCCGCGCCGCTCCATTCGGGTGAACTCCTATCCGATGCTGCTGCAGGCGGCGGTTGCCGGTCAGGGGGTCGCGCTGGCCTGGCAGCATCTGGCGGATGATCTGCTCGCGGCCGGCCACCTCAGTTCCCTGCCGATCACCCCGCTGGTGACGGAAGGGGCGTTCTATCTTCGGTGTCTGCGACCCGTGCCCGAAGACAGCCCGGTGGGACGGCTGCGCGATTGGCTCGCGACCGCGGCGGCAGCGCCGCGCGCGCCCACGATATGACGCCGCGGCTCGCTAGCGCTGCGGCGTTGCGGGGTAGCGCGCCATCGGGCACTCTCATCCTTGGCGATCGCCCAGGTCGCCGCGTGTGCCATGAGCGAGAACGGGAGCAGCGATTTGGATGTAACGGCCGTCTACCCGGGGACCTTCGATCCCATTACGAACGGCCACGCCGATGTCGCGGGTCGTGCCAGCCGCATGTTCCACCGTGTGATCGTCGCCGTGGCTGCGAATCCGGCCAAGAACCCCTTCTTCAGCGTCGAAGAGCGCGTGGAGTTTGCGCGTCTGACCTTCGCCGACTTCGCCAACGTTGAAGTCCACTCCTTCGATTGCCTGTTGGTCGATTACGCTCGTCAGCATGGCGCCGGGGCCATCCTGCGCGGACTGCGCGCCGTCTCCGATTTCGAGTTTGAGGTCCAGCTCTCGGGCATGAATCGGCGCCTGGCACCGGAGATCGAGACCGTATTCATTGCCGCGGCGCAGGACTACGGCTTTGTCTCCTCGAGCCTCGTGCGCGAGATCGCCTCGCTCGGCGGTGACGTCTCTGAGTTCGTCAGCCCCGCCGTCAACGAGGCGCTGCTCGCGCGGCTGCGGAGTCGGTGATGCGTCGTACTCTGCTGGGTCTGATGCTGGTCGTTCTGCTCCTGAAGGTCGCCCCGGCCGCCGCCGAGCCCGCCCACGGCATCGCGACCCCGCACCCCCTGGCGACCGAGGTTGGGGAGGAAGTGCTGGCGGTCGGGGGCAACGCGTTCGATGTGGCGGTCGCGGTCAGCGCCGCTCTCGCCGTTGTCGAACCCTACGGTTCCGGGCTCGGCGGGGGCGGGTTCTGGCTGCTCGAGGATGCCGGTGCCGACCAGCGCGTCATGGTGGACGGCCGCGAGCGCGCGCCCCTCGCAGCGGAGGCGGACCTGTTCACCGCAGGCGAGGCCGAGCCGGAGCAGGCGCTCGACGGTCCGCTCGCCGCTGCCATCCCCGGCGCGCCCGCGGCCCTCGTGCATATCGCCAAGGCGTACGGCGATCTCGATCTCGACGCGGTACTCGCGCCCGCGATCCGTCTCGCACGTGAGGGCTTCGAGGTCGATGAGCGTTACGCCTGGCTGGCGGACTTCCGGGCCGATGTGCTGCGTGCCTGGGGGCACGGGGCCGAGGTCTTCCTCGCCGACGGCGAGGTGCCGGCGGAGGGGGCATTGATTCGCCAGCCCGAACTCGCGGAGACGCTGGAGCGGCTCGCGCGCCACGGTCATGATGGCTTCTACGACGGCCCGGTGGCCGCGCGGCTCGTCGAGGCAGTGCAGGCCGCCGGCGGTCTCTGGAGTCGGGATGATCTGGCTGCCTATGAGGTGGCCGAGCGTGAGCCCATCGAGGTCGAGGTCGACGGCCTGCGCCTGGCCTCGGCCCCACCGCCCTCGTCGGGGGGGATCGCGCTGGCGCAGATGCTCCAGATGCTCTCCCTCTTCGATCTTGATGCGGTGGACGAGGCGGAACGCATCCACATCATCGTTGAGGTCATGCGCCGCGCCTATCACGACCGCGCGCGCTATCTCGGGGATACGGATTTCGTCGATGTGCCGGTCAACCGCCTGCTCGCCGACGACTACGCCGCCGGTCTGGGTGCCACGATCCGCCGAGACCGGGCGACGCCGAGCGACATCTTCCCTGGCCCCGCGGTGCCGGAGGGAGGGCGGAACACGAGCCACTTCTCCGTCGTTGATGGCGATGGCAACCGGGTCGCGGCGACGCTGTCGCTGAACTATCCCTTCGGTTCCGGTTTCATGGCGCCGGAGACGGGCGTGATCCTGAACAACCACATGGACGACTTCACCGTCGAGCCGGGCGAGCCGAACGCCTACGGGCTGGTGCAGTCCGATGCCAATCGCATCGAGCCGGGCAAGCGCATGCTCTCGAGCATGTCGCCGACCTTGCTCGATCACGGCGAACGGGCGGCCGTGATCGGCACGCCCGGCGGGAGCCGGATCATCACCACGGTGCTGCTCGCCGCGCTCGAGTTCCGCGAGGGCGGTCACGCGGCTGCACTGGTCGAGCCTGAGCGCTATCACCATCAGTACCTGCCCGATGTCGTCGAGCACGAGCCCGATGCGTTCGACGATGCCGTGCGGGCCGGACTTGAGGAACGGGGCCATGAACTCGAGGCGCTCGGGCGCACATGGGGCAACAGCCAGGCCGTGGTCGTGGAGGCGGACGGCGAAATCGATGTCGCGGCTGATCCCCGCGGCGTCGGCGCAGCACGCGCGCGGGGTCGGGTTGGAAGCCACTGAGTGGTCCAGTATATTCGGCCCCGTGAGGTAAATGGCGGCCGTTCGCGAAACTGTGCGCCCGAGGGGGGCGATATCCGATGAAGGCGAAGCGATCAAATCCCGCATGCAGCGGCTGGGCTTTGGGTGTGGTGCTGTTGGTCACCGGGGTGGCGAGTACGGGGGTTGCGGCCGATGAGGCCGAGCTGCTGCAAAGTATCGCCGGTCCGGGCGCGAGCACCGATTACACCAAGCTCGATCCGGCGGGAGAGCCGCTCGCGGACCAGGGCGTCATCTACACCATCGAGCCGTGGGACTGCGTGCGCGACAACGTCACCGGCCTGATCTGGGAGGTCAAAAACACGGACGGAGCGCTGCGGGATCAGGCCAACACCTACACTTGGTACAACTCCGATCCTGCAGAGAATGCGGGCTCGCCGGGCACCCGTGACGGGGGGGATTGCGCCGGCGGTATCGACTGCGACACCGAGTCGTACGTCGAAGCGGTCAATGAGGTCGGGCTGTGCGGTTACAACGACTGGCGCATGCCGACGCGGGCGGAGCTACGCTCCCTGGTCGATTACCGCGCGGAGTTCCCCGCGATCGATGAAGACCATTTCCCGAACACAATGGCGCTGTCCTACTGGAGCGCGGATGCCAATCCCACGTATCCGCAGTACGCCTGGCACACGGATTTCCGCTTCGGTCTGGCAAACTACTACTTCTTCAAGAGCGGGCCCAAGCCGGTACGGCTGGTGCGTGACGCCGACGATTGAGCGTGCCTGCACTACGGCAGGGAGGGCTTGCACGGCCTCCTAGCGCTGGCAGTGTGGGCAGTACCAGCTTGAGCGCTGTTGTTGGCGCACATGGCGCAGTGCGTTGCCGCAGGCCGGGCAGCGCTGGCCGGTACGGCCGTAGACCGCGAGTTCAATACGGAAATATCCTGCCTCGCCCGCGCTGTCGGTGAAGTCGCGTAGCGTCGTGCCGCCGACCGCGATCGCCCTTTCCAGCACCTGGCGTGTGGCGTCGGCGAGGCGCTGGTAGCGTGCCCGACTCACCCGCCCGGCCGCACGGGCGGGATGGATCCCGGCCATAAAGAGCGCTTCGTTCGCGTAGATGTTGCCGACGCCGACCACGATACGGCTGTCCATGAGCAATGCCTTGACCGAGCGCCTGCGTCCCCGCGAGTGCTCGTAGAGGTAGGTGCCGTCGAAGGCCGGGTCCCACGGTTCGGGGCCGAGCGGGTCGAGCAGGGGATGGGCGTTGTTGGTTCCCGGTAACCAATGGATTGAGCCGAAGCGCCGGGGGTCGCGCAGGCGCAGGCAGTAGCCCGAGTCGAGGCTGAGGTCGAAGTGGTCGTGACGCTCGGGCGGGGTTGCTTGCGGCAACACGCGCAGGCTGCCCGACATGCCCAGGTGGAGCATCAGGGTGCCGACTGACGTGCGCACGAGCAGATACTTCGCCCGCCGGTCGACGGCGGTGACAGTGGCGTCAGGCAGGATCTGCAGCGTGTCTACAGGGACGGGCCAGCGCAGCCGCGGTTGGCGCACCTCGATGGTGAGGATGCGCCGGTCGATGAGGTGTGGCGCGATACCGCGGCGGGTCGTTTCGACCTCGGGCAGCTCCGGCACAACCGGTTCTCAGTTCAAGCCGTCCTCGACCCTCTCGGGAGGGGCGACCAGCCCTGCTGCCTCGTCGCGCGCAATGACCAGCCCGTAGTCTGCTCCCTCGGGTACGAGGATGAGGTCGCTCTCCTCGCCAGCCTCCGCCGCGATCCGCCAGCGTTGGACCTGGCCATTGGCCAGCTCGATGCGGATCTCGCCATGGTCATCGTCCGGCGGATCCATGTCGAAATCGGAGAGATGGGCAGAGCGCCAGCGCACGGCCCAGCGGTGTCCGGCCCCTTCGCCCTCGATGAACTCCCACTCGTCGCGCGCCTGTGGGTCCACGGCATGGGCCGTCGGCCCCTCGATCGCGATCGGTTGTTCCCCGCGCGGCAGGAGCGCGAGAACGGCGATCTCGGTGGCGCCGCCCGCGAGCAACGGATAGGCGACATCGTCGACCAGGCAGAGGCGCTCGCCCGCACCCACATAGCGCCGGCCGTCCGCTGTGCGGTCGCCGAACTCGATCTCGACGCCATCGACGACCAGTGTCAGGTCGGGGGCGTCAAGGCCGAACTCCGTCATGCGCTCCTCACTGCGCTGATAGCAGGCGTCGATCCGATCATCGAGGAAGGAGAGGATGCGAACGATCCGCCCCGAACGCGCTTCGCGATTCACCGGTTCGAGGATGCGCCAGCTCTCACCATCTCCCCGCAGGATGAGTTCGGGGCGGTTGTCGCTGTACTGGACCTCGAAGCCGGTGATGGCCGATGGCTCGAGTTCGGTCAGCGGCGCGGGGTCGAGGCGATCCCCGTCGCGGAGAAGGAAGATCGCGGTGGCGACAATGGCTACAGCGAGCAACAGCGCGATATTGGTCCAGGATCGAGTCCGCATGGCGATCTCAGTGTTTTTGTCGATACCACCAGATGATGGCACCGAGCGTGAGGAGGACAAGGGGCAGCACGAGCAGGAAGCCGACCCCAATGATACCTAGAGCCAGTGGCGACCTGTCCAGTTCGATGTCGGCGGGCTGCTCCGGCGCGATACGGACACGGTCGTCGTCGGCCACGAGCCAGCGGACGAGCCGCATGCCGAACTCCAGGTTGCCGGCATTCCCCACGTAGGCATTCGACAGGAAATCACCGTCCCCGATGACGGCCACGCGCTGCGTATCCGGTTCGTCGTGGGCCGGCTCGGGTCCGCGCGTAGCGGCCCAGCCAAGTGCGAGCGGGCCCGCGACCTCGCCGGCCTGCGGGTCCTGGTAGATGCGCCCCTCGATGGGGCCGGTCTCGTTCCAACTCTGTTCGCGCGTGCGCAGCAGCGGCTTATGGTGCCAGCCCTCGGCGCTGAATGCCTCCAGAGCCGACGCCTGGGGGAACACCGTGATGGCATCGAGATCGGCAGTGATCGGGTGTTCGCCATAGTCCGTGACCACGGCGAAATCGGGGCGCTCGGCACCGAACTGCTGGGCGCCGGCGTCCACCACGACGCCCGGCAGGCGCGCGATGGCGAGCAGTTCGGCCAGGTCATCGAGGCCATCATCCGCCTCTGGCTCGGTGAGCCACAGCAGGTTGCGGCCGTCGGCGAGATAGCGCTGGATTGCTGCGACCTCACCGGGCAGGTAATTGGACTGTGGTCCGGCAATCACCAACAGATCTGCATTGTCGGGTACCTGAGGCGTCGCGGCGAGATTGATGGCTTGGGGGTATATGCCGCGATCGGCGAGCTGTTCGCCGAAATCGCCAAGATCATGATTGGACTCGCCCAGCGGGTCGCGCTCACCGTGTCCTTCGACGAAGGCGATGAAACGGTCCTCGCCGCGAGCCAGACGCGCGAGGGCATTGGTCAGTTCGGCCTCGTCGAGGCTGGCGAGGCGTTGCTCCCGATTGCCGAGGCGGATGATGACTTCCCCGCCGGGGTCCAGGTCGAGTTCGCGCGCCAGTGTGGGGTTCTCCTCCGGGTTGACGAAGTCGAACTCAAGCTCGAGGCCGGCGGACTCGTAGCGTTCGATCAGGGCCTCGACGCCGCGTCGGGTGACGGCGTCCGGGCCGATGTACGCGGTGATCTCGACGGTGTCGTCCACCAAAGCGATGACGTCGCGGGTCTCATCACCCAGGGTGTGACGCCCTGTCGCGGTCCAGTCGCTGGTATAGCTGAACATGTGGGTCAGCCAGCCCCCCAGCGCGACGAGCGCCAATACCAGTACCGTAAAGACCAGGTTCTGCAGCCGGAGCCGTCGTCGTGTGGTGGGATCGATCTTCATGGGGCTTCAGCGCGGTAGGCGCTCGTTGTCCAGTCGCCGGGTCGCCAGGGTGAGGAAGAGACCGGCAAAGAGCACGAAGTAGGCGACCGCGCTCGTGTCCAGCAGTCCGGAGAGAAAGGGCAGCAGGTGCGTGCTTGGCGCTGGATAGCGCACGGCCTCTGCCACCGGGCCCTCGAGCGTGCCGCTCCATTCACCGGCCAGGAGCAGCACCAGCAGCAGGCCCAGCGTGCTGATCGCGGCGATGACTGGCTGCCGCGTCAGCGTGGAGAGATAGAGGCCGGCAGCGGCGACGGCGGCGATGAACAGCCAGACCCCGACAATGGCCACGGCGAGCAGCCCCAGATCGATGGGTGCGACGAAGGCCAGGGTGAGTGGCATGATGGCGAGTGTCGCGACCAGAGCGGTCAGCATGGCGATGAGCGCGAGGTACTTGCCCGCGATGATCTCCACGGTCGCAACCGGGGCACTCAGCAGCAGCGGCAGCGAGCGGCGCTGCCGCTCACCGGCCATCAGGTTCATCGTGACCACGGGCAGCGCAAGCATCACCACGGCGGAGCCGGCGCCCAGCACTCGCGGCACCAGATACGCCGTGGCACCGGGGGCGCCCGGCTCAGCGCGGAATTCCTGCTGCAGATCCAGGTACGCCTCAAGATGCAGCAGGAAGATGAAGGCGCTCAATGCCTGGACCACGGCCAGCAGGATCCACGCCAGCGGTGAGCGAAACCAGGCAGCGATCTCGCGTTGCGCGATGACACCGATCATGCTGCCTGCCCTTGCGATGCCGCAGCCTCCTCGGTGGCCGTGACGTCGGTGGCCGTGACTTCGACGAAGACCTGTTCCAGCGAACGTGTTTCGGGCACGAGTTCGAGCAGGCCGCAGCCGGCCTCGACGAGCGCCGCGGCCAGTCTCGGTACGGGCTCCGGTGCGGTCTCGAGTTCGAGCCGGTAGCGCCCGCTCCCCAGGGTCTCGACCGCGGTCACGCCCGGGAGATCGTGCGGCAGCGCGACATCACCGGTGAGGGCGACGCGGACGGCACCACTGGCCCGTGCCGCGGTGGGCGTATTCAGCGTGTCGCGCCAGGCGATGCGCCCGCGATGCATGATGTGGACATGGGAGCACACGGCCTGGACTTCGGGCAGGATGTGCGTCGACAGGATGACGGCGTGCTCCGTGGCGAGGCCGGCAATCAGGTCCCGGATCTCGCGGACCTGGATCGGGTCGAGGCCGACCGTGGGCTCGTCGAGCACGATGGCCGCGGGGGCATGGAGGATCGCCTGGGCGACGCCCGTGCGCTGACGGTAGCCCTTCGACAGGCGCGCAATCACGCGGTGGCGCATTTCGCCCAGGCTACAGCGCTCGATGGCGGCATCGAGCGCACGGTGCCGCGCGCTGCCGCGCAGACCGCGCAGCCCCGCACAGAAGTGGAGGTATTCGGCCACGCTCATCTCGGGATAGAGCGGCGGCTCCTCCGGTAGATAGCCGAGCGCGCGTTTGGCACGGCGCGGCGATTCGATGAGGTCAACGCCGGCGATGCGCACGCGCCCGGCTGTCGGGGCCAAGGTGCCGCAAATCATCCCGAGGGTGGAACTCTTGCCTGCGCCATTGGGGCCGAGCAGGCCGAGGACGTCGCCCTGTCGCACCTCGAGGTCAACGCCGTCGACGGCGTGGGTGTCACCGTAGTGGCACGCCAGTCCACTCGCCTCGATCAGCGTATTGGCCCCTGCCATGCTCAGTGGACTCGTTCGCCGGGCTGAAGGCCGCCGAGTGCGCCGGCCAGGCTCGGCGGCTTGAGCTCCAGCCCCCAGTCGGTCTGCTCGGCCGAGCGGGCGAGCAGGGCAGCGAAGCGGTGCAGCAGGGTCTCGTCCATGTTGATATGCAACCCCTCGGTCTCGTCGTCAGGGGGCAGCAGGGAGAGACGGTGGCCGTGTTCAGTCCGGCGCACCCGCAGGCGCGTGATCAGCAGTGGCTGCGGCCCCAGGGGGAACTCGGCCGGTTGCTCGCCCTGCGTCTTCGCCTCACTCTGCGTCTCCGCATCGGCCCGTTCCTCGCGCGCGGGCGAAAGCGCGTTGGCACGCTCGTGCTTGCGGGCGAGGCGGGCCGAGCGTTCCCCGGGGGAACTCGCGGCGGCCAGCTCGGGGTCGTCCGCCATCGTCTTCTCCAGCGCCTGCCACAGGTGCCGGGTAAAGCGGCGCGTCAGCCAACATCGCACCTCGGCCGGGTCGCTCGTACGCACGCGCAGGCGTATCCGGTCCTCCCCTGGGATATACTCCATGTGCATGCGTTCGATACGGGCCAATTCGAGCTCCAGCTCGGATGTCAGCGCAACATTGTACGATATTGGTCGGAGCACGTGCGCCCCGCCACGGTTCATCCCGTGCCCTTCCCCGTTGAATAGCGGCAGGGGGCGTGTTGGGATGCGCCGGCAGGCGCAGGGCGGTCGCCCATGCCCAGTCGTGTAGCAAATCTCACAAACCTTCAGGAATATTTCCATGGCTACGTTGATGTTCTACGGACAACCCACGCCCATCAATCGCAACAAGCATCGGGACGCTCGCATCCGCAGCATTTCGGGTGACTACTCCTTCGCCAAGGGGACCAATTCGGTTCTGCTCGCCGGCGTTGAGTTCATCGAGGCGAGCAAGGAGTACCCGATCGTCTTCTCCCGCCTTGGCGAGGACCGCTATGTGCCGGTTGCGCTGCTCGGTCTGCGCAACGAGGAGAATCTCTTTGTCGGCGAAGACGGTGCCTGGGATGCGCGCTATGTGCCCGCGTTCGCGCGCCGCTACCCCTTCATCCTCGCCCGCTCCGAGAGCTCTGGATACACCGTCTGCGTCGATGAGGCCTATAGTGGCTTCACCGCGAGTGGCGGCAGTGATGACGACGGCGAGCGCCTGTTCACCGACGACGGGGAAAACGGCCCGGCGTTGCAGCGCGCGGTCGACTTCCTCAGCGAGTATCAGCGCCAGTACGCCCGCGTAGAGCGCTTCACCGCGCACCTGGCCGAGCTTGATCTGTTTACTGAACTCACCGCGCGGGTGCAACTGCCCCAAGGTGGGCGGCTCGCGCTCGGCGGTCTCCAGGTAGTGGACGAGAAGAAACTGCTCGCGCTCGACGACGAGCCCGCGCTCAAGCTCTTCCGCCAGGGCGAGCTGGCCTGGGTCTACTCCCACCTCGCCTCGCTCACCAACATGAATCGTCTGGTCAGCCGTCTATCGGCTCGCCAGGGCAGCGAAGACGCCGCTTGAGCGGCGCTCGCTGCGCGCGCACCGCAAGTCCCTGAGCGACGCCGGCGCCCCCCTGGGCCGCCGGCGTCGCCGCAGGGCAAGGCGGCGTCGTCGGCAGGACGCCGGCCGCTTCCATCGCCCCGGTACGATCTCTCCTGCCAACGGTGCCTCTCCTTCGGGAGAGGGAAAAGGGAATCCGGTGGAGCCCTACGGGGCGCTTATCCCGCGTGTATGCGGGTGGCGTCCCGGGGCCAGTCCGGAGCTGCCCCCGCAACTGTAAGCGACGAGCGTCGAGCCAAATTCGCCACCGAGCGATCGGGAAGGCGGTTCGATGCGGCGACCCGCGAGCCAGGAAACCTGCCGTCGGCTGCGCCGTACCTTGCGTGTCGGCGTATTCCCAGAGGTCCGAGCGGGCGGGGTGCCCGGTGGGCCGCGACGACAGGCGACGGTGAACGCCCATAGATGGGGGCGTGACAGCGTGTCGACGCCGGAACGCCCGGCGTTGGTGAAGTCGATACTCGCCGCGAGCTTGCACCCGACATCCCGCATGCAGGATGTGCATATTTCAGGGTGAGGAGCTCTCGACATGACCGACTACAGCAACGTCAACTACCAGCAGTCCATTGATCAAAGCGATCGCAAGGTCCCGATCAATCTCCGTCAGACGGGTGATGCCGGCATTCGCCTGCTGATCTCGAACCGCGTGCGCAAGTCCGCTTACTGGCACCTCTCCTGCGAGGAGGGCTGCTGGCGTGCCACGGTCTATAACCGCATGTACCACCCCCGCGGCTACGTGCGTCCCGAGGACGGGGGCGCCATGGTCGAGTACCGCGCTCTGGTCAACCACGTCACGCTGTGGAATGTGGCTGTCGAGCGCCCGATCCGGGTCAAGGGTCCCGATGCCGAGGCCTTCTGCAACCTCGTGTGCACGCGCGACGTCACCCGGGTGCCGGTCATGCGGGGCCGCTACGTGATCCTGTGTAACGAGAAAGGCCATGTCCTCAATGATCCGGTCATGCTGCGGGTTGCCGATGACGAGTTCTGGTTCACCATCAGCGATTCGGACCTGATGTACTGGTTCCAGGGCATCAACGTCTTCGCCCGCTACAACGTCGAGATCGACGAGATCGACGTCTCGCCGCTGCAGATCCAGGGGCCGAAGTCCGAGGCCCTGATGGTCGATCTGGTCGGCGAGGGCATCCGCGACGTGCCCTACTACGGCCTGATGGCGGCGAAGATCGCCGGCGTCGACTGCATCATCTCGCAGACCGGCTTCAGCGGGGAGAAGGGCTACGAGGTCTACCCCTACGACTCCACGCTCAACGCCGAGACTGTCTGGTACAAGATCAAGGAAGAGGGCGAAAAGCACGAGCTGATGGTCATCGCCCCGGCCCACCATCGGCGTATCGCTGCCGGCATCCTCTCCTACGGCCAGGATCTCGACCACGAGACCAACCCGTTCCAGTGCTACCTCGGCCACATGGTGCCGAAGACCAAGGAGGCGCACTACATTGGCAAGGAAGCGCTTGAGCGCACCCGGGAGCAGGTCAACGCGGGCAACCCGCCGTTCCATCACCAGCTCGTCGGTCTGAAACTCGGCGGCAAGCCGGTCGAGGACTACGCGTCCGACTTCTGGCTGGTGGCCGAAAGCGAAGAGGGAGAGCCCATCGGCTGGATTACCTCGCCATGGTACTCGCCCGAACTCGAGGTCAACATCGGTATGGCCTACGTGGCGGTCGATAAGGCTGAGTTGGGCACCGAACTCGTCGCCTGGCTGCCGGAGGAATATCAGCCCTATCCGGGCCATCCGGTGCACGCCGAGGTCGTGGAGATGCCCTTCCGTCCGTCGGTGAACCCGAGCTCGCGCGAGCGCGCCCGGGCCGAGGGCCGCGACTCCGCGTACTGAGGGACACGACCCGGAAACGCTCGCCAAGGCGCCAAGCTCGCCAAGGGGAAGGACTGGAGTGCAGCGGAGCGGCGGGGTCTCCGGAGGGGCGCGTGCGGCCAGGGAGGGCCGCACTCCAAGCGCCCATGGAAGGCTCGAGCGGTCCCCGGGCAAGGGCCCGCCGCTTTGCTGTACTGCGACGCGGTCTTGGCGGGCGCCGAAAACAAAAAGCCCGGCACGGGGCCGGGCTTGCAAGTAGGGCACGGACGCGAAGCCTACTTCAGCTTCGTCTCCTTGTAGTTGACGTGCTTGCGCACGACCGGGTCGAACTTCTTGATGTTCATCTTGTCGGGCATGTTCTTCTTGTTCTTCGTTGTCGTGTAGAAGTGCCCGGTACCCGCGCTCGACACCAGTTTGATCTTTTCGCGCATCGCTTCTGCCTCCTCAGATCTTCTCGCCGCGTGCACGCAGATCGGCGAGCACGGCGTCGATACCCTTGCGATCGATAATGCGCATCCCCTTCGACGAGGTGCGCAGCGTCACCCAGCGCTGCTCGCTCTCCACCCAAAAGCGGTGCTTGTGCAGGTTCGGGAGGAACCGGCGCTTGCTCTTGATGTTGGAGTGCGACACATGGTGCCCGACCGTCGGGCCCTTGCCGGTTACCTGGCATACGCGGGACATCGGAAACTCCGTTGGATCTGGATCCGGTTGGCGCGAAGCCGCGAATGGTAGCGCGTCGCGTCGTGTCCGGCAAGCCCTGTTGCCAGCAGCGAGTGCCGGTCCGTCGCGTTGCGCATCGTCAGCCACCGGCGCCCCCGCTCGCTGCGAAGGGGGTCCACCCGTGGCGTTTCGCTCGGGGGTTTTCTACACTCCCGGGCCCTGTCGAGGGAGTCCGGACATGGGCATCGTTTTCCTGCGCGACCTGCGGGTCGACACGATCATCGGCATCTTTGAGTGGGAGCGCAATACCCGCCAGGTGGTTGCGATCGACCTTGAAATGGCTGCGGACATTTCGCGGGCCGCGGCCACCGATTCGATCGATGACGCGCTCGATTACAAGAGTATCTCGAAGCGGCTGATCGATTTCGTCGGGCGCAGCTCCTTTCAGCTCGTCGAGACCCTGGCCGAGGAGATCGCGCGCATCGTGCGCGAGGAGTTCGACGTGCCCTGGGTCAAGGTCACGCTGTCCAAGCCCGGTGCGATCCGCGGGGCGCGGGACGTCGGTATCATCATCGAGCGGGGCACCCGGCCCGTGGAGTGAGCACAGTGGAGCGCGTTTATATCTCGATTGGCTCGAACATCGAGCGCGAGCGCCATATCCCCGCTGCGCTGCGCGCGCTGCGCGAGCGCTTCGGGCCGCTCGCCGTTTCCACGGTGTTCGAATGCCCGGCGGTCGGCTTCGACGGCGAGGATTTCTACAACCTGGTCGTCGGTTTCGATTCGGCCGAGCCGATTACCGAGGTCAACGCCGCCCTGCACACGATCGAGGACCGATTCGGCCGGGACCGCTCCCAGCCGAAGTTCTCTGCGCGCAGCCTCGACCTCGATCTGCTCCTTTACGGTGACCACGTAGTCGAGTCGGGCAAGCTGGTTGTGCCGCGCCCCGAGATCGACCGCGTCGCCTTTGTCCTCGGCCCGCTCGCCGAACTCGCCGGTACCCGCCGCCACCCCGTGCACGGCGAGGCGTTGCTCGACCTCTGGGCCCATTTCGACGGCATCGGTGCCGGGGAGCTCCGCCCGGTCGATCCAGAGGGCCTCGTGCCACCCGAAGTCCTTACGCAGTAGGCCCGCGTCAGCGTCCCCGGCGTTCGTGGGTGGGGGCCCTCGCTGAGGCGCGAAGGCCCCGCCGCTTCGCTGCACCGCGACGCGGCTTCGGGGGCGTTCACGAGCAGGGGGGCTCGTCAAGGCGCGGAGCCGGCCAGAAGAGAATGTTTCCTTGGCGTGCTTGGCGCTTTTGCGTGAGATTTTCCACGATACCGTGCGGGCAACGGTTTGGCCGGCGTCGACCTACAAGCCGCGACCGCCGTCGACGGCGAGGGTCTGGCCGGTGACGAAGGGGGCGTCGCGGACCAAGTAAAGCAAGGCGCCCGCGATATCCTCGGGTGTGCCCTGGCGGCCGAGCGGGGTGGCGTCGAGCACGGCCTGGCGTTTGGTCGGGTCGTCGCCGGCGGGACCCTCCGGCCAGAGGATCGAGCCGGGTGCGATCGCGTTGACGCGGACATCGGGCGCGAGGTCGCGGGCCAGGGTGCGTGTGAGCATGATCAGGCCTGCCTTCGCGGCGCAGTAGACGGGGTAATCGGCGAGCGGGCGCTCACCGTGGACGTCGGCGATGTTGATGATCGCACCGCCGCGCTCGCGCAGGGCCGGGGCCGCGGCCTGGGCGACGAAGGTGGGTGCGCGCAGGTTGCTGGCGATGAGGTCGTCGAAGGCGTCGGCGGTGATGGTACCCACCGGAGTGGGATAGAAGGTCGAGGCGTTGTTGACGAGAACATCGAGACGACCCCACTGGGCGATTGCCTCTTCGGCGACGCGCTCGCAGGTGGCCGGGTCGGCCAGATCGCCGGTGACGACGCGGGCTGAGTCGCGGCGTTCGGATTCGAGGTAGGCGGCGAGCGCATCGGCTTCGTCGCGCGAGCGGCGGCAGTGGATGATTACGCGGAATCCCGCGTCGTGCAGGGTCTGGACCAGCTTCGCACCGATGCGGCGGGCGCCGCCGGTGACCAGCGCCGTTGGGTTATCGTCGCGGTCCGCGTTATGCTCCGCCATCGTCACTCGGCCTCTGCTGTCCGGGCCGGGCAGCGTACCGGAACGGATGGCGCAACGGACAGTCCACCCGGCAATGACTCAGCAGATCCCAGCGGCACCGGCGCCCTCGTTCGCGGCGCGTGAGCATAGTGAGCGGCTGGTCGAGCGCATCCGGGCGGCGATCGACGCGGCCGGGGGCGCGCTGGCGTTCCACGAGTACATGCACATGGCCCTCTACGAGCCCGGCCTCGGCTACTACGCGGCAGCCGGGGGCGCGGCCCTCGGGGATGGTGAGGATTTCGTTACCGCACCGTCGGTGTCGCCGCTGTTCGCGCGCTGCCTCGCCCGCCAGTGTGCGGAGGTGCTCGCGGCCACGGGCGGGGGCGAGGTGCTGGAGCCGGGGCCGGGATCGGGCGTGCTCGCGGCGGGATTGCTTGTCGAATTGGAACGCCTGGGCCAGTTGCCCGAGCGCTACCACCTGCTCGAGGTCAGCGCGGAGCTACGCGAGCGTCAGCGCGAGGCCATCGCCGCCGATGCCCCCCATCTGCTGGACCGCTGTCAGTGGCACGATCGCTGGCCCCCACCCTTTCGTGGCGTGATCGTCGCCAACGAGGTAGCGGACGCGTTGCCGGTTGAGGTCTTTCGCATCGGTGCCGAGGGTGTCGAGCGTCGCTGTGTCGGTTGGCGTGACGGCGGCTTCGTCGATATCTGGTCGCCCGCGCCGCAGCCGCTCGCGCAGGCGGTCGTCGGGCTTGAGCGCGATCTCGGCCGAGAACTGCCCACGGGCTATGTCTCCGAGTACCGACCGCAGTTGCCGGCCTGGATCGCCGGACTCGCGGACTGCCTGCAACAGGGTGCCCTGCTGCTGATCGACTACGGCTACGTCCGCTCGGAGTACTACCTGCCCGAGCGGGATCAGGGGACGCTCGTGTGCACCCGCGCCCACCGTGCGCACGGTGACCCCTTCGACTGGCCCGGCCTCACCGACATCACCGCGTTTGTCGACTTCACCGCGATCGTCGAGGCGGCGGTCGACGCGGGGCTGGATCTCGAGGGCTTCACCCCGCAGAACCATTTCCTCTTCTCCACGGGTCTTGAGGAGGTGGCGGCAGGCGCCCTGGCAGCCGACGACGACCGGACACGCCTGTTCGCATCGCGCCAGGTGAAGGTGCTTGCCCTGCCCGGAGAGATGGGCGAGCGCTTCAATGTCATCGGCTTCTCCCGCGATCTCGAGACGCCTCTTGCCGGTTTCGCCGGTCTCGATCTCTCGCGTCGCCTGTAGGTGATGGCCTCCCCGGCAAGGGGGGGGCGCCACGTGCCTCGACACAACGCCCCTTGAAATCCCGAAGTTCGTCGCTATCATGTTTGGCACTCAGCAGGGTAGAGTGCTAACAACACGGTATACCGCTGATCCCACTGACGTTATCGAAAAGGAGCAAGCGTCCATGAACATTCGTCCGTTGCATGATCGCGTAGTCATCAAGCGCCTTGAAGAAGAGCGCAAGAGCGCAGGCGGCATCGTGATCCCGGACACGGCTGCGGAAAAGCCGCAGAAGGGTGAGATCGTTGCCGTCGGCAAGGGCAAGCCCCTCGACAGTGGCGGCGTCCGCGAGCCCGAGGTCAAGGTCGGGGACAAGGTGCTGTTCGGCAAGTTCGCCGGCAGTGAAGTCAAGATCGACGACGAGGATTATCTCGTCATGCGCGAGGACGATGTCGTCGCTGTCCTGGGCGATTGAGCGCCGTCCGGCACGCGCACCAGTCTCTGAGTTGAAGACAACCGAATTTCGAGAGGAAAGCAGATCATGGCAGCAAAAGACGTACGTTTCAGCAATGATGCCCGCCAGCGCATGCAGCGTGGTGTGGATACGCTGGCCAATGCGGTCAAGGTGACGCTCGGCCCGCGCGGCCGCAATGTTGTGCTCGACAAGTCCTTCGGTGCGCCGAACAGCACGAAGGACGGTGTGACCGTCGCCAAGGAGATCGAACTCGAGGACAAGTTCGAGAACATGGGCGCACAGATGGTCAAGGAAGTCGCCTCGCAGACCTCCGACTCCGCGGGTGACGGCACCACGACCGCCACCGTGCTCGCCCAGAGCATGATCCGCGAGGGCAACAAGGCGGTCACCGCCGGCATGAACCCGATGGATCTCAAGCGCGGCATGGACAAGGCCGTGCGTCTCGCCGTCGACGGCATGGCCAGCATCTCCAAGCCCTGCAACGACGCCAAGGCGATCTCCCAGGTCGGCGCCATCTCGGCCAACAGCGATCCCGAGATCGGCAAGCTGATCTCTGACGCCATGGACAAGGTCGGCCAGGAAGGCGTGATCACCGTCGAAGAGGGCTCCGGCCTTGACAACGAACTCGAAGTCGTCGAGGGCATGCAGTTCGACCGCGGCTACCAGAGCCCCTACTTCGTGACCAACAACGAGTCGATGCAGGCCGAACTCGACGATCCCTACATCCTCATCCACGACAAGAAGATCTCGAATATCCGCGATCTCCTGCCCGTGCTCGAGGGCGTTTCCAAGGCCGGCAAGCCGCTGCTGATCGTCTCCGAAGAGGTCGAGGGCGAGGCCCTGGCGACGCTGGTGGTCAACAACATCCGCGGCATCGTCAAGGTCTGCGCGGTGAAGGCCCCCGGCTTCGGTGATCGGCGCAAGGCCATGCTGCAGGATCTCGCGGTGCTTACCGGCGGCCAGGTGATCTCCGAAGAAGTCGGCATGAAGCTGGAGAACGCCACTGTCGATCATCTCGGCACCGCCTCGAAGGCGACGATCGACAAGGACAACACGACGATCGTCGGTGGCAAGGGCGCCAAGGCCGACATCGACGCCCGCGTCAAGCAGATCAAGCAGCAGATCGAGGACACCACCTCCGACTACGATCGCGAGAAGCTGCAGGAGCGGCTGGCGAAGCTCGCCGGCGGTGTGGCCGTGATCAAGGTCGGCGCCTCGACCGAGGTCGAGATGAAGGAGAAGAAGGACCGCGTCGACGATGCCCTGCACGCGACCCGCGCGGCCGTCGAGGAGGGCGTCGTGCCCGGCGGTGGTGTCGCACTCGTGCGCGCGATTGCGGGCCTCAAGGACCTCAAGGGCGAGAACCACGACCAGGACATGGGCGTCGGCATCATTCGCCGTGCGCTTGAGGAGCCCCTGCGTCAGATCGTCTACAACTCCGGCGACGAGCCCTCTGTCGTACTCGCGAAGGTGCGCGACGGCGAGGGCAACTTCGGCTACAACGCCGCAACCGGTGACTTCGGTGACATGATCGAGGCCGGCATCCTCGATCCGACCAAGGTGACGCGTTCGGCGCTGCAGAACGCGGCATCGATCGCCTCCGTGATGATCACCACCGAGGCAATGATCGCGGACCTGCCGAAGAAGGACGACGACGGTGGTGGCGCCGGTGCCGACATGGGCGGCATGGGCGGCATGGGTGGCATGGGCGGCATGATGTAAACGCCCTGCGATCCGGGACCACCCGGTCCTGCCCTGGACGAGGCCCCGCCACATGGCGGGGCCTCGTCGTAGGTGCCTCCCCCCCCTTTTCACTGCCCGCCCCAGCGGTTAGCTTGCCCTGTCGCCGACCATCGCGGGGCTCGATTACCCTTGTACGCTATCCAGTTGCACCGGCAGTGCGCGCGACGCATATGGCGAGTTTTCGTGCGGGTCGGCGCCTGATGTATCCCCTGTTCGTCACGACCGTAGCGCTGGCTGCTGCGTTGACCTTCTCGGTGCAGCCCATGCTCGGCAAGATGTTGCTGCCGGTCATGGGGGGGACGCCAGCGGTCTGGAACACCGCCATGGTGTTCTTCCAGGTCATGCTCCTGGCGGGCTACCTCTACGCCCATCTCAGCGTGCGCTGGCTCGGCCCGCGCCGCCAGTGGCTCGCGCACCTGCTGCTGCTCGCGGCAGCAGCCTGGTTTCTGCCGGCGGAGGTCGGCGCGCCGGGTGATTCGGTCCTGGCCGACTATCCGGCCTTATGGGTGCTCGTCACGCTGTTCGCCGCGGTCGGACTGCCCTTCCTCGTGGTGACGAGTACCACGCCGCTGATCCAGCGCTGGCTGGCCGCGACCGATCATCGCCATGCCCGCGATCCCTACCATCTCTACGCCGCGAGCAACTGTGGCAGTGTGGGCGCCCTGCTCGCCTATCCCTTCCTGCTCGAACCTCGGCTTGCCCTGGGCAGCCAGAGCGTGGTCTGGCTCACGCTCTATCTCACCCTCGGCCTCGCGTTGGCGGCGGGCGCCGGTCTGATGCTGCGTCGCTCGGGTGGCGCGGTGCCCGACCGCGGTGAGCCGCAAAGCGTGGCTCCGCCGCGCTGGCGCGATCGCCTGCGCTGGCTGGTGCTCGCCCTGATCCCGTCCAGCCTCCTGCTCTCCGTGACCTCGGTGATCACCACCGACCTGGCGCCGATGCCGTTGCTGTGGGTGGTGCCGCTCAGCCTCTACCTGCTGAGCCACATCCACGCTTTCGCCCGCCATCGGCCGGTGCCGACCCAGTGGTGGCTGCGGGCGTCCGCGCTGCTGCTAGTCCCCGCTGCCGCGGTCTTTGCCCTCGGCTTCCACCAGCCACTCGGGGTGCTGCTGGTCTTTCACCTGCTCGTGTTGCTCGTAGTGGCGCTCGCCTGCCACGGCAGGCTGGCGGACGACCGCCCGGCACCCGCCCACCTGACCGAGTTCTACGTCTGGCTCGCCGTCGGTGGGGCCGTCGGGGGGATCTTCAATGCGCTCGTCGCGCCGCTCCTGTTCGACCGCTTGCTCGAATATCCGCTGGTGCTCGCGCTCGCCGCGGCCATGATTGCAACCCCGCTGTGGCGTGACCGGTGGATGGGCCGGTCGCTGCTGGCGGGTCTCGCGGTTGCAGTCGTGCTCACTGCGCCCGTGCTCCTGCTCGCCTCGGACATGAACATCACGGCAGCGGTGGCACTGCTGGCCGCGCTGCTGGTCGGTGGTACGGCCGTGTTGGTCCTGCGCCGGGCAGCGATCGCACACGTGGCGGCCGTCGGCCTCTGTGCCGTCGCTGTGGGTGTCAGTGCAATCGGTGATGGCGACGAGCTGCACGCCGCGCGCAGCTTCTATGGTACCCACCAGGTGCTCGCCGAGGGCGGCGACTACCATGTCCTCATTCACGGAAACACCGCGCACGGTGCCCAGGAGGTCGACCGCAGTGGCCCCGACGAAGCGCTGGCCTACTACCATGCGAGCGGGCCGCTGGGCGACATCTTCGATGTCGTTGGCGAGCGCGCCCCGCAGGGCGAGATCGGGGTCGTGGGGCTGGGCTCGGGCTCGATGGCGGCCCACCGCCAACCCTACCAGCGCATGGTCTTCTACGAGATCGACCCGGCGGTCAAGCGCATCGCCTCCACCCCCGACTACTTCACGTACCTGCGCAATTGCGGCCAGGGCTGCGAGGTCGTGCTCGGCGACGGCCGCCTCGCCGTCGCCGCCGAGCCGGCCGGGAGATTCGATCTGATCGTTCTCGACGCCTACAGCTCGGCGGCGATCCCGGTGCACCTGCTGACCCTCGAGGCGATGGAGCTATTCCTTGGGCGGCTCGCCGGGGAGGGCCTGATCGCCCTGCACGTCTCCAATCCCTATATCGACCTCGTCCCCGTCATCGGTCGTCTCGCCGAGGCCCATGGTCTGGCCGTTCGCAGTCGCGCCCACGACCTCGACGACATGACCGCGACCGGGGAGCGATTGCACGAATCCGAGTGGGTGGTCGTTGCGCGCGATTCGGCGGCATTGGGCCCGCTCGCCGGTGACCCCGACTGGCTGCCAGTGACCCCGATGGCGGGTCCGCCGTGGCGCGACGATTTCGCACCGTTGTGGCAGGCGTATGTGGCGTCGGGCTCCCGCGCTGCCCCGGTCGATCCATGAACGATCGCGGTGCGCGTGGGGCGCACGGCCCGGCGCCGGCATCCAGGAATCGCTCGATTGCGCAGGGACGGCTCCTCGTGGCGGTGTATTTGTGACGGAGTTCGCGGCAGAATCGGCTAGGAATCTGCAACAATGCCCGTCCTGAGACGGCGGCTGATGCGCCGTCCTCCACTCGCCTTGAGGTGAACTTATGGCCGAGTCGATCACATACCGCTTGACCTGCGGCGATTTCGCCGACTCCACGTTCTCGGTGCTGCGCTTTCGCGGCGAGGAGGGGGTCTCTCGCCTATACCGGTTCGAGGTTGACCTCGTCTCCGACCAGGCCGATATCGATATTGATGACCTGCAGGACCAGCCGAGTACCTTCACGATCGAGGCCGGGCCTTACTCGCGGGAGATCCAGGGGGTGGCCGCCGAGGTCGAGGTGCTCGACCAGGTGCGCGGGCGTACGATCTACCGCCTTGCCATCGTGCCTCGCTTGTGGGAGTTGGGCCTGACCCGGGTCAACGCGGTCTATCTGGACCGCACCACCCCCGAGATTATCGCGGGGACCCTCGAAGAGCAGCTCGGGGTTACCTCCATCGACTACGAGCAATCCCTTGATGCCGATTATCGCGAGTGGCCGTTCCGCCTGCAGTATGGCGAGAGCTACTGGGACTTTCTCGCCCGCCTGATGGAGCGCGACGGCATCTATTACTTCTTTACCCCGGGCGAGGAGGGCGAGCAGGCCGTCTTCTGTGATTCCGGCAGTGGCCAGCCCGCCACGGAGGACCCGGAGATCCCCTACACCGGCGGCCTCGGCATGACGCCGGATGCGGACGATTCCGTGGGTGGTGTCGTCCACTCCCTCGTCCAGCGCCAGCAGCGCCTGCCGCAAACGGTATGGGTGCAGAACTATAACGACGACAAGCCCTCGACACCGATCCGCGAGCAGGCCGAAGTTGACCCCCGGGGCAAGGGCGACATCAACCTCTACGGCCAGAACGTGCTGGATCCGGACGAGGCGAAGGCGATCGCGGGCGTTCGCGCCGAGGAGTTGCGCTGCCGCAAGACCATCTACCACGGCGCGAGTACGGTGTTCCGCCTCGCCGCGGGCTACCGTTTCAATCTCATTGGCCACGCTCGTGAGCAAAACAACCGCGAATACCAGCTCATCAGCATCGAACACGAGGGCCACGACCCCGAGGTAGCCGGGCTTGTCGGGCAGACCATGGAGGAGGGTACGCCCGTCTACGAGAACCGCTTCGAGGCGATCCCCGCCGATACCCAGTTCCGTCCGCAGCGCGTAACGGACTGGCCCGAGATCCGCGGGGACTTGAATGCCCATGTCGACGCCGAGGGCGATGGCCGCTTCGCCGAACTCGACGAAGAGGGGCGATACCATATCGTGTTCCCCTTCCATCGCGGCTTCCAGGACCCGGGCCGGGAGGACGCGGGCAAGGCCTCGCACTGGGTGCGGCTTGTGCAGCCCTACAGCGGCATGAGCGAGGGCATGCACTTCCCGTTGCGCAAGGGCGCGCGCGTACTGATCGGCTTCATCGGCGGCAATCCCGATCTGCCCGTGATCACGGGTGCCGTGCCCAACCACGAGCAGCCGAGCGTCAGTCGCGCCGACAACCAGGTCCACGG
>SLKC01000163.1 GCA_007134775.1 Ectothiorhodospiraceae bacterium | reverse complement strand
CGCTTCATCGAACGCCCCGTGCGCTCCGGCCAGCAGGTCTACGCCCCGGAGGGGGATCTGGTCGTTCTGGGGGCGGTTGGTGCGGGTGCGGAAGTGGTTGCAGCGGGCAGTGTTCATGTATACGGTGCGCTGCACGGTCGCGCGGTCGCGGGTGTGCACGGGGACGAAAGCGCTCGCGTCCTGTGTCAGCAGTTCAACGCGGAGCTGGTCTCCATCGCCGGGCATTACCAGGTCGGTGAGGAGCTGGCGTCCGCGGAGCGGAATCGGCCCGCCCAGGTCCGCCTGGACGGGTCTTCGCTCGTGATCGCGCGCCTCGATGCCGGTTGAGCCAACCGCCGGTTGGCACATCATCCGCGGGAGAGAGGGACTTGGCACGCGTTATCGTGGTGACTTCGGGCAAGGGCGGTGTCGGCAAGACGACCACCGCGACCGCCTTTGCCGCCGGCCTGGCCCAGGCCGGCAACAAGGTGGTCGTGGTCGATTTCGACATCGGGCTGCGCAATGTCGACCTGGTCATGGGCTGCGAGCGCCGGGTGGTGTTCGACTTCGTCAACGTCATCCAGGGCGACGCCAACCTCAACCAGGCGCTGATCCGCGACAAGCGCGTCGACAATCTCTGCATCCTCTCCGCCTCGCAGACCCGCGACAAGGATGCCCTGACCGAAGAGGGCGTCGAGCGGGTGATCGGCGAGTTGACCGAGCGTTTCGATTACGTGATCTGCGACTCGCCGGCGGGCATCGAGCGCGGCGCGCAGCTTGCCATGTACCACGCCGACGATGCCTTGGTCGTGGTCAACCCCGAGGTCTCGTCCGTGCGCGACTCCGACCGCGTGCTCGGCCTGCTCGCGAGCCGCACGCGCCGCGCCGAACAGGGTGACGAGCCGGTCACCGAGCATCTCGTGTTGACGCGCTATTCACCTTCGCGGGTCGACAAGGGCGAGATGCTGACGGTCGACGATGTCTGCGAGATCCTCTCGGTGCGGCTGCTCGGGGTGATCCCCGAATCGGAGGCGGTGCTCACCGCCTCGAACGCGGGTATCCCGGTCACCCTGGAAGCGGCGACGGACGCGGGGCAGGCCTACCTCGACGCGGTCGCCCGCTATCTCGGCGAGGAGCGTGAACACCGGCTTCCCACCCAGCGCAAGGGGCTGTTCGGCCGCCTCTTCGGGAGTTGACCACCGTGGGTATCCTCGACGCTTTCCGCAGGAAGAAGAAGGGCAATTCGGCCGCCCTGGCCAAGGACCGGCTGCAGGTGATCATCGCCCATGAGCGCAGCGGCGCGAATGCCCCGGACTATCTGATCCCGCTGCGCGAGGAGGTCCTCGCGGTGATCCGCAAGTATGTCGCCGTCGATGACGAGGCGGTGCGCATGCAGATCGAGCGCGAGGGCGACTACGAGATCCTCGAACTCAACGTCACCCTGCCGGAGAGCGGCTCGCATGCGGCGAGCGATCGCTGAGCGATCGGCTCAGCGGCGCGGTTTCGCGAACTGCTTGCTCAGCGTCAGCCCCTGGTTGTGGTACGACGAGCCCGCGTTGCGGCCGTAGAGCTGGCGCGGGCGCTCCATCATCGTCTCGTAGATCAGCTTGGCCACGACCTGGCCGTCCTGCATGTAGAAGGGCACGTAGTGCGCCTTGATCTCCAGCACGGCGCGCACGCCCATGACCTCGCCCGCATCCCCGTAACCGAAGCCGGGATCGAAGAAACCGGCGTAGTGGGCGCGGAACTCGCCGATCGAGGCGTCGAAGGGCAGCATCTCCGCGGCGTAGCCGGGCGGTATGCGCACCCGCTCCTTCGAGGCGAGGATGTAGAAGGCATCGGGCTGGATCAGGATCTGGCCGTCGTCGGGGCGGTGGATCGGCGTCCAGTACTTGTCGATGGCGTAGTGATCGATCTTCGCCAGGTCGATGATCGAGGTCGTGTTGCGCGCGACATAGCCGACGATGTCGGACGTCCCGCCGAAGTCGACATCGATCGATAGCGTCAGTCCCCCCTCGATGTTTGCCTCCAGCGGGGCGCCGTCGGGCCCGTAGACCAGGGCGTTGTCGCGGTGCAGGCGGCGCAGGCCCGTATCGGAGGGCGTCGGCGTACCGACGAGGAAGCGCAATTGGTTCAGGGTCGTGCCTTCGCCGACGCGGATGGAGAACGAGCGCGGCGAGATCTCCGCATAGAGGCGCCCGCGATAGCCTTCGGGGACGCGGTCGAACTGCTGGCCGTGATCGGTGAGCAGGCGGGTGAAGATGTCCAGGCGCCCGGTGGTGCTCTTCGGATTGGCCTTCGCCGAGATCCGGCGCGGCAGCTCCAGGCTCTCCTGTAGGGGCACGATGTAGACATGACCGCGTTCGAGGACCTGGGAGGAGGCGGCCAGGTCGATAGCGACGACATCCTCGCCCTGTTGGCGCAGGCAGTCGGCGACGGTGCGCCGGCCTCCGGGAAGGAAGCCCGCCGTCACGCGATAGGCCGTCCGGCCGAGCCGCAGGTCGAGGCTTGAGGGCTGGATCTGTCCGTCCTCGACAGGCGCGTCGGGAACGATCTGCCCGCGTGCGATCGCCTCCTCGATCTGCTGTGCGGACATGACGCCCGTGGAGCGTTCGGGGCCGGCACGCTCGGTTACGGTCTCGGGGAACAGCTCGGGCATGGGCTCATCGGCCACTCTTGGGTCTCCCTATTGGCCAGCGGCGCTGGCGCCTTGCGTCGCAGGCCGCTCATTGTAACCGCCGGGCGCCACCAAGAAACCAGCGCATGCGCCAGGTCGGGAGTCCGACTCGAAGAGTTCCGATGCGCTCGGTCAGGCTTGCCGCGTAGGTGCCCGCGGCGCAGAATGCGGTTGAGCGACAATGGAAACGATCGCTCCGGAGGTTGATCATGCGGGGCAGGCATCGATTCGTGCGCGTGCTCCTTGATCACTTGCAGTGGCTGGCCGTGATGGTCTTGCCGGCGAGCATGTTGAGCTGGCACCCATTGCGCCGGCTGCAGGGCGAGCCGATGAGCTCGCCGGAAGCGACAGTGGTCATGGAAGCGGCGGCAATCCTCGAGATCTCCGAGTACGACCTGCTGGTTCTCGCCTACGAGGAGCGTTTCGGTCGCCGCCCGGCGCGTCGGGAAATCGACCGGATATTCACACCCTACATGATCGCAGGCAAGACACCCGCCTGGGCCGTCGGGACCGCCCACGAGATCATCGATCTCTTTGAGCGCGATCGTCTGCGCGACAGCCGCTTCGCGGTCCGCGCGCGACCGCCAACGACGCGCGACATCATTGTAGGGCTCGCCCAGTGCGTACTCATGCTGCTCATCCTGTGGATGATCTACGTCATGTTCAACAACTACCCGCCCTGAAAAAAGCCGCGGCTTGCCCACTCGAACTCACCTAGGCAAACGACCCGGCTGTGCCGGCGCCGGCGCGAACGCGGCGAGCAGGGCCACTGCGAGCGTGCCCGCGGTCAGCGCGGTCCCGATCGCGCCCACGCTCCAGTCCGCGTCGAGGAGGAAGCCCAGTAGCAGAGGCGCGGCGGCGGTGGCGACGACCATGGTGGCCTGCGCGACCGAACGGATCGCACCGAGGTGGCGCGTGCCGTAGCGCTCGGGCCAGATGGCGCCGCTGGTCGTGGCGATCCAGCCCTGCGACAGGCCGGTGAGGCCGAGATAGGCGAACGGTGCCCAGTCGGCGGTAGTGGCGCTGAGCACGGTGAGCCCCGCGGCCATCGGCAGAAGCGCGAGCGGGAGGCTGCGGTGGGCGCCGAGGCGGTCGACCAGACCGCCCGCGACGAGCAGCATGGCAAGATGGCCCGCAGCGTAGGTGGTGAACGCGGCGGCCACGCGCTCCAGCGGCCAGTCGCGCAGCTCGGCGATCGCCGTCTGGTGGAACAGGATCGCGGTAATGATGAACGGCCCGGCGAGCACGGCGGGCAGCAGCAGGTAAAGGCCCGGGTCACGCAGGGCCTCGCCGCGGGTGAAGTGGCGCGGTTCGCCCACGTCCGTCGCGCTCTGCGGTTGCGCGACGTCGGCATCGGGTGCGGGCCCGGCGCGGCGGGCCAGGCCGATCAGTAGGGGCAGCGCGACCACGAGCAGGACGGCGGCAGCGACGCCCCACGGCAGACGCCAGCCGCCGAGGCCGAGGAGGAAGGCGCCGGCGATGGGCAGGCTTGCCTCGGCCAGCGGGATGCCCATCGCCGCCAGTGCGACCGCCTTGCCGCGGTGCTCGCGGAAGTAACGCCCGGCGCTGACGATCGCGAGATGGGCGATCAGGCCCTGGCCACCGAAGCGAATGAGGAAGAAGCCCAGCGCGAGCACGGCGGCGTGCGGTGCCAGTCCGACGAGCAGACAGCCGCCCGCGAGCAGCAGCACGGCCACCGCAGCGGCCCGTGCCAGGGGCCAGTCATCGGCCCAGCGTCCGGCGCGCAGCAGCAGTGCCGCCGAGCAGATCGTGGCGAGACTGTAGAGCGTGCCGTAGGCGGTATGCGAGAGCTCGAACGCGCCCCGGATCTCCGCGCCGAACACGGCGACGAAGAAGGTCTGGCCGAAACCGGAGGTGGCCATCGCCAGTGTGCCGAACGCGGCGATGTGGCGACTGTGCCAGAGAGCAGAGCGAGCATCGGTCATGAGCGACCACGACAGGTACGCAAAAGGTCGCGATCCTATCATGCCGGTCCCGTCGGCCCGGTGATCGGCTGGTGCACTGTTGTATCGGCCGGCGGTGCGCTCGCTCCCTCCCGCTATTGGGGACGATGCCACTGGCGAGGACCGCGAAGTACCGCCTCCAGTGGTCCTTGCCGGAAATGACGTAGCCACACAAGGGCGCCCGCCATGCCGGCACCCGAGAGCCCAGCGGTCATCGCGAGCGCGGGCAGGACGCGTTCATCCATGAAATGCTCCGGCCAGACGGCAATCACGAGCAGGTGGAGGACGTAGAAGGTCAGCGCGGTACGGCCGAGCGCCGCGAGGGGTCCGGGACGACCCCCGCCCGATGCGGTGAGAGCCAGGCAGAGACCGACGACGGCGACGGCGACGCCGCCGGACGTGGCCAGCCACAGCGGCATCTGGCTGTGGGGGCGGGCGCTGATGATCAATTCCCAGGATGGTGTGAAGCCGGGATCTCCATAGTGCGCCTGCAGCAGGGCAGCGAGCCCCGTGGCGGCGACGGCGACGCTGGCGCCACCGACGATCAGACGCGTGTGCACAGCCGCAGCGCGCAGATCGCGGCGACCGAGCCAGAGCCCGAGGAGAAAGGGCACGAGCCACACCACAATCGGGTAGGGGCCAGACAGCAGCAGCCCGTGCACGATCTCGCCCGCCGGCTCACCGGGGAGGAGCGGGCCGCGGTCGAAGACGTCGGGCGCGCGCACGCGCCCCACGAGGAAGACCAACGGGCCGGCGATGGCACCGATCGCGACGATCCCGGGCAGGACGCGGGTCGGCAGGTGTAGCGTGGCGATCGCGATGACGAACAGAGCGGCGTAGGTGGGCAGGATCACGTACTGCGCTGTGACCACGGCCTGGAGTGCCAGCCCGAGCGGGAGCAGAACGAGCGCGCGCCAGGCGAGGTCGACAACCGTGCGCGCGGGGGTGGCGCCGCGCGCATCGGCGAGGAGCGCGACGCCGATGCCGGCGAGGAGGACGAAGAGCACCGACGCCCGGCCATTGGTGAGTGTGTAGAGCTGTGTCGCCAGATCCTTGGGCTCGGTCGGTCCGACATGGACCATGACCATGCCGATGACGGCGAGCGCGCGCGCCACGTCGAGGCCCGCGAGGCGGTAGCGGAAGGAGGGCGGTGTGGCGGTGTGCACGCTGACCGGTGGACTTCGTCGCGGTGGGCCGAACCCGGCACGGTCGTGTGCGGCCGGACGCGTGTCAAGGTGCATTGCGGAACGCCCCGTCGGGGCACGGCGGTGTCGGCAGCGCCCGGTGGCAGTTGCGCTATGATGGCACGTGGGCGTCCGTTACTGTACGAGCGCTCGCCGGGCATTCGGCCCACGTCTTTTCGAACATGAGCGCAATGGATTCAGGCCATGAGCAGATCCCATCCGGTTCGGCGCGCGCCCTGGCGGCGTAGACGCTTGCGGCCCGCGCTGGCCACCGCGGCGGTCGTTGCGGCGCTGTTGCCCGTGGGCATCGGCGTCACCGGCGACTTTTATCAGTGGACGGATGAAGAGGGCCGGACGGTTTTCTCCGACCAGCCGCCTCCCGATGACGCCACTGGCATCGAACTCGAGGCTGTGCCCGAGGGGGCGGAGGAGGAGCCCGGACCGTGGGAGGGGCGGCACGCGCAGGGCGACACCGACGAGTCAGCCCCTGACATGGACGCGCTCTGCCGCGATGCCGTGGCCAACGCGGGGCGCTTTCTGCGCGAGCGGGCCAATCGCCTCGTCGGCGCTGATGATCCCGATGTTGATTTCACCCAGGCAATCGCGGAACACGGTGGCGTCGATCCGGGGGAGGACTTCGCGCCGGGTGACGACGAGGGGCAGCATACGGTGCAGGCGGCACTGTTCGCCAAGGCGCTGTCGCGCCAGTTCCGCCAGACGCCCGACACCGCCATCGCCGATTGCACGGCCGAGATCGAGGCGCACGAGGACATCGCCTGCATGGCGGAGGCCCATGACCTCGATGCGTTCGAGGCGTGCGACCAGAGTGTCCTGTATCCCTGATCTCGGACCGAGCGGGCACCCGGTCGGAGGGACGCGGTTCAGAGCGCCAACGCTGACCCTCGTCGGGCATCCGGGCCCATCGTCAACCGCGGTGTGATCGACAGCGTGCGCGGCCGGTTCAAGCGCGGCGCCGCAGCGCCACCCCGCGCAGGCGGTTGAGTGCGGCCATGACATCGTGCGTGCGCGGGCGGGCGAGGTCACCATCGGGCCGCTGTGTCAGCACATCCCACTCCGCGGTCAGGAGAGCGCGCATCCGGGCGGGCGGATCGTCGATCGAGTCGCCCGCTGCGGCGAGGGTGGCGAGGATCAGGCCGATGGCGCGCACCTGGGAGGCATCGGCGATCTGCTCGAGCGCCCGCAGGTCGATCTCGCCGCGGCCGAAGATCAGTGTGTCGCGTCCGCGGGCCTGGACCTTGCGCTTGCCCCGCGCCGTGGTTGGCTCGAGCGAGCGCGGATCGAGGCAGCGCGGTGACGGGATGACCATGGCGCCGGCACGCTCCTCGCGCCGTCCCGTGACATGCGTCTCCGCGATGTGGTGTGCCGCCGCCGTGACCTCGTGGGGACGATAGGCGCGCATCTCGATGACCTGGTCGGCGCAGTCGAAGTAGTCGCCCGAGCCACCCATGACCAGCACCGTGGAGACGCCGAGTTCGTCGCGCAGCTGGCGGATCCGGTCGACGAAGGGCGTGATCGGTTCGTGTTCCTTCGCCACCAGCGCCTGCATGCGCTCGTCGCGGATCATGAAATTCGTCGCCGACGTATCCTCGTCGACGATGAGCGTGCGTGCGCCGGCCTCAAGCGCCTCCTGCAGGGCCGCGGCCTGACTCGTCGAGCCCGAGGCGAGCGCTGTCGTGAAGTCTTCGGTGGGCTTGCCGAAGGGCAGGTTGCTGATGAAGGGCGAGAGGTCGACCCCGGTGACCGCGCGCCCATCCTCGGCGCGAATACGCGCCGCGCCGGGGTCCGCCACCACGCCCTCGCGGCCGTCGCCGGGGATGTGGTCGTGGATCCCCTGCTCGATCGCCGCGAGCAGGGTCGACTTGCCGTGGAAGCCGCCGCCGACGATCAGGGTGATACCGCGCGGGATCCCGAGGCCCGTGACCGCGCCCGCGTTCGGCGCCTCCAGGCGGCAGCGCAGGCTCTGCGGTGCGGTGAGTGCGAGCGCCTCGGCCAGGGGGCGGTCATCGACACCGCTGGCACGGGGCAGAATGGCGCCGTCGGCGAGAAAGGCCACAAGGCCGTGCCGCTCCAGGGCGTGGCGCAGCGCGACCTGGTCCTCGACCGCGGCGCAGTGCGCGGTCAATGCCCCGGTGTCGAGGGCATCGCCAGTCGCCGCCTGTGCGACGATGCGCGGTAGTGCCCGGCAGAGCAGATCGTGCGCCTGGCGCCCGCGGACGCTGCGTCCGGCAGCGGGCAGGTGGACCGTGAACCGCAGCTCGACGCCCGCCGCCGTGAACAGGCAGGCCGTGCGGTCGAGAACCGTCTGCCCGCCGGCATCGATGGCGACGGCGCGCTCGTCGTCCGCAGCGCGGCGGAAGGCGCGCGCGAGGTAGTCCCGGGCCGCGCGTTCGCGCGCGGCGCCGGCATGGATCGCCGTGGGCAGGTCGGCTACGGCCCAGGGGACGACGGCGCGCAGCCGCGAGGGCGCGGCGTAGGGGTCGGCCTGGACGTGATCGACGTGGAGCGTGAAGCGGTCGAAGGCGTGGCGGCCGAGGATGTCGCGGTAGGCCTTGTAGCCGCGGCCGTCGATGCGCTTGAGGGTGGCGGCGAGATCCGTCATGCGGCGACCCGTGCGGCGAAGACTGGCACGCCCGGAGGGACTCGAACCCCCGACGCCCAGGTTCGAAGCCTGGTGCTCTATCCGACTGAGCTACGGGCGCGCGGCGCGCGTAGGGTACCGCATTCGGCCACCATCGTGCAGTTGCGTAGGGGGCGCGTGCGCCCACCCATTGCGCTGGCCGCGCCCGGGCGCAGGCATGCGATACTGCGCCCCGCAACGCAGGCGCGCCCAGCGCTTGCCATCAATCGAGAGCGATCATGTTCGACAAGATCCGACAGCACGTCGATATACTGCGCGAGCGCGCGGGCGTTCCCGTGCGTACCCCTGACGAGCAGGCCGCCGTGGAGCGCGCGGCCCAGCGCCTGACGCTCTACCACCGCCCGACCTGCCCCTTCTGCATCAAGGTATTCATCGCCATGCGGCGTCTCGATGTGCCGCTGCTGCGCCGCGATATCTCCCAGGATCGCGCGGCCCGCGACGAGCTGGTGGCCGGCGGCGGTCGCCAGATGGTGCCCTGCCTGCGTATCGACGAGGACGCGGGGGTACGCTGGCTCTACGAATCGCGCGACATCATCGACTATCTCGAAGAGCGTTTCGGTCCGCCGGACGATTGAGCGGCGGACCGGAGCCGCCCCCCAGGGTCGGCGGCGCTAGAGTCGGCGTTCGTCCTCCGGCGGGGGGCGGTCGAACACCAGATCCTTCCCGGATTCTTCCTCCTCGGCCTCCTCTTCCCATTCGTAGCGGCGCCTCGGCGGCAGCGGGTCGCGGTTACGCAGGAGGAAGGCGCAGAGGCCGCCGGCGAGCGCCCCGAAGAGGTGGTATTCGAACGACACCCCGGGGGCGACGGGGAGCAGGCCCCAGACCATGCTGCCGTAGAGGAAGAAGACGAGCAGGGCGAGCGCGATCGAGCGTTTGTCGCGGCGCAGGATGCCGATGATGAAGACGAAGAACATCATGCCGTAGGTCAGCCCGCTCGCACCGATGTGGGCGGCCTCGCGTGCGAACAGCCAAACGGCGAGCCCGGAGGCGAGCCAGATTACGGGCAGCGCGATCTTCGCCGCGTGCGGCGTGCCGTAGATCATCGCGCTGGCGAGTACGAGCAGCGCCGCCGAATTGCCCGCGAGATGGCCCCAGGTGCCGTGGACCAGCGGCGCGGTCAACACCCCGACGAGCCCACTCGCCTCACCCGGGCGTACGCCGAGCGCTGCGGGCGACCACGCCGTCAGGGCGAACACCGTGTGGATAAGCCAGAGCAGGGCGACACCGCCGGCGACCGCGAACAGGACCTCGCGCAGGCGGGAGACATCGGCGGGCTCGTACGTTGCGGACATGTCTAGGGTTTTGAGCGGGTTTGTATAACGAATTGTATTCCATCAATGCAGTGCATGATCGCACCGATCCGGGGGTGAGGGCTGCGCTCAGGCGCGGTGGCGCATGCTAAACGTGACTGCGAGCGTTGGCCGCGGCCGGAAAGGGAGGGCTGGAAAAGGAGGCGGTTACTGTGCTTCGGTGGAGGTGAACGCGGGCACCACCACTTCCGCGCCTCGATAGTGCCGTCGACAGCGCATGTTGGTGACATCGGGGTCGCGTCGCGCTGCGAGCAAGCGATGCCGCGGCCCGGCCCGATGCAGTGAGGGTGGCGTCGGGGCGGACGGGGACAGCGGGTGGGTCGCTACGGTACGCTCACGCCATCGATACGACGATGGGGTGGTAGCGGATGGCAGCAACGGTACGGCTGGTTTTTCTCGGATGCGGCGACGCCTTCGGCAGCGGCGGGCGCCTCAACACCTGCTTCCATGTCGCGGCGCCGTCGGCGCGTTTCCTGATCGATTGCGGGGCATCGTCGCTCGTCGCACTGCATCGGGCGGGGCTCACCACCGACGATGTCGACGCCATCCTGATCAGCCACTTCCACGGCGACCACTACGGTGGCCTGCCCGTGCTCCTGCTCGAGGCGGCCAAGCACCGCCAGCGCCAGCGACCGCTGACGATCGTGACCCCAGCGGGCGGCGAACAGCGCACGCGCGATCTGATGGAGGTGATGTATCCCGGGAGTTCGGGGGTGGTAGACGAGCTCGACGTGCGCTTCGTCCCCTACGCGGCGCACCAGCCCCTTGAACTCGAAGGGTTCTCGGTGACGGCCTTCCCGGTGATCCATTCCGATGCGGCGCTGTCGCACGGACTGCGCATCAGCGTCAACGATCGGGTCATCGGCTTCTCCGGCGACACCTGCTGGACCGACGAACTCATCGGCATCGCCGACGGCGCCGACCTGATGATCTGCGAGTGCAACTTCTTCGACACGGTGACACCGATCCATGTCGATTACCGCACGCTCGCGCGCCACCTGCCCGAACTCAAGGCCGGCCGCATCATCCTCAACCACCTCGGTGAGGAGATGCTGACCCACCTCGAGCGGGTCGAACTCGAGTGCGCCTACGACGGCATGGCGGTCGAGTTGTAGACCGGCCCTTGTCCGCTACAGGGTATAGCGCCTGAGATAGCCGTCCCTGTCGACGAAGAAGGCGTGGCGGCCATCCGCGGTGACGAACGCGCGCGGGCCGCCCAACGGGCCGAACACCAGCGACGGGATCTCGGGCCAGGCCACCAGGCCGCCGGCCGTGCCATGGTCGAGGTTGATGGCGCGGACGCCGCCGGCGCCGTTGTCGCCCTCGAGGCCGGCAACGGTGGCGACCACATGGATCACGAGCCGCTCGCCGTGCAGCGAGTAGTCGGCGATGCGCTCGGTCTCGATGACGAAGGCGCGGCTGCCGTCGGCGAGGGCGAAAGCCGCGACCCCCTCGCGGGCGACGACCACGATGTGATCGTCGTGGCGCACCAGGCCCACGGGCGCGCCGATGTCGACGGCCTCGATATCGACCGCTAGCGTGCGCTCGCCGTCGTCGATGCGCAGGCCGTAGAGATCCTCGGGCCCGGCGATGTAGACGTGCTCGCGCTCGGCGTCGAAGACCGGCTCGACGACCCAGGGAGCGGTGGTGAACGTACCCGGCGTCGCCATCTCGGGGCTCTGCCAGAGGCGCTCGCCCGTCGCGGGGTCGAGCGCGGCGATGCCCCCGCCCTCGTGCGCACCGAAGAAGGCGCCCGCGCCCCAGACGAGCAGGCGCTCGTCGACCTCGTAGAGCTCGCCGAAGAAGGTGTTCGTCTCCGCTGTCTCCCAGCGCTCCTCGCCGCTGTCGATGTCGTAGGCGCGCACGCGGTGGGGGAAGCCGGCGCTGACGAAGCTGCCGTCCTCACCGTGGGTGAAGGCCGCCTGATAGAGGCCGTCGGCGGTGATGAGTGGCGCGGGTGCCGGGATGTAGCGGGGGTCGGGGAAACCGCCGGCGGCGTAGCGCAGTTCGTTGGCCCAGAGCCGTTCGCCACTGGCCAGGTCGAAGACCTCCAGCGGCGTGCCATCGACGACCACGCGGTCGCCGACCACTTCCATGCCGCGGGTGGCGTTGCCCGCGTGCTCGCTGACCCAGCGGACTTGGCCGTCGCGTCCGACGCGCATCAGCGAGTAGGCCTGGGCGATCTGCAGGCGGGCGAGATTCCGCGGTGTCGAGAGCACGAGGAAGTCACCGTTGTCGAGCTCTTCGACCTGGAGGATGCCGGGTCCGTTGAATGCGGGCACGCGCCAGCGCTCGCCGCCGGT
>SLKC01000011.1 GCA_007134775.1 Ectothiorhodospiraceae bacterium | reverse complement strand
GCCGAGGGCGAGGTGATCTTCCAGCTCCACGGCACCGGTCCCTGGGGCATCGAGTATCTTGATCCGGAAGACGATCCGCGGAGCTGAGGCTAGCCAGGCTCGCGACGGCCGATGCCGGCTCCACCCATGGACCGGCATCGGCACCAATGCCCTGTTGCGGTGAAAGCAATGACGGGCGTGGAGCGATGGAGATCCGCTAGGCCCGGAGCATAACAGCCACCGCCGCGGCCAGGAATGCACCGGTGACCACCACATGCACCGTGCGCTGGAAGGTCGGAGTGACCAGCGCAGCCGCCCGCTCTGCGGCGTACGCGTAGGCGAGCTTGACGCCACCGACGGCAACAATGGCCACTGCCATCAATGCACCAATGTCCAGCCAGGACAATGTGGCGAGGTCCATGAACGCCGGGAGAAATGCGAGGTAGAAGAGCACGGCCTTTTGGTCGGCGAGCGTCAGCAGAAGCCCGGCCATGAAGCTTCCTTGCAGTGACGTGGGTTGCGGCTGCATCCGCACGTGTGGTGGTTCATTCCGGGATTGCCAGAAGCTGGCGGCGAGCCATACCAGATATCCTGCGGCGACATACTTCAGTAGAGACCAGGTCCCTTCGACAGCCTCAATAAGTAGTGCCAGACCAAATACCGCTACCAGGATAAACAGCAGATCGCCGGCGACCACGCCGGCTGCCGTGGATGCGCCATGGGCGAAGCCCGAGGTTGCGGCCTTGGTCGTGACCAGGAGCACGCTCACGCTCGGCGCTGCCGCCAGCACGAGCAGGGCGCCAAACAGGGCGGCCAGGCTGGATACGGTCATGATTGGCTCTGCGCGCGCTTCATGACTGCACTCCATCGCCGTGCGGGACGGGTGGTATTGATGGCGAATGGGCCATTGGAATCGGTTTGGCGGTTGCGGTCTCCGGCCCTCCGGTGGACATCAGCACTGTATTCATTAGGATGGGTATACGCATTGAACCAATGTGACGCGGGTCAAGGCCACGCACGTGGAGACACCCGCAAGGGGTAACTATGCCAGTAGAAGGGAAGGAAGCGGTATCCGGTACGTTCATCGCCCAACGCGTCGGGAGCCTCCTCGATGCCATTGGGGAATGGCTCGGCAACGAGCGCTTCGACGGCGTCATCGATCGCCTGACGACGTTCGGCCACTGGTCACTGCTCGGTGTTGCCGTCGTTGGGCTATTGATCCAGATCGTCGTCGCCGTGGTCGCCGAGCCCAGTGCCGTCGTATGGGGGATTGTCTGGCTGCTCGTGCTGCCGCTGTTGCAGTACACCGTGATGCAGTTCATGGGGGCGACCCGTTCGTTGGTGACCTCCACGCCCTCGACGCTGGGCTCGCGGGCGTTCCTGCGCGCTTATGCCCTGGTGGCCCTGGTTGTGGCGCTCGTCGCGTTCGTCGGGGGGATCGTCTGGTCGATCGAGGCGGGAAGTATCCAGATCTTCCTGTTCGGCCTGGTGGTCGCTGCGCTGGCGATCGGCACGGTGTGGCTGGCACTGCAGCCCTCGCTGCTGGCGCTGAAGATCGACGAGCGGATCAGCGCCGGTGAAGAGGCCCTCGGTCTACTGTCGTTCTTTGCCAAGGCGGGCGTGCGCCTTGTGCCGATCTTTTATGGGGTGGCATTGGTGGTTGCGTTCGTCTACGGGGTCATCCTGCTGCTCAGCATGATCGGTTCTTCCCAGGCAGAGATCGTGCAGGCCGTCGCGCGTGCCGAGATGACCGTGCCATTGGTGCTGTGGGCGGCGTTGTCGCCGTTCCTCGCCTATATCGCGTTCGTCTTCTACTTCCTCGGCATCGACCTGATGCGCAGCATCCTGGCGATTCCCTCGGCGATGTCGGCGGGTGCACCCAGCGGCGGCGGTACGCGCACAAGCAGGAAAAAGAGCGCCTCGAAGAAGAGCGCCTCGAAGAAGAAGTCCAGCGGCTCCGCATCGACGGGAAGCCGTACGTCGACAGGTAGCGGCGACGAATCCCCGGGAAGCAGTGGCGCCGGGTAGTGGCGCGTCATTCCCCGCCCCCGGCCCGACGTGAGCGCGCCGGCCCGGGGGCGTGGCGCGCACCTGCACCCGAGGGCCGCATTTCGGGCCATACAGAATGTGTGGACGGCGATTCTGTGGCAGTCTAGCACCCGCCGGGGGGCGCTTACGGATGGGTATCGGTTTGCCCACGACAAGGTTGTAACGGCTGCTCCGCGTAACGTGTTCGGGGTGAGGAATTGCAGGCCAGGAGGGCGTAAGGATAGGAACATTACATGAAGGCACTCGGAATTCCCTTTCCCCGCGGCATTCGCTGCCTGCCCGTTGTCGCCGTCCTTTCCCTTCTGCAGTCTTTCGCATTCCCCCCAGCCCATGCTGCCGAGTCGCCTGAGGCGAGCCGTAGTGCTGCCGTGGAACTCGCCCGGGAGGGCCAGTTCGAGCGCGCTATCGCGCGCCTCGAATCCCTGGCGGCCGTCCATCCCGATGACCCTCGCATCCTCGCCGACCTGGTCATCCTGCAGCGCCAAGCCGGCGACAACGCTGCCATCCGCGAGCAGACGGCCGGACTCGCTCCCGCCGAGGTCCCGGAGTATGCCCACGTTGCCTGGGCCGGCGCGCTGCGCGACGCCGGGCAGTTCGAGGAGGCCGCCGCGGTACTGCGTGACTCCCACCACCGCCTCGGCGCCGAGGCCCAGGTGCTTTACGGCGTGGCCAGCGCTGAAGCGGGCGACACCGCCACTGCCATCGATACCCTCCGGGCCATCGACCCCTTGCCCGACTCGGCCGAGCAACAGGCCATGATGGCCTACGGCATGCGTCTGTCCGGCCGGGAACGCGAGGCGTTGGCACTGGTCAACCGGGCCCGCCGCGCCGATCCCGATGCCGCGCTGTACTACGTGGAACAGACGCTGGCGCTGTGGCGGTTGGGTGCGGCCGAACGCGCGCTGAGCGCCGTCCGCGAACATCCCGAGCGGTTCGAGCCCCAGATCCGACGGCAGATCGAGGCCGATGCCATCGCCGCCGAGATCCGCCAGGCAATCGATCGCCGCGACCGCTTGCTCACCGATGCGCGGCCCCAAGAGGCCGACGCGACCATGGCTGCCACACAGCGCCGGCTGGACGACTTCATCGAACGTGTCCCCGAGGAGGATCCGCAACATCGCCGTGCGCTCTACGACCGGGTCGTGTTATTGCGGG
>SLKC01000122.1 GCA_007134775.1 Ectothiorhodospiraceae bacterium | reverse complement strand
GATCGCCGCTGGCCTCGGCGCGCATGCCGATGGCCAGCGCATGCCAGGGGGAAACGGAGGGAGCACGGCTTGCCACGATCGTTTCCGCATCGGGGTAGATCTGGTCGCTGTAGATATCGATCACCAGAGGGTCCGTGGAGACGATGTCCCAACCACGGAAATGGCGCTGGAAACTCTCGAAGTCGGGAAGGTGTCCCGGATCGAACAGTGGGCTCTCCTCGTCGGCACGCTCGAAGAGCAGGATCCAGGGCAATACGATGTCGGCCAGCGACATGTGCGTGCCGTCATGCCACTCGCGATCGAGGTAGCCCTCCTCATAATGCACGCGCACCCGGGCACGTGCCTCCAGCCCGTCGGGATGGAGTTCCTCCACCGTGCGGAACCGGCCCGCGTCGCGGTCCCAGTCGATCCAGGCACTCCCGGGGACCTCGATCTCTTCGGCTTCCTCCAGGCTGAGCCAGTCGTGCGTGCGATTGACCGGCGTGCCCGCGCGCACGGTGACCTCGGCACCATCGATGCGTTGCGGCCAGTAGAGGCCCGTGAAGGGATCGGGCAGGAGGTTGGCATCCTGCGTCCCGCGCATCACCACCTGGTCAAAGAGCCAGGTGCTGCCAGCGACCGGGTTCCACGGCTCGGTCATCAGACTGGGGAGGGCGAAGACCATGCGCCCACCGATCCGATCACTGAAGCGCAGCGTATAGGGCCAGAGTCGCGACCCGGCGATGCCGCCGGCGAGGTCGACGGCGAGTTCGGTATCGGCGGCGCGGGGCCAGACGCTGAGCTGATCAACCACCCAGACGCGGGCCGAGTCCTCCATGGCGAGCTCAAGGCCGCGCGCCATCATCTCTTGGCGCTGATCCCAGGTGTCGTACTCGCGCCGCTGCAGCCGCCCGGCGATGTCATCGAGTTCCTCACCGGGATCGTAGGCCTGCCACAGTGCGATGGGCTGACCGCGCGGGGTGTAGTAGAAATCGAGATTATTGGCGACATCGCGATCGATCACGGTCGACGCCCAGCCGCCGGTATAGATGTGCCAGCGCCCGGTTTCCGGGTCACCCGCCGCCCAGATCGCCGCGGCCTCCTCCGCCGTTCGATACATGCGCTCGACTTCGAAACCGAGTTCGGCAAACAGATTGGAGACATAATCACCGACTCGTCGGCGCGCATCCTCGGTGCGGATCAGGACGCGCAGACGTACCGGTTGCCCCTGGTAGTGCCAGCGGCCATCCACCCGCTCTGCCCCCATCGCCGCCATCTCTGCGCTGATGACGCGCTCGGCACGCTCGGGGTCGTGACGATACTTCTGCTCAAGACTGCGGGCGACATCGGCGAGACGGGCGTAATCGGGAAACGCGGTGCTCATCGGCAGGTAGCGGGGCACGGCCAGACCACCGTAGAGTTCATCGGCGATATAGCGCCGGTCGATGAGCCAGTTGACTGCCTCACGGACCCTGGGCTCGTGGAAGGGGTTGAGCGCTCCGCCTGCCGTTTCGGGGCCGGTCGGATTGAATGTCAGCTCCGCGGAGGAACCGTAGGAGATGTCCTGGCGTGCCCCCGCCGAATCGCGCACGCGCTGCGCCACGGTGCTACTGGTAACGCCCTGACCGAAGATGTGATGTGATCCCGTCTCGATCTGGCCGACGACCTTGCCCGGATCCGACTCCCGGGTGAAGACGACCTCGTCGACAAGCGCTCCAGTGCGATCCGCCGGGTCCCCGGCCTGCGCGCCCTCGCGCGCGGGCATGCCGTCGTCGCGCGGGGCATCACCGCGCGGCGCGAGCACCACCATGGCGGCCACAAGGAGTACGCCGGCTGCACTGAACAGCCACACCCGGTGATTCATCACGCCACCCCGATCGCTTCAGCGCGCATCATGCGGGATAAGACAGCCGCTTCGCATCCCCTGCGTGTTGGAGCACATGATCGACCCACATCGCCGTCAGCCGATCCGGCAAGCGATTCTGCTGCTGGCGAGCAGCGAGATTCTCCAGATCGATCCAGGCCAGGGGCTGATCCTGTTCGGCACAGGAGAACACGGCCCTTGTCCGCTCGCCCGTCTCCGGGTCCTTGTGCCACTGCAGGCACTGCGCGCACACCCCCTTGAGCATGCACTGCATCGGACTGCCCGCGGTTCCGAGCACGCGCAGGTCCGCCGGGAACCGCCCGGCGAAGCCAGGATCGGCCAGCGCGCGCTGGAAACCGGTGAGCAGGCCCGTGCCGCCCATAACGAGGATGCGGTCGACTGAGGCGAGCGCAATACCGGCAGCGGGGCCGACCGAACCTTCACCGTAACGCGCCACCAGCTCGACCATGTCGGTCGCGGAGACGGTGGCATCCAGGGGACGTCGGGCCGCGACCGGCTCCCCGCGCGCCGTCGCCCAGACGATCTGATCAGCGCCCGCTTCGAGTTCGCCCTGGTGCTCGACCTCCTCGGCGCGGCCGAAGGCGGCGAAGTAGAGCACGCGGTTGCCCGCGGCGCGCAGTGCGGGTCCGATGTCGAGCATCGCCGCCGCACCCCAGCGCCCGGCCACGATCATCACCGTCTCGCCAGCAGGGATGTCGGTGGGCTGGCCCGTGGGCCCCATCAGCACGATCGGATCATCGGGCTGCAGGCGGCCGACGAGGCGTGGCGCCGCGCCGAACTGCAGCACGATCAGGCGGATGCAGTCGCCGTGGACCCCCGCGCCCGAAACCGTGAGCTGCGGCACCTGCAGGCGGGTGCCCGCGACCACCGGGGCCAGCGACTCATAGGTCTGCAGACGGAAGAACTGCCCCGGTCGGAAGTTGCGCGCCGCCTGTGGTGCGCGCACCCAGAGTTCGGTGGCTTCAGGATTCGAGGTGTCGACCGAAATCACGCGGGCCTCGAGGCGGTCACGGATGTCGTCGAGGAACGCAGTGCAGGCGGCCGGGTCGGTCTGATGGTGAGCCGGCCGCTGCGCCACCGCGTCCATGACCTGCGGCCAGGAACGCGCAGCCGATGCGATCGCCTTGACCACGCTGCCGTGGAAGACCGGATGGGTATCGCCGATGAAGGTGACGTAATGCCCGCCCTGTGCGTACGAAGTGAAGGGGCCGAACTCGGGCGCCTTGGCGTGCGGCGCCGTGCGCACGGGCTGGAGGCCTTCGGCGTGCTCGATGTGCGGCAGAAAATGGTTGCCGTCGAGGGCGAACGTCCCCGGGTGCTCGCGCTCATAGATGGTGTTGGGCACGGTCCCCGCAGCGACGAAGACCGCACGCGCGGGCAGGGTCACCTCTTCCGGGGTGTTGAGCCAGCGGCCGCCCTGGCGCTGCACGCGGCGGCAGACGATACTGCGAACGTGGCCGTAGGCATCGAGTTCGCAGTGCCGCGGATCGAGGCCCTCGGCGTAGTAGAGGCCCTCCTCCATCGCCTTGTCCACTTCCTCGTGATTGCGCGTGTAGGCGGGCGAGTCGTTGAGCCCCTTACGATAGGCGATGGTCACTCCCCCCCAGGCACGCAGCAGCGGAGCGAAATCGGGGGGTTCGCCGAGCGCGGCGGCACGGGCGCGCTCGGCACGCACAGCACGGCCATGCTCAAGGAATTCATCAAGGATCTGCTGGTCCTCCTCACCGAGGGCACTGCGGACGGCCTCCTCGCCCTGCTCCGCGGCGAGCGCCTCGAACCGCGTGAGGGTCTTCTCGACCTGCTGAATGTAGTAGGCCTGCACCTCGGTCGCCGTGTCGACACCGGTCAGTCCGCCACCGACCACCACCGCGGGCAGGCGTACCTGCAGATTCGCCAGACTGGTGGCCTTGTGCGCCCCGGTGAGCTGCAGCGCCATGAGGAAATCGCTCGCCTGGCGCATGCCGCGCGCGAGCGAGTTGCCGATGTCGATCACCCGCGGCAGCCCCGTGCCCGTCGCCAGACAGAGGTGGTCGAAGCCGAGCCGCCAGCAGTCCGCGACGGTCACAGTCCCGCCGAGGCGGACACCGCCATGGATGGAGAAACCGGGGCGCCGCGCGAGGGTGAGATAGATCAGCTTGAGGAAGTTCTTGTCCCAGCGCACGGTGATCCCGTACTCGGCGACGCCGCCGAAACCGAGCAGGATGCGCTCATCGAGCGCTTCCTGGATCGCGGCCCAATCACGCACCGGCTGTTCGATCAACTCGGCAGGCAGGGGCTCGATCTTGAGCCCATCAATGCCCACCACGGCGCAACCGGCCATGGTCAGGTGGTGGGCCATGGTGAAACCGGCAGGGCCCATGCCCGCGACCAGTACACGCCGCCCGTTGTAGGGCTGCTGGCAATACTGGCGATGGCGCAGCGGATTCCAGCGCGCCAGCAGGTCATAGATCTCCACCCCCCAGGGCAGTTTCAGCACGTCGGTGAGCACCCCGGTCTCGATCTGCGGGATGTTGACGGGGTCCTGCTTCTGGTAGATGCAGGCCTTCATGCAGTCGTTGCAGATGCGGTGGCCGGTCGCCGGGATCATCGGGTTGTCCACCATAGCCACGGCGAGGGCGGCGAGCGGCCAACCATCACGGCGGAAGACGTGCATCTCCGAGATCTTCTCCTCCAGCGGACAGCCGGTCAGCCGATTGCCCAGGGGGTCGACCTTGAGCCCGAGCTCGGGCTGCTTCTTCTTCTCCGGAAAGCCCTTCGAGCAGAAGTCGCCGTCGTGCTCGTGGCAGTAGATGCAGTAGTTGACCTCGCCCTGGATCTGACGCCGGTCCATGCGCACGTCGGTGAGGCCGAAGCCGTCGCGCCGCCGCCAGCGACCGGGATCAGCCTCGAGGCGCACGCGTCGGCCGTCATCGGCGACCGGTTCCAGTTGGACCAGTGCCGAATGGTCGACGCGGCGCGGCAGCTTGAACGCCGTCCAGCCGGCGACCGCCTGCTGCCCCTCCTCGGTGCGCTGGGCGAGCACGCACCAGTGCGTGAGGCCCTCCACGGCCTCGGCGTTGCCCTCCGGGTCGCGCAACAGGGTCATCGCGAACGCGGCGACGGCGGCCTCGCGGTCACCGCGAGTGGGGTCGATCCGCGCCTCGAGCCAGTCGTCGAGTTCGGCAAACGGCGTTGTCGGCAGATCACGGACCTTGCGGCTGCGCCGCAGGACGAACTGGTTCTTGAATCGCAGGATGGGGTCGTGTCCAAGGATGTCGGCGCGCAACGCCGTGACGGCGTCGTCGATGGCGAACAGATCGACGAGCAGCGCCTCCAGGTGGGGGCCGAGCGCCATCAGCAGCGCGGAGTGCTCGAGCGGCGGCGGCGGTTCCGCGGCATGGCGGAAGTCCTCCAGGCGCGCACGCAGCGCCGGATCAGCCCCTTCGAGGCGGGCGAGAAAGGCCGCATCCAGGTGCGCGACGCCAGTCGGCGTGCGCAGATCGGCGAAATTCAGATCCTCAATTTGCACGGCGCGCTCCCGGTGGGCCGTCCAAGGTCGGCAGGGGGAGCGACATTATCGCGTTCTGCCGGCACGCCGTGGAACCCGCCACCGTCGAGTTGCGGTCTTGTTGTCACTTTTTTCGTTAAGTTCGCGATCATGCAAAGAAATTCCGGTTATCCCCAAAACCTGTGGATAAAATTGTGGAAAGCGTGGTGAAGTAGGCTTGTGACGGGCGAGATTCGGCGCCTTGAAACAGATTGGTTACTTTCTGTACATATCCATGACAACACGGGAAATCAGTAACTTATGAAATTATCTCGTCCCATGGCTCACCCACCTTGACATCGGGCCGGGATACGATCGCTCCTCCAGGCCCCGGCGTTCCAATGTGCATAACTCCCAAGTCAAGGGTTGACAGCCCGGCCCGCAATGTTCCTGCCCGGATGGTGCTGACACCATATGCCGGCAGTTCGTGCCACTACTGTCAAAAAGTGCCGGGCGAACCCGCACTGCCGTCGAGCAGGCGTATCAGGCTCGAGGTATCCTCGCGGCCATGGCCCATCTCCTGCAGGCGCGCGTAGAACTGGTCGACCAGCGCGGTTACCGGCAGGGCGGCACCATTTTCGCGCGCCTCCTCGAGGCAGATGCACAGGTCCTTGCGCATCCACTCCACGGCAAAGCCGAAGTCAAACTCACCGGCGGCCATCGTGCGCGCGCGATTGTCCATCTGCCAGGACTGCGACGCCCCGCCCCCGATCGCTTCGAGCACGCGCTCCAGGTCGAGATCGGCGCGCCGTGCAAAATCGACGCCCTCGGCAAGCCCCTGGACCAGTCCCGCAACGCAGATCTGATTGGCCATCTTGGTCAGCTGACCGGTGCCGACCTCGCCCATGTGGACGATCCGCCCACCGTAGGCCTGCAGCAGTGGCTCGACGTGGGCGAACGCCGCCGCCTGACCACCCGCCATGATGGCCAGTCTGCCCGCTTCAGCCCCGGCCTGCCCGCCCGAGACGGGGGCATCGATGAATGCCGCGCCCCGCGCCTCCAGGATCCGGGCCAGCTCGCGGCTCAGCCGGGCGGAAACGGTAGAGTGATCGACGCAGACGGCGCCCGCGGATAGCCCCGCAAAGATCCCTTCGGACCCGGTCGTCACGGCCTGCAGATCTTCGTCACGGCCCACGCAGGTGAACACCACATCGGCGCCCTCGCTGGCGGCCGCGGGTGAATCGGCCAGCTCGCCACCGTGGCGCTCGCGCCAGTCACGGGCCCGCGACGGCGTGCGGTTGTACGCCACGACATCGTGACCGGCGGCCCGGAGATGGCCGGCCATGGGGCCACCCATCACGCCCAGACCGATGAATGCGATCCGCCGTTGCTGTTGATCTGCGCTCATCACTCGACTCCACCTACCGCTACACAAGTGCAACAGTGTACGATCAGCGCAGGCGTCATGCAGGAATTTGCGGTGATCCTGCCGGAACCGTTCGGCCCGGTTTGGTGTCGGTGATTACGCGGTCCGCGACGCGGCGCCCCGGAACCGAACGCGATGGCCCTCGAACCCCCGATGAACTATTGCCCTGCCTGCGGGGCCGCGGCCCTCGAATGGCGCATCCCGCCCGGCGACGACCGTGAACGCCAGGTCTGTGCGGCCTGCGACGCCATTCACTACCGCAACCCCCGGACCATTGCCGGCTGCATAGCCGAGCACGCCGGGCGCCTACTGCTCTGCCGGCGCGCGATCGAACCCCGGGCGGGCTACTGGACCTTCCCGGCGGGATTTCACGAACACGGTGAAAGCCTCGCCGAGGCGGCGGTGCGCGAGACTCGCGAGGAGGCCTGCGCACAGGTGCCGGACCCGCGGCTCTACGCCCTGTTCAGCCTGACCGCCATCGGCCAGGTCTATGCCGTATTCCGCGGCAGCGTCGTCGCCGGCGCCGCCGATGTCGGCGCCGAAAGCGCGGCCGTGGAGTGGTTCGACCCCACCGACGTCCCCTGGTCCGAGCTCGCCTTCCCCGTGATCCATGAAGCCCTGCGGCTCTATCTGCTCGACCGGCGCGATGGGGCCTTTCCCATTCACTCGGCGATGATGTTCCGCGCCCACGACGGCCGTCTGCGCATCCGCCACGAGGACGGCACGGAACGCGCGGCGGCACAGGACTTCCGGCGCGCGCGGTAAGATCCCTGGCGACGCCCCGAGCGACCGCCCGGCCCTGGCGCCGCGTGTCGCAACGATGCCCGGCCTGCCACAGCGCCAATAGCGCGAGATCGACGGCGACCTCCACGAACTGGTGGGTCGCGCCGAGCGTATCCCCCGTAATGCCGGCCGGCCGGCGCCGGTACCCGAGGCCGGTGACGCCGACCACCGCGGCCGCCGCCCATACGGTGACCCCGGCGCCCCATAGCAGCGCGGAGAGCATCGTGCGCTGCCTCGCGCAGCGCCTCACGCCGCATCGCCGCCCCCACAGGGCGGCAGGTCGGCAAACAGGTTCTGCTCCCACTCCGTGAGTTCCGCAGCGAGCGCCGCGGACAGCCGCTGCTCGGCCTGCAGCCGGGCGAGTTCGTCGCGGAAGGCCGCGCGATCGCGCGGACTGCCCGCCTCGCCCCGGCACAGGCGGCGCCAGCGCAGATCGCGCCAGACCGTCTGCTCCTCCGACCCCAGCGTCTCCGGCCAGTTGCGGGCGCGATAGCGCCACAGCAGTGGCGCCAGGCGGCGGTCGGCGAAGCCGGGGTCGAACGTCGCCAGCGCGTCCGGCGGCTGCTGGCGCACCGCGGCCATGCGCTCGCGCTCGCGGTCATCGAGGAGCCCCGCATAGAGTGCTGTGTCGGGGTCGGGCTCGTCGCGTTCCGGGGGCGTGAACACACGCTCGAGGCGAGCCGACAGGCCCGGCGTCGCACGCAGCCGGGCGAGGCGCTCCCGCGCCTTCGTCGGATCAAGCTCGAGGCGGCGCGCCGCCGCGGGCGTGAGCGTGGATAAGGGCGCAAGCAGTGGGAAGCGGTTGGTTTTGACCACGCGCAGCGGCACGACCGGCTGCGTATCGTCGCGCTCCTCGGCCGGTGTAAACAACGCGGCGGCGAGCTCCTCCGGATCGCGCTCGATCAGCGCATCGGGCTCGGCGGCGAGATCGACGACGATGACACCACTGCGGTCGACCGGGTGGCGCGCGAGCGCGGCCACGGGCGCGATACAGCCACGACGCGCGGGATAGCGTCCCGAGACGTGGAGGACCGGCTCGGTGGCGTCGAGCGCGAGCAGATCGGCGCTGCGCCGGCGGTCGCGGGCGGCCAGGGCGTAGTTGTAAAGACGGGGCTGGGCCCGACGCAGGTGCCGCACCAACTCGATCGTGGCATGGACATCGGCGAGGGCGTCGTGAGCGTCGTGGGCGATGCCATTGGCGGCGGCCAGGTCCTCGAGGCGGAAGCTCGGCACGCCCGGCTCGTGGTCGGGCCATTCGAGCCCTTCGGGGCGCAGGGCGCGCGCGGCGCGGAACAGGTCGATGACATCCCAGCGCGAATTGCCGTGCGCCCACTCGCGCGCATAGGGATCGTAGAAGTTGCGCCACAGCAGATGGCGGGTGACCTCGTCGTCGAAACGCAGGGAGTTGTAGCCCACCCCGCAGGTGCCGGGGCGTGCGAGCTCGGCGTGGACCGCCGCGGCGAAATCGGCCTCGATGAGTCCTTCGGCCTCGGCCCGCCGCGGCCCAATGCCGGTGACGGCACAGGCGCCCGGTGCCGGCAGCAGATCGCGCGGGGGCTGGCAGTAGAGCACCTTCGGGGATTCGATCATCTCAAGGTCGGCATCGGTACGCACGCCGGCGAACTGCAGCGGGCGATCACGGCGGGGATCGGTGCCCGTGGTCTCGTAGTCGTGCCAGAAGAAGGTCGCGTCGCCGGTCACAGCCCAGGCTCCCGCAGCTTGAGCCGGACCAGCGGGACGAAGAGAAAGATCAGCGTCTCCATCACCGCGATCACGACGACGGCGAGCGCGACCAGGCGCCAGGAGAACTCGATCAGCGCGAGGATGACGATCATGGTCACGATCAGCGACTCGAGCGAGCGCAGTAGATAGGTCTTCTTGCCGCTGGGGTAGACCGGTGCCTGGCACTGTGGACAGCGGGTCGGCGCGAAGGAGGTCGCGGCGAATTTCGCCCCCGGTGGGATCGTCGACTCGCGACAGCTCGGACAGGTGAATCGGCGCATACGGCCCTCCTCGGCGATCGCCGCATCGTAGCAGGCTGGTGGAAAACGGTCCCGCCGCGGGGCGCTCGATCGCATCACGCCGCCCTGCAACGACTCGTTGGCGCTAGCGATTCGACGGATCCCCGCCCATCGCTACCGACGCCCGTGCGCCGTTGGTGCTATGATCCCGCCGCGATGATTCCCTCTGCCACCACCGAGATGATCGCGGACGCGCCCGCGCTGCGCGCGCTTTGCGACGAGCTGGGCACCGAAACCTGGTTCGCGCTCGATACCGAGTTCGTCCGCGAGGATACCTACTGGGCCCGGCTCTGCCTGATCCAGGTAGCGACGGACCGGCGCGTTGCCTGCATCGATCCGCTGGCCCTCGACGACCTCGCCCCCCTGCTCGGCGTTCTCCACGACCAGAATGTCACCAAGGTGCTGCACAGCGCCGGCCAGGACCTGGAGATCTTCCACCACCTCGACGGGCGCGTACCGGCCCCGGTGTTCGACACCCAGCTCGCCGCCCCGCTGCTCGGTTTTGGCGAGCAGACCGGCTTCGCCCGCCTCGTCGAGACACTGGTCGGTGTCGAGCTGGACAAGAGCCAGACCCGCACCGACTGGCTCGAGCGCCCGCTCCCGGCGGCCGCCGTCGAATACGCGGCGAACGACGTTCGTTACCTCGTCCCGCTCTATCACGCGATGCATACCGAGCTCGCAGGCCGGGGGCGCCTCGACTGGGTCGCCGCAGAGATGGCTGCACTCAGTCGCCCGCAACGCTACGAGCGCGACACCGGCGAAGCGTGGCGCCGCCTGAAGGGTGTCGACCGGCTGCCGCCTGGCGGTCGGGCCGTGGCGCAAGCCATCGCCGCCTGGCGCGAGGAGACCGCGCGCGCCAGAGATATCCCGCGCGGGCGCATCCTGCGCGACGATGTCATTGTCGATCTGGCGAAGACGCGCCCGAAGACTCGGCGCCAGCTCGAGCGCATCCGGGGGCTGCGCGGTGGCGCCCTGGAACGCCACGGCGAGCGCCTGCTCGCACTCGTGGCCGCAGCGCGCGAGGCTGCCCCCCCTGCGCCACCGGGCACGGAGCGCGAACCGCCGCTCGACGCCGCCGGCGAGGCGCTGGTCGACGCACTGACGGCGATCGTGCGCCTGCGTGCGGCGCGCGAGGACCTCAATCCGCAGACCCTCGCGGGGCGCAAGGAACTCGCGCGCCTGGCCCGCGGGACGCCGATCGAGGAGGTCCTGAGCGGCTGGCGCGCGGCCGTCATCGGCACGGATCTCACCGAGTATCTCGAGGGTCGCAGCAGCCTGATCGCCGGGTCCGACGGCCTGCGGATTGAACTCGCTTCGGACTGATCGCTCCAGCCAGCAACCGTTATCCTGTAACAACATCTGGATCAGCAAGTTACGCTCTTGCGCAATGCGGCCACCGCGGATTACTGTCCCGTGCATGGCGCCGACGCGTTCACCATCCCCATCGATCCTGGAGGTCCCATGAAGTCACGTGCTGCAGTCGCCTGGGAGGCGAATCAACCGCTGGAGATCGAGGAGATCGAGGTCGACGGACCGAAAGACGACGAGGTCCTCGTACGCAATGTGGCCACGGGCGTGTGCCACACCGACGCCTTCACTCTCTCCGGCGCTGACCCCGAGGGCGTCTTCCCCGCCATCCTCGGCCACGAGGGCGGGGCGATCGTCGAGGACGTCGGGCGCAACGTGACCACGGTCAAGGCGGGTGATCACGTCATCCCGCTCTACCGGGCCGAGTGCGGTGAATGCAAGCTGTGCCAGTCGCCGAAGACCAACCTCTGCCTCGCCACGCGGGCGACACAGGGCAAGGGGCTGCTCCTCGACGGCACCAGCCGCTTTTCCAAGAACGGGCAGACGATCCACCACTTCATGGGGACATCGACGTTCTCTGAATACACCGTCCTGCCCGAGATCTCGGTGGCGAAGATCGACCCCTCGGCACCGCTGGACAAGGTCTGTCTGCTCGGCTGCGGCATCACCACGGGTGTCGGCGCCGTCTACAACACCGCCCAGGTCGAGCCGGGCTCGACCGTCGCCGTCTTCGGCCTCGGCGCCATCGGCATGTCCGTGATCCAGGGCGCGAAGATGATCGGCGCCAGCCGCATCGTCGGCATCGACATCAATCCGGACAAGTTCGACTTCGCCTACAAGATGGGCGCAACCGACTGCATCAATCCGAACGACTACGAGGACTCGATCGTCAAGGTGATCGTCGACATGCTCGACGGCGGCGCCGACTACTCGTTCGAGTGCATCGGCAACGTCGAGGTCATGCGCGCCGCGCTCGAGTGCTGCCACATCGGCTGGGGCGAATCGACCATCGTCGGCGTCGCCGGCGCAGGCCAGGAGATCCACACCCGGCCGGTCAACCTGGTCACGGGCCGCGTCTGGCGCGGTACGCCCTTCGGCGACGTCAAGGGGCGCACGGGCGTGCCCAAGTATGTCGACAGCTACATGAGCGGCGACATCAATGTCGACGACTTCGTCACCCACACCATGGGGCTTGAAGACATCAACCACGCCTTCGACCTGATGCACGAGGGCAAGAGCATCCGCTCCGTGATTCACTTCTGAGGCCCCACTGCCGGGACGCTGCCATGGCGTGTCCCGCGGCAGCGCACGCCCAGCCCCGAAGGCGGGACGGGGTGCCTGCCAGCGGGACCGTCTGCAGCAGGGATGCTGCCGTCGAGCCTGCAGGGATGCATCCACGGCGTGTCCCGCTGGCCGCGCACACACAGCCCGAGTGGCGGGACGGGGTGCCTGCCAGCGGGACCGTCTGCAGCAGGGATGCTGCAGTCGAGCCTGCAGG
>SLKC01000072.1 GCA_007134775.1 Ectothiorhodospiraceae bacterium | reverse complement strand
TTTCCCGGCTCGAATAACAACGATACCGTCTTGATCAGCGGCAACCATGTCGCCCGGCTTGACGGTCGCACCACCGATATCCACCTCTGTGCCGACACTGCCTTCGCCACGCTTGTGGCTTCGGCGCGGGTGTGTCGCCAGTGCCTGGATGCCGATTGCGATATCCGCGAGCTCATCGCTGTCGCGCACACAGCCGTAGATGATGATGCCGGCCCAGCCATTGTCCGCGGCCTCCTGCGCGACGCGGTCACCGAGCAGGGCGCAGCGCAGGGAGCCGCCGCCATCGACGACCAGTACGCGACCCGCGCCCGGTTCGGCGACCATTTCCTTGACGCGCGAGTTGTCCTCGAAACAGCTTACGGTGAACGCCTCCCCGGAAAAACGCTCGATCGCGCCGAACGAGGTAAACACGGGCTCGGGGATCAGGGCCTCGGGATGTTCATCCGAGATGTCGGTCGTCGGTCGGTGGTCCATCGATCGCTCTCCTCCGGGTCGGTTTGTGGATCGCTCTCGGTGCCGAGCGCCAGGGCGTCGATACCAGCAACTGAGGGGTGGGAATGCAGCCAGACGGGAAGGCTCGGGACGGGACACGCCGTGAATTCTTCCCTGTAGGCTCGACTGCAGCATCCCTGCTGCAGACGGTCCCGTCCCGAGCCTCCCCGTCTGGCTGCATTCCCACTTTCCGAGATTTTCGGCCCCGATCACCCGACTCGCGCCAAGGGCCGCGATCACTGCGCAGTCGGCCCCGCAATGATGCCGTCCGCCCGCAGCGATGATCGCGTCGCCTCATCGAGGCCGAGACACTCGACCAGGACCTCGTCGGTATGCTGGCCCAGCGTCGGCGGGGCCACAGGGTCCACCGGCGGCGTCGCGGACAGCTTCAGCGGGCTCCCGACGAGGGGCACACTCCCGGCAAGCGGGTGCGCCACGTTGCGTACCATGCCGCGTTCGCGGACCTGCGGATCGGCAAAGACCTCGTCGATGTCGTTCACCGGACCACAGGGGACGCCGGCGCCCTCCAGGGCCGCGAGCCAGTCGTCACGCGTGCCGCGGGCGAAATAGCCAGCCAGGCGCGCCACGAGCAGATCGCGATGCTCCACGCGCGCGCCATTCGTAGCGAAGCGCGCGTCATCGGCCAGCGCCTCCTCGCCGAGCAGCCGGCATAGGCACCGGAACTGGCCGTCGTTGCCGACGGCGAGCATGAAATACCCGTCCTCGGTGGCGAACACCTGGTAGGGCACGATGTTGGGATGGGCATTGCCCATGCGCTGCGGCGTACGCCCGCCGACGAGGTAGTTCATCGCCTGGTTCACGAGCCCCGCGACCTGCACATCGAGAAGCGCCAGATCGATGTGCTGCCCCGCGCCGGTGCGCTCGCGGTGGGCCAGTGCGGCGAGTGTACCGATGACGGCGTAGTGCCCGCTCATCACGTCGGCAAGTGCGACACCTGCCTTCTGCGGCTCGCCGTCGGCTGTCCCCGTGATGCTCATCAGCCCGCCCATCGCCTGGATCATCGAATCGTAGCCGGGGCGTTCGGCGTAGGGCCCCGTCTGACCGAAGCCGGTGATGGAGCAGTAGATCAGGCCCGGATTGACCGCGGTGAGGTTTGCGTAATCCAGGCCGTAGCGCGCGAGACCACCGACGCGGAAATTTTCCAGCAGGATGTCCGCGCGCGCGGCGAGTTCGCGCACCAGGCCCTGGCCCTGCGGCCGGGACAGGTCGATGGCGACCGATTTCTTGCCGCGATTCGCGGCCAGGTAGTAGGCCGACTCGCCCGTGGCCCGACCGTTCGCATCCGCAAGCCAGGGCGGGCCCCAGGCGCGTGTATCGTCACCGCGCCCCGGGCGTTCGACTTTGATGACCTCGGCGCCGAGGTCGGCGAGGATCTGCCCGGCCGCCGGCCCCGCGAGCACCCGCGAGAGATCGAGCACGCGCAGATGCGAGAGCGCGCCCATGGCCACCCTATCCGGTAAAGGCCTGCAGGCCGGTCTGCGCACGCCCCAGGATCAGGGCATGGATGTCGTGGGTGCCCTCGTAGGTATTGACCGTCTCCAGGTTCATGGCGTGACGGATCACATGGTACTCGTCGGCGATGCCGTTGCCGCCGTGCATATCGCGTGCCGTGCGCGCGATATCGAGCGCCTTGCCCGCGTTATTGCGCTTGATCAGCGAGACCACCTCGGGCGACGCGGCCCCCTCGTCCATGAGCCGACCGGCCCGCAGCGCCCCCTGCAGCCCCAGACCGATGTCGGTCTGCATGTCGGCGAGCTTCTTCTGCACGAGCTGCGTGGCGGCCAACGGCCGGCCGAACTGGCGGCGGTCGAGCGTGTACTGGCGCGCGGCGTGCCAGCAGAACTCGGCGGCGCCGAGCGCCCCCCAGGCAATACCGTAGCGTGCGCGGTTGAGGCAGCCGAACGGCCCCTTCAGGCCCTTGACGCCATCGAGCCGATTCGCCGTCGGCACGAAGACCCCGTCCATGACAATCTGCCCGGTGATCGAGGCCCGAAGCGAGAATTTACCCTCGATCTTTGGCGCCGACAGGCCCGCCATCCCGGCCTCGAGGATGAAGCCGCGGATATCGTCGTCGTCATCGCGCGCCCAGACGACAAAGACGTCGGCGATTGGGGCATTGGTGATCCAGGTCTTCGAGCCCTCGAGGATCCAGCCGCCGTCCGTGGCCCGCGCGCGGGTCTTCATACCGCCCGGATCGGAGCCGTGGTCGGGCTCGGTGAGGCCGAAGCAGCCGACCCACTCCCCGCTCGCCAGCTTCGGCAGATACTTCTGCCGCTGCTCCTCGTTACCGTAGGCATGGATGGGGTGCATGACCAGGCTCGACTGCACGCTCATCGCCGACCGATAGCCCGAATCGACGCGCTCGACCTCGCGCGCGATCAGCCCGTAGGCGACATAGCCGAGTCCGGCACAGCCGTAGGTCTGCGGCAGCGTGCAGCCGAACAGGCCGAGCTCGCCCATCTCCGTCATGATCGCGCGATCGAAATGCTCGTGTCGGTTGGCCTCGAGCACGCGCGGCATCAGTTCATCGTGGCAGTAGTCGCGGGCGCTATCGCGCGCCATGCGCTCTTCGCCGGTAAGCTGGTTCTCCAGGAGGAGCGGGTCGTCCCACTGGATTCGATCAAAGGCGGGGTCACTCATGATCCAGTTCATCCCATCCCGGCCTGGCGGGGCTCGGTCGTGTTCAGTGCGGCTCGCAGGCAGCCGTCTGCTCGTCAGGGTGTTGCAGGTGTCGCTTGCGGCGCTGTCGGACCTGGTGGCGCAACCGATGCAGCCGGCGATCGTGGATGCCGCGCGCATCGAGCGCGTCGACGGTATTATCCAGATATTCGGCGCATGTGCCGAGCAGTCCGTGGCCGGAGCTAAGCAGCTCGACGATGCCGTCATCATCGATCCGGCCGCAGTAGCAGCGGTGGCGCGGATCGACGACGAAGGCGATTGCGGAAACCCTGCCGGCCTCCGTCTCCAGCTGCACCCAACGCGGGCGATAGACACCGGTCAGCAACTCCCGGCGCCAGACCAGGTGGAGTTCGTGGACCGGGTCCTCGCCGGCGATGCGAAGCCCCACGCCACGGCAGGAGCCGCCGGGGGTGAGACCGAGCATCAGGCCGGGACGCTCCGGGCTGCCCCGGCCATAGGTCAGGCGCAGGCGGAAATCCCGGTGATAACCCCGCAGCCGGGCCAGGCGGCGTTCAGCGACGGCCACGCAGGGATTCCACAGCAGCGAGCCGTAGGCAAGGAGCCAGACCGGATCGTCCGTCGCCCCGTGATCGGGCCGCGCCTGCAGCGTCGCCCACAGCGACTCGCGCAGATAGCCGTCGGAGAGCAGCGGGACGTCGGGATGGCGCGCCTGCATGACGTCGCGGATACCGTCGGCCTCGAGCACCTCCCGGGTAATGCCGTTCGGCAGACGCGCGCTGGCATCGCCTTCACGGCTCATCGCGCGGCCCCAGATAACGCAGATGGCTGCCGCAGGCCGCACGGCAATCACTGGCGCCGAAGCCGGGGATGGGCACCCGGCCGCCGGTGCGCGTGTTGACGGTGCATTCGGGTTCGGTACTGACCTGCACGTCGACCACGCGCGCCTCCGGCCGTGTCAGCAGCCAGTCGATATGCCAGCGCAGCGCCTTGTCGCTGCGCAGGTGGCGGCGGATGCGCGCCGCCATGTGGCGGCGAGCGCTGCCGGTATAGACATAGCGCCCCGGTGCGAGTTCGTGCTCGCCGAGCCGCCCCGGTGTGATCCGGCACGGTGTTTCAACATCGACGACGAGCTGGTAGGTAATGGCCCCGATCGGCCAGGTCTCCGGCTCAAGCACGAGCCTGCTGCTCGAGGATGTCCGCCTGGACGATCTCGACCCAGTAGCCGTCCGGGTCACGAATGAAGGCGATACCCTGCATTCTTCCGCCTTCCGGGCGCTTGACGAATTCGACGCCGAGGCGATCGAAGCGCTCACAGGCGGCGTAGACATCGGGCACGGTGACGGCGATGTGACCGAACCCCTTCGGTTCCTCGTTGCCACTGTGGAACTGGACGTCGCGATCGTCCTCGCTGCCCCAGTTCCAGGTCAGCTCCAGCACCGCCTGGCGGCGGAAGGTCCAGGTTGTGCGTGCGTGTTCGTCGTCCGGCGCCGTAGCCGCCTCGTCGTCATCGACGAAGCCGAGGAAGAAAAGCGTAAAGCGCATCTCCTCGAAGTCGAGTCGGCGCAACAGGCGCATGCCCAGGATGCGGGTGTAGAAATCGAGTGCGCGCTCCGGATCCTTGATGCGTAGCATGATGTGATTGAAGACATAGTCTTTCGTCTCCGCATCCGGATTCGCGCAAAGGCCTTCGGCAGAATCCAGGTGTCGACTCATTGCTCATCTCCCGGATGATTACACGCAATTTTCGCGTCAACAGGATAACAGGATGCAGCACAGCCTGCCCTCTGACCCGGTCACACGGCTCCGACGTGGTGGGGTACCCGTCCGCCCAAAGCGCGACACGCATCATTCGTGCCGCAGGCACACGGGATGGGTCCGCCCCCTCACGACGGCGTCTCGAGTATCAAGCGGTCATCACGGAGCGAGAACTCGATCCTGCGTAGAAAGGTCATGCCGAGCAGGACGTAATCGCCGGGCATCGCGGGATTGATGGAGCCGTCGACACCGTGGGCACGGATACCGCCAATCTCCACCCGCTCGAGCGTGGTACGCCAGGCGGTCGTGCGCCCACCAGCCGTCTCGACAGGGACCTCGACACCGCGCTCGAGGCCGGCCTGTTCGGCGATCTCGGCGGGCACGGCGACGTGGGTGGCGCCGGTATCGACGAGGAAGGTCACCTCGGTACCATTGATCCGCCCCGGCACCAGGTACTGTCCGGCCGGGTTGCGCTCCAGCTCCACGCGCTGCGGCCCTTCGGCCCCCGGCTCGATCCCCCGATTGGGCTGATCGCGAGCATCGATCAGCACGCCGAAGGCCCACCCCGCAATCACAATCAGCGCGACGAAGACGGCGGCCACGCCGAAGAGCGAGCGGGTCGCCTGCTGCATGCGCTGCCCCCGTTCAGGGCTCACCGCCCGCAAGGCGCGCGAGCAGGGCCGCGTGTGCGCGCATGCCGCGCTCGAAACAGACCAGCTCGAACTTCTCGTTCGGGCTGTGCATGCGATCATCCTCCAACCCGAAGCCCATGAAGAGCGTATCGTAACCAAGCACGTCGCGTACCCAGGCGGCGACGGGGATGGAGCCGCCACAACCGATCAGGGCAGCATCACGGCCGTACACGCCCTTGAGCGCATTGCGCGCCGCGTTCAGCCAGGGCGACTCGGTGGGTATGCGGATGGCGGGCGCCGATGAGTGGACGGTCACCTCACAACGGCAACCACTCGGGGTGTGTTCGTCGATGAAGGCGCGCAGTCCCGCGACGATGTGCTGTGGATCCTGATCGGGCACCAGACGAAAGCTCACTTTCGCACTCGCCTCCGCGGGCAGTACGGTCTTCGCTCCGGCGCCGGTATAACCGCCGATGATACCGTTGATATCCCCCGTCGGCCGCGACCAGAGCCGCTCGATCAGGCTGCGGTCGATCTCGCCGGCACCAGCGTCGCGATCGATCCCGACACTCTCGAGAAAGGCCGCCTCGTCGACATCGAGGCTCTGCCAGGTCGCCAGCTCTTCGGCACCGGGCTCGAGCACGTCGTCATAGAAACCCGGTATGCGGATCCGCCCACGATCATCGTGCAGCGCGCCGAGCACGCGGGTGAGCCCATTGAGGGGATTCGGGATCGCCCCGCCATAGAAGCCGGAGTGCAGATCCATGTTCGGCCCGCGACAGGTGATCTCCGTGTAGAGCAGCCCGCGCAGCATGTAGGTGATCGCGGGCGTATCGACGTCGAGCATGGTCGTGTCGCTAACCACGCAGACATCGGCGGCGAGCGCATCGCGATTGTCCTCGAGGAAGCCACGCAGGTTCACACTGCCCACCTCCTCCTCGCCCTCGAGGACGACGGTGGCCGCGACGGGGAGCGTGCCATGCACGGCCTTCCACGCGCGCAGCGCCTCCAGCCAGAGCATCAGCTGCCCCTTGTCGTCGACCGCGCCCCGGCAGACCATGCGGCGTCCGTGCGGTCCGTCGACGATGGTGGGCTCGAACGGCCCGGTGTCCCACAGCTCGACCGGATCGGGCGGCTGGACATCGTAGTGGCCGTAGTAGAGCAGATGGGGCGCGTCCGCATGCGGGCCGGGGTGATGGCCGAGGACCACGGGATGACCCGGCGTCTCCTGGATCTCGACCTGGAAGCCGAGGCCATCAAGCTCGGCAGCGAGCCATTCCGCGGCCTCGCGCACCGATTGTGCATAGGCCGGATCGGCACTGACGCTGGGGATGCGCAGCAGGTCCGACCAGCGGCCGATCGCGGCCTCAAAATCCTGATCGATTCGCTGCAGTACGGGATCGAGCATGTCCACACCACTCCGGGCTGTCGGTCGTCGTCAATCGCGCGCGGGCCGACCGAGCAGCGCCCGACCCGCCGCACCCGGGGCACAGTCTGGCATGACGGGACAAGCAAGGCGATCCGTGTGTGCGGTAGCGACCCCTACCCACTCGGCGGGTCACGCGGCGGTTCCGCCGCTTGTTGCTGCCCACCCTCATTACCGCCACTGCCCGCCGTCGACCGCAGGCGTGTCTCAGCCATCTCGCCCGCATCGGTCAATATCTCCGTGGCGATGGCCGCGAGGTGTGCGTTCACGCGCTTGAGATCGCGCAACAGATCCAGGTGGAGCGCACTGGTCTGGCTCGATTCGGCGCGGTGCTGGGCCCGACGATCGAGGTGATTCTCGCACGCTCGGCTCTCCAGCTGGCGGAACTCATCCTTCGCCTGGCGCAAGTGGCGGGCGGCGCGCAGATCACCCTCGACCAACACGGACAGCGAGAGGCGCAGATTGGCCAGCACATGCTCGAGGAGCTCGTTGATCTCGGCCCACCCCTCGTCGGAGCCCGGCGATGGCGACCAGCGACTGCAAGCGAGGGCCCTCCTGACGGCGCGACGTTCTTGAATATGCGCTCAATAATGATAGCGCATCGCTCCTCCACAGTGGCAGGGCTTGCATCACCGAACCGCGGCACCGATAGTTACGCTCCAGCCATTCCAGGACCCGCACCCCGATGTCGCCAGTCAAACCCGATATGACGACACCCGTCACCGACAAGCAGCAGCTCGTCGAGTACCTCGCCGGCGGCTGCAAGCCGCCCGAGGCGTGGCACATCGGCACCGAGCACGAGAAGTTCGTCTTCCGCTGGGATGATCTGCGCCCGGTCGGCTATGAGGGACGCGGCGACATCCGCGCGCTCCTCGAGGGCATGACCCGCCACGGCTGGGAACCGGTGCTCGAGGGCGACCGGCCGATCGCCCTGCGACGTGGCGGTGCCAGCATCACGCTGGAGCCGGCGGGACAGCTCGAGTTGTCCGGCGAACAGCTCGAGACCATCCACCAGAGCTGCAGCGAGGTGAACGGCCATCTCGCCGAGGTGCGGGAAGTTGCCGAGGAACTGGGTGTCGGCCTGCTCGGCGTCGGCTTCCACCCGACGGCCACCCGCGATGAAATGCCGTGGATGCCGAAGGCGCGCTACGCGATCATGGGGCGCTACATGCCCAAGGTAGGGAACCTCGGCCTCGACATGATGACGCGCACCTGCGGCGTGCAGGTGAGCCTCGATTTCGCCTCCGAGGCCGACATGGTGCGCAAGCTGCGGGTCTCGCTCGCGCTGCAACCGATCGCCACAGCGCTGTTCGCAAACTCACCCTTCGCCGATGGCCGCCCCAGCGGCTATCTCAGCCACCGTGCCCATATCTGGACGGACACCGATCCCGACCGCTGCGGCCTGCCCCGCTACGTCTTCGAGGCGGGCATGGGCTTCGAGCGCCATGTGGATCACGCCCTCGACGTGCCGATGTACTTCATCGTGCGCGACGGCCACATGATCGACGTCGCGGGCCAGTCCTTCCGCGACTTCCTCGCGGGGCGGCTGCCTGGGCTGCCCGGCGAGCGGCCCACGCTGGCGGACTGGGAGGATCACCTCACCACCCTGTTCCCCGAAGTGCGGCTCAAGCGCTATATCGAGCAACGCGGGACCGATGCCGGGCCATGGGGTCGTCTCTGCGCGCTCCCCGCGCTCTGGACCGGCCTGCTCTACGACACAACGGCGCTCGACGGGGCCGAGCAACTCATCGCCGAATGGCCGAGCGAGGCGATCGCCGAACTGCTCGAGGACGTTACCCGGCGCGGCCTGCGCGCGCGCATGCAGGGCCGCTCCGTGCAGGAAATCGCCTGCGACGTAGTGGCACTCGCGCGCGACGGCCTCGCTCGCCGGCAGCGCCTCGATGCGCGCGGTCGCGACGAGAGCCACTTCCTCGATGACCTCGCCGAGATCGCGGAGTCAGGCGTCACTCCAGCGGAACACCTGCTGGCCGCCTATGAAGGGCGCTGGCAACGCTCGCTCGCGCCGCTGTTCCACGAACACTGCTACTGAGCGCCCGCTCGCTCTTATTCCCGTTCTCGCAACAGCTGGTCGAGATCGAGCGGTGCGTTCCCCATGGCAAGCTGTCCGTCGGCATCCACCGGCCATTGCGAGGCAGGGCGATCGCGGTAGAGTTCCACCCCGTTCGCATCGGGATCCTGTAGATAAAGCGCCTCACTGACACCGTGATCGCTGGCGCCATCGAGCCGGATCCCGGCGGCGACCAGACGGTCCAGCGCGTCGGCAAGCGCGCGTCGATCCGGGTAGCGAATGGCGAAGTGGAACAATCCCGTGTGGCCGGGCGGCGGGGGACTCGCTCCCAGGCTTTCCCAGGTATTCAAGCCGATATGGTGGTGGTAGTCACCAGCGGCGATGAAGGCCGCACGGCTACCCCAGCGCTGGCGCAGGCGAAAACCGAGGACGCCACAGTAGAAATCGAGCGCGCGCTCGAGATCCGCGACCCGCAGATGGACATGGCCGATATCGACGCCCGCTGGCAGCGATTCCCTCTCGGGGTCGGCCGCGGCCCAACGCCCACTCGCCGAGCGCCCGCTCACCTCGACGCGGTCTCGCGGGCGTCACCGCCCCCGCCGGATGCTGTTACCCGGCGGGGGCGCACGACACGGGCATCAGCAGTCACCAATGCGCCGGCCGTCCATGCGCGTTTCGACCTGCATCTCCCCCATTGGGGTCTCCATGTCACCGCGGATCACGCCCGTCACCCGGTCGCCGTGGAACTCGATATCGGCGTCCATGGTCATTTCGCCGCCTTCACCATCGACGCAAACCATCGAGTAGCTCATCGAGGAGCTGCTGACCCTCTTGTCGATGATCTCGCACTCGCCCATTTCCGCTTCATCGGGCGTGACCACGCCCTCGTCGATATCGTCCTGAGTGACGCATTCGCGGCTGGTCTCCGTCTGATCCGGGATCTCCATGTCACCCTCGAACGTCGTCACGTTCTCGTACTCCCATTCACCGGGCTGGATATTGGGCTGGTCGGCGGAAGCCACCACCGGTGCCAGCAGCACCATCAACGCCCCCATGTACGCGGGAAATCGCATGTACCCCTCCAGTGTTTCCTCGTAGTCAAGCCCGCGGCGCCCCGTATCAGCCGTTCGCGACAGACGCGCCCGCGTTCAATGGCGCCAGGCCAGAACCAGCGCCGGCACCACGGTCCAGTCCAATAACATAGCAGAACACCCGGCGGATTGCCTGCCCCAGCGCGCATTTACTCGCCTTGCACCAGCGCCCGAGCGGCTTCCACGACCGCGCCCTCATCGGGCAGGACGTGGTGGGCGGCGTCGCCGAGCGGGATGAAGCTGTCGTGGCCGCAAACGCGGCGCGGCGGGATCGCCAGGCCACCGGCCTCCTCGAGCGCCGTGAAGACGGCCTCGGAGAGTCCGCCCGTCGCGCGCCCCTCATCCACCACCAGCACACGGCCGATCTCCTGTGCGTGGCGCGCGATCGCTTCGCGATCGAGTGGCTGGAGCCACCGCAAGTCCAGGATGCGGGCGGCGATGCCGTCGTCGGCCTGCAGCCGGGCCGCCGCGCGCAACGACATCGGTACACCATTACCGAAGGTTACGATCAGTAGATCTCCGGCCTCCGGCTCATAGACGCGCGCTGCCCCATAGGGGACCGCGTCGCCCGGTTCCGGGAACTGCGTCAGCCAGGCGCCATCGCCGGGCTCGTGCAGATCCTTCGTCATGTACAGGGCGATCGGCTCCAGGAAGATGCAGACCCGGCCATTGACCTGCGCAAGAGCCGCCAGCGTGCGCAGCATGCCGATGGCGTCATCGCCCCGACAGGGGCACGCGATGATCACGCCGGGAATATCCCGGAGCGCGGCGATGCTGTTGTCGTTATGGAAATGGCCGCCGAACCCCTTCTGGTAGGCCAGGCCGGCGATGCGCACGATCATCGGGTTGCGGAAGCGACCGGCCGAGAAGAACGACAGCGATGCGGCCTCGCCGCGGATCTGGTCGCAGGCGTTGTGGAAATAGGCGAGGTACTGGATCTCGGGCACGGGCAGCAGGCCCATCAGGGCCTCCCCTTGGGCCATACCGAGTATCGTGGTCTCGTCGAGCAGCGTGTTGAACACGCGGGCCGGCGAGAAGCTGCGGTGCAGCCCGGACGTCACGGTGTAGACCCCACCCTTGCGGGCGACATCCTCGCCGAAGAGGGTCATTTCCGGATACTTCGCCAGCAGATCGCGCAGCCCGCGGTTGATCTGCACCGCCAGGTGGCGCGGCTGCTGGCGCTCCGGCAGACGCTCCTCGCCGCCGAAGGCCGCGACTCGCCGGTCGGCATAATCGGCCCGGCAGGCCTCGGCAGCGACCTCGGCGGGCGACTCCGGCGCCAGCGGCGCCATCACCGTCTGCGCGTCCGGCAGCTTCGGGCGCTGTGCCGCGCGCACAGCCGCCTCCTGGACCCGCGCACGCACGGCGGCGTAATGCTCGGCGACCTCGTCCACGCCCATCAACCCCCGGGCAAGGACGAGCTCGGCCGTGCGCAACAGCGGATCGGCCGCCTCATCCGCCTCGATGGCCGCGCGATCCCGGTATTCACTCTCGACGTCGCTACCCGCGTGACCGAGGAGGCGCACCACGCGCAGATGCAGGCAGGCGGGGCGACGGTAGCGGCGCACATGATCGATCGCCCGCGCGGTCGCCTGCCACGCATCGGCCAGGTCGAGGCCGTCGGCGGGGAAGTATTCGACACCGGGTCGGGTCGAGAGCAGCGCACGGCTCCAGCCGCCCGGGCTCTCCACCGAGATCCCGATGCCGTTGTCCTCACAGACGAGAAGCAGCGGACAGGGCAGCCCCTGGTGCGCGGTCCAGCCCGCGCTATTGAACGCGGCCTGGGCGGCGGCGTGATTCACCGAGGCATCCCCGAACGAGGCCATGACGATACTGTCCGCAGGTACGGGGGCCGCACCACGCAGACGCACGGCCTGGGCAATCGCCACGGCAGTACCCAGCGCCTTGGGCAGATGGCTGGCGATCGTCGAGGTCTGTGGCGGCACCCATAGCGGCGCCGACCCCCAGACCTTGTGACGTCCGCCCGAGCTCGGATCCTCGGCCGCGGCCGCCAGGGAGAGCGCGGTGTCGTAGACCGGGTCGATGCCGTCGCCGTGGCGTGCGCGCTCCATCATGAACGCGCCCGAGCGATAGTGCAGGAACACGGGATCCGTCGGCCGCAGCAGGCGGCCCAGCACGGCGTTGCCCTCGTGGCCGGCACTGCCGATGGTGTAGAACCCCTCGTTGCGCGCCCGCATGGCGCGCGCCTCGTAGTCGAGATGGCGCGACTGCAGCTGCGATTCGAACAGCGTCAGTAGGTCGGCGTCGGGCGGTTCATCGGCTGGTGCTGGGGCCCCGCGCGGGCTGCCCTGCCACTGCTCCAACAGGCGATGGAAGTTCCCGTCGACGATCTCGACCCGGCTCGTCGGTCCCGCTCGCTGGCCACGCTCCTGTCGCGACACGGTCAGATGCCCCCGTAACCCGTGGATCGCAGCGCTACCCTCTCGAGCCAGTCCATACGGACCTCCCCGCGCTCAAAAATCCCGAGTAGGCCGGAATCGCCCGCCCCATTCAACCCCGCGGGCTATATTGCGCTATGATGGCCGCGCTGAACCGCTGCCCACTGGGTGATCCCCGATGCATGAACAGCGCTACACCTCGGCTCCATGGCTCGCCGTTGCCGCGGGCCCCCTCCTTGTACTGTTCGCCAGCACGGTACTCGCCACCGAAGTCTACCGGTGGACCGATGAGGGCGGCACGGTGAACTACGGCACAGCGCCGCCGCCGGGTGTCGACGCCGAAAGAATCCGTGCGGATCCCGGATCGCCCACAGGGGAGTCCCCCGATCTGGGTCGGAACCGCGATGCCGACGCCGACGACGAGCCAGAGGAGGTGGAGCCGGAGGAACCGGCGCTGTCCCCATCCGAGTGCGCGGAACTCGAGGAACGGCTCGTGATGATCGAGAGCAACCCCGCGGGGATCCTGGTCGAAACCGATGATGGCGACGTCGTTCGCATGCCGCCGGAGGATCGCGATGACGAGATGGACCAGATCCGCGAGCTACTTGCAGAACATTGCCCCTAACGCGCACGCCTGAGCACGGCGCCAGGGCCCCATCTGTGCCGCTCGGGGCAGCTCCTTGCACTGGTGCGGTGCGACCCCTCCCCCGACAGCGGCACGACACCGAGCGCGGTCAGTCGCGCGCCCGCCGTGCGAGGTGGCGGTCGATCACGGTTTCGAGCTTCTCCGCAGCGGCCGTGGCGGCATCATACACGTTCTCCTGCAGCGCCTCGGCCAAGACGGGGTCGGTGCCGGCGAGCCGCGCCTCAAGCCGGCAGTGCTTGTCGACGCCCCCCTTGCCCGGCCGCTCGTCCTTGAAGTAGGCCTCAATCCGCGTGATGCGATCACCGAAGCGCCGATCGATGCGCTCCAGGCGCCCGCGCAAATGCTCTTCAAGCGCAGGGGAATGCTCCACGCCATCCGCCGTTTCCATCTCGAGATGCATTGCTGATCCTCGTCTCGTTGCACTCAGGGTGATGCCGACTTCGCCGGCACAGATAAAGATCCGGATTCGTGGGGCGATTTCAAGGGGCATGACATCAGGGCATGTGCGTGCACGGACACGCAGCTCCTGCGATCGGTTATAGTCCCAGCCATGGAGGAGCGACCCACCACCGTTTCCCTGGTGCTGGGCGCGGGCGGCGCCCGTGGCCTTGCCCACATCGGCGTGATCCGCGAGCTCGAACGGCGCGGCTACCGGATCGACGCGATCGCCGGGAGTTCGATGGGGGCCCTAATCGGCGGCATCTACGGCATGGGCGAGCTCGACACCTATACGGAATGGGTGTGTCGGCTGGACCAGACCGATGTCCTGCGGCTGCTCGACTGGACCCTGGCCGGCGGCGGCCTGATCCGCGGGCGCCGTATCATCGACAACCTGCGCGAGCTGACAGGCGAGCGCGACATCGAGGACCTCGACATCGATTTCACCGCAGTCGCTGTTGATCTGGAGCGGGGTCGCGAGGTGTGGATGAACCGGGGCTCACTGTTCGATGCGATCCGCGCCTCGATCTCGATCCCGGGACTGTTCACGCCCTACGAGTATCGCGGCCGTACCCTGGTCGACGGAGGCCTGCTGAACCCGGTCCCGGTGGCCCCCACGCTGAGCACCGTAACCGACCTGACGGTCGTCGTGGACGCGAATGCGGGCAGCATGACCCACCATCCAGCGACAGAGCCGGCCCCGAGCGAGAGCACCGGCAGCCGGCTGGGGGGACTGCGCGACTTCCTCGCCAGCTTCGGCGAGACGCGCGCTGCGGTCGATACACCGCCCGGGCTGAGCGCTGTGCTCAACCAGTCACTGGAGACCATGCAGGCGGCCCTGACGCGACACCACCTGGCGGTCTTCCGCCCCGATGTCGTCATCGGCGTGCCCAAGGACGCCTGTATGGTCTACGAGTTCCATCGCGCAACATCGATGATCGAACTCGGCCAACGCCTTGCCACCGAGACGCTTGACAGCGAATATCCCGGACGGCATGACTGACGCAGCAGCCAAATCACCGCGATACGCTACACTGGCGCCATTGATGGTTTCTGCTGCCATTGTTCGCCCTGGAGGGCCCGAATCATGACCCGTAACGCCGAACTGAACGCGCTCAAGGAACGATATGTCGCCCGCGGTGCCGCTAGTGCATCGACCGCCTTCGCGGAACGGGCGGAAAACGCCGAGGTCTGGGATGCCGATGGCAATCGATTCATCGATTTCGCCGGCGGCATCGGCGTGCTCAACCTCGGACATCGCCATCCGCGCGTGGTCGCCGCCATCAAGGCGCAGCTGGACCAGGTCATGCACACCTGCCAGACGGTGATGCCGTATGAGCCCTATGTCCGGCTCGCCGAAAGGCTGTGCCAGGTCACACCGGTGCGCGGCGAGGCGAAGGCGATGCTGGTGAACTCCGGTGCTGAGGCACTCGAGAATGCCGTCAAGGTCGCCCGCGCTGCTACTGGACGCGATGCCATCATCACGTTCGACGGCTCGTTCCATGGCCGCACCTTCATGACCCTGTCGATGACGGGCAAGGTACTGCCCTACAAGCACGATTTCGGGGCGATGCCGGGCGATGTCTTCCGCGCTCCCTTCCCGATGCCCTATTACGGCGTAACTGACGAAATGGCGCTCGCTGGCGTGCACAAGATCTTCAAGACGGACATCCCAGCGCAGCGGGTAGCGGCGATCATCGTCGAGCCGGTACAGGGAGAAGGCGGCTTCCATGTCGCCTCCCCCGAGTTCCTCGCGAGCCTGCGCCAGCTCTGCGACGAGCACGGTATCCTGCTCATTGCCGATGAGGTCCAGTCGGGCTTCGCCCGCACGGGCCGCCTGTTCGCGCTTGAGCACAGCGACGTCGAAGCCGATATCGTGACCATGGCGAAAAGCCTCGCCGATGGCATGCCGCTGTCGGCGGTGGTCGGTACCGATCGTCACATGGACGCGTCGGGCCCAAACTCGCTCGGTGGCACCTACAGCGGCAACCCACTGGGCTGCGCCGCTGGCCTCGCCGTGCTCGATGTCATCGAGGAAGAAGACATCCTTCAGCGCAGCCGGCAGTTGGGAGAGCATCTGATGACCCGGTTCGAGCGCTGGCGCGAGCGCTTCGACTGCGTCGACAACGTCCGCGGCCAGGGCGCGATGGCCGCCTTCGACCTGGTCAGCGATCGGACCGGCCCGACACCCAATGCCGATCTCGCGGGCAAGCTCTGCCGCGAGGCCCGCGAGCACGGCCTGATCCTGCTCTCCTGCGGGCTCTACGGCAACACGATCCGTATCCTGGTCCCGATCACCGCCCAGGCGGAGATCGTCGACGAGGGCCTGGATATCATCGAGGGCCGCCTGGCGGCGCTCACGGAGGGTGCAGGCGACGCCAAGCGGGCCTGAACCACCCGGCCCACCTCACCAATCCGCCCGCGCCCGCCCTATGCGCTGGCGCCGGCGATGGCGGCGAGGTGTTCGTGGAGGCCTTCGGCCATCGCTGCGAGGCCGCGCTGCTGACGCTCGTAGAGCCTGGACGGCACCCATCCTGCGAGGCGGCCGGAGAAGTGCGCGCTCTGGATCAGCCGCACGCCATCACGCGCCGGCTCCAGGCGGAAGCGAAACTCGGCCCGAAACAGGGCGTCATGCAATAGGCGAGCGGCCCAGCGCAATTCGCGCGGGCCGTCGGCCTGCTCGATACGGGCGGAAAAGCGCATTGGATTGCCCCCAGGGGGCTGCATCTGCAGCAGCACCCGCTCGCCCATACGCGCCTCCCCGGCCGCGTTCCAGAGGAACGGGTTCCACGCGTGGTAGCCGCCAAAGTCGGTCAGCACCTGCCAGACGCGCTCGCGCGGCGCCGGCAGTCGCGCCTCATGTTCGCAGGTGCGGACCATCGGCCGGTCAGTCCGCGGCAGCGGGATTGTCCGGGTGGTGCAGCGGCTGCGCGGTATCGAGGCGCGGATGGTTGTCCTCGAGTTCACGACCGATATCCCCACCGCGCGCATCGAGAGCTTGCAGCGTCCCATGGATGCCGTGGATCGCCGCGAGGACATCACCGGTGTTCGCCGACTCCGAGATCGTATGCATGTTGCGGATCGGGAAGCCCACCGACGTCGCCGCACAATCGACCGCGGCGAGCACCCCGGCCATGCCGTCCGTGCCGGTATCCGCACCGACGACATCGCGCTGGAACGGGATCTCGCGCTCGCGCGCGGCCCCCTCGATCACGCGATTGAGCTGCTCGCTCGCGATCGAGCCCACCGACAGCGTGAAGCCACCGCCCATCTTCTGCGGATTGAGCCGACGATCGCCAACGTTCGGGGCCGCTTCGTAGTCGTGATTCACGTCGACCGCGATGATGGCATCGGGCTCGAGCTCGCCTGCGAGCACCCGGCTGCCCATACGGCCGATCTCCTCGTGGGTCGCCGCCGCGAACAGCATGCGGATGTTCTCGCCCGTACCCGCGGCCGCGGCCAGCCGGGCCACCTCGGCGGCGACGAAACAGCCGAGGCCGTTGTCGAGATAGGCCCCATAGAAGGTGTTCGGGGCAAAGCCGCGCCGGATCGGTCGATTCAGCAGGATCGTGTCACCGGCACGGATGCCGAGATCCCGAACCTGCTGCTTGCGGTTCTCGCCGTGGAGCTGCAGCTCGAGATAAAGCTGCTCCTTCTTGATCCCCTTCGCGCCGGTGCGCATCGCCTCCTCGACGAAGTGGATCGCGCCGAGCGCTTCGACCGTGCCGCCTTCGATTCGACGGTATTGGCCGAGATTCTCCGGGTCTTCGCTGAACAGCGTCACCTCGTGGCCGATCAGCGTGGTCGGCAGGAAGGAGTCGCTGTTGATCCAGATCTTACCGTCGTCGCCGATGCTGCGGACCTGCATGCGGATCTTATCGGCATGACCGATGACCATGACGCTGAACAGGTCATCACGCCCCGGGTGGGAATCGAGGACAATACTCGCATTACCGCGAAACTGGCGGACCTGCCACCCTTGCGGCGCGAACGAGTCGAACTGGGGCTTGAGCACCCCGTAGGTCATTGCGCCCTCGAGACCGATCGGGCTCGGGGCCGCGAGGATGTCGCGCATGCGCCGGAACTGTTCCTCCGGCATGGGCTGATTCCAGGGTTGATCGGCATCGCTCATGGGAACGGCAATCCTCCAGTAGGGAATACAACAGATCAAAGCCGCGCGCGCGCACTGCGGTCGCTCGGCGGCGAAACGTGGAAGCGCATCATACCCGTATCGGGTCCCACCCACCAATGCGGGCATTGCGTCTGCTGCGCCTGAGGACGGGCTGCAACCGGGAAGGGTTGGAGAAGGATTCGGCGCCTACCCTCCCGCAAGGAGCCCACTGCACGCGCTCCACAACAATCGTAGCGCCAATAGCGTGAGCACGACGACGAGCACGCGGCGGAAGAGCCGCTCCGGGAGGTGTCCGAGCAGCAGACGCCCGACGAGTGTACCGACCAGGCTCGCGCCAATCATTGCGACCAGCAGGCCCAGATAGTCCGCCAGGGCAACCCCGACCAGGGCGAATGCGATCAGCTTGAACGTGTGCTGCAGCAGCATGCAGGCCGAGAAGGTACCCATGTGGGCAAAGCGCTCGAGGCGCAGGGTCGCGATCACGCTGGCCACGAGCGGACCCGTTGCGCCGACGAAGAGCGTCAGCGCCCCCGTCACCGCCCCACCGACGGGGATCAAACGGCGCATGCTGCCGAGCAGCGGACTCGCCGGCCCCCACAGCGCGTAGAGGATGAAGCCGGCGATCACCAGTTCCAGCCAGGCCGCGGGGATTCGGGCAACCAGCGGGGAGGCGGCGGCGACGCCCGCCAGTGCCCCCAGTGAGAATGCCATCACGACCGGCCAATGGACGTGGCGCAGCAATACCAGCAGACGCCAGCCGTTGGCCGCCGCCTGCACCGCCCCGTGCAAGGGAATCAACGCGGTCACCGGGATGAACGGTGTCATCACCGTCAACAGGAACAGGCCACCGCCGATGCCGAGCGCAGTAGTCAATGCCGCACCCGCTGCCGCTGCGGCGGTGAGCAGCCCCGCCTCGACCCCTCCCACCGCCTCCGGCAGCAGATCGAGCAGCAAGTCCATCATATCCGATTCGAGGGGGACAGCACGGACACGACTGGTATAGACTGCGACTGGATCATCGGATCGGAAGTCCTCCCGCCATCATGACGCCCATCTACCGGCTCTTTGCCGTCCTGGCCACCCTGGCCCTGCCGATTGCGCCGGCGACCGCCGGCACCGAGGGCGACGGGCGCGCCGTTGCGGATTTCGGCACCTGCATCGCCCACATCGGTGAACGCGCGGCGGCCTCGGGTATCCCGCGGACGATCATTGACGAACACCTGGCCGAGGTACGCTGGATCGAGCGCGTTGTCGAGCTCGATCGTCGTCAGCCCGAATTCACCACACCCTTCGCCGACTATTTCGGACGCCGTGTCACGGACCAGCGCGTCCAGCAGGGTCGCGAGATCCTGGACGCCCATCGCCCGCTGCTCGACGAACTGACCGCGGAATACGGGATTCCGCCGCAGTACCTTGTGGCCTTTTGGGGGCTGGAAACCAACTACGGCGGGTACACCGGCGACATGCCGGTGCTCGATGCCCTGGCCACGCTGGCCTGCGACGGCCGACGCGGCGAGTATTTCACGAGTGAGCTGATCCACGCCCTGCACATCCTCGACGACGAGGCCATTGCACCGGAGCGGATGCGGGGATCGTGGGCGGGCGCGATGGGGCATGTGCAGTTCATGCCCTCGATCTTCCGCGCCTACGCGATCGACCACGATGGCAGTGGCCGGCGCGACCTCTGGGACAGCACCACTGACGCCCTCGCCTCCGCCGCAAACTTCCTCCACCACATCGGCTGGCAATCGGGCTTTCGTTGGGGTCGCGAAGTCTCGCTGCCCGACGATTTCCCCTATGGCGAAACGGGCCGCGACCAATCACGCCCGCTGGCCGAGTGGCAACAGCTCGGTGTGCGCACCGCGGATGGTGCTCAACTGCCCGCGGCGACGATCGATGCCGCCGTGCTTGTGCCCGCCGGCCACCGCGGCCCCGCGTTCCTCGTCTATGACAACTTCGATGTCATCATGGACTGGAATCGGTCCGAGTTCTATGCGCTCACGGTGGGCATCCTGGCGGACCGTATCGCGGGCAGCCCGGGGCTGCGCCAGCCTCCTCCCGAAGGGGCAGTCGCGCTGGAGCGCGAGCGCGTCGCCGGCGTTCAGCGACAGCTCAATGAGCGGGGTTTCGCGGCGGGCCCGCCCGACGGCATTGTCGGCCCAATGACGCGCCAGGCCATTCGCGGCTTCCAGCAGGAGCAGGGCATGATCGCCGACGGCTATCTCTCCGACGAGGTGCTGACGCGGCTCGATGGCGACCGCAGCGGGATCCGCTAGGCCATCGCACGGGCCGAGCCTGCACAGCACAGACGGCACCTATGCGCGCGTCGCCCCGGCAGAGGATCGAGCGACTGTGTCCGCAGACCCAACCCCGGACGACCGATACTTCACTCCCGCTGCTGGCGGGAGGGCATCCGATCCAGTAGGCGCCGCCACCAACGCGTGTCCCGCTCTTCACGCCGCCCGCGCTGTGCCAGCGGGCCGTGCTGCGCGCGGTATTGTAGCGGCCCGCCCGTATAGGCCGGGAAGCCGGCGCCCGCGACGGCGCCCAGATCGAGGAGGTCATCGCTGGCAACGAGGCCTTCTTCGCGACAGCGCGCCGCCTCCTCGGCGATGGGCTCGATGAGTTCGGGGCCCAGGCGATCGATGCGCTCGTGGCGGGGCGGGAGTGCCGCCGTTACCCGGCGGTAGCCGCGCCAATCGTGGAATCCCTGCCCTGAACGGCAGCCGTAATGGCCCGCGTCCACCAACCATTGCAGCGAGGGCGGGAGTTCGAGTCCCGCATGCTGGGCCAGCGCCGTGCAGCGATCGAGACCAATCCAGTCGGCGAGTTCGAGGGGACCGGCGGCCATTCCCATATAGTGTCCGGCGCCATCGATCACCTCTCGCTGCGGCCGCGCATACCGCTCCGCACCCGCCAACAGATAGGGCAGCAGCAACCGGTTGACGAGAAAGCCGGGGCTGTCGCGCACAACCAGGGGGAGTCGGTCGATGGCAGCTACCAGCGCGCGCCCCCGTTCAAGGGTGGCAGCATCCGTCTGGCGCGCCTGCACCACCTCCGTCAACGGCGCAAGTGCCCGACTCGTCATCGAGATCTGAAAATGCAGGCCGAGACACCGTTCCGGGCGTGGCAGCTCAGCCGCCAGCTCGCTCACAGGAAGGGTCGAGGTGGTCGTCGCGATCGGGGTCGTCTCCTCGAAGCGCGCCGCTAGCTCCTGCAACACGCCCTCCTTGGTCGCACGGTCCTCGACCACCGCCTCGATCACGATATCGGGCGCGGCCCCATCGGGCCCGTCGTCGAGTTGTGCCCGTCGGGCCTCCAGCTCTTCGCCATCGCCGAGTTCGACACGGTAGAGCGCGTCGATCCGATCGCGTAGCTGCGCCTGGCGCGATTCATCCTGGTCCTCGACCGACACGGCGATCCCGGCACTGGCAAGCACCGTTGCAATCTCGCTGCCGATCTCGCCACAACCGACCATATGCACCCGATCCGGGAATGGGTCGGCAGCAGCGAACCGCGCCTCGTCGCGCAGATTCTCCCGCAGAACGAAGATACGGGCCAGATTCCGTGTACTCGGATGCCCGAACAGGCGCAGCGCCGAACGGGCCTCGGCGCCAATGCGCCGCTCGGTCGACTCGCTGCCATGGCGCCACCACAACTGGTAGAGCGCCGTGCTGGCCGGATGGGCGGCCGGGATAACCCGTTCGCGGTCATCGGCGCGACGGACCAACTCCATAGTCCAACGCACGGGTGCCAGCGACACCAGGCGTCGCCATCCATGGGGGCCGCACCGCCGCGGCTGCCGCGTCAGCAGGTCGTGGATGGCGTGGTCCACATCGGCGCGCGCCGCCCTGACGTCGAACAGACCGAGTCGCTCCGCTTCATCGAGGCCGACATTGTGCCCGGAGAGCAGCAGCCGCAGCGCCGGCGTCAGGCCGATGGTATCGCCGAGGCGGGCAGTGCCGCCCAGGTAGGGATGCATGCCAAGGTGGATCTCGGGGAAGCTGAGCACGGTGCCGGGCTCGGCCGCTACGCGATAGTCGGCAGCCAGTGCCAGTTCGAGGCCGCCGCCCTGGCAACCTCCGTGCAGTACAGCGACCGTGGGTACCGGCCATGCCGCCAGGCGCGCGGTCAGTGCCTGGCCACGCTCGATCAGCGCCCGCATGTGGCCACCCTCCTCGATGCGCGCGAGGGTGTCGCGGGACAGACCCACTGCGAATCCAGCGGCTTTCGCCGAATCGAGCACCAACCCACGCGCCGGCGGTGCGTGGGCCAGCGTATCGAGCGCCCGGTGCAGATCCTCGATCAGCTCCAGCGACATCGGGTTGGCACCGGCATCGGCGACGTCAAGGGTGATCCGGTCGACCTCCCCTTGGCTGTCGTCGCGCTGGAGTCGGCAGTGCGTGAGCGGCGTCGTGGTCATCAGGAATTCCTATCGGCGAACGTCGCCACGACATCTACAGCCTCACACCGATCGGCGGCGTAGAGGCAGCGCCCGGCGACGTAGGTCCGTTGGGGCGAAAGCTCGGCATCGAGTAGCGTAATGTCTGCGTCAAGTCCCGGCTCGAGTCGCCCCTTGCGGGCCTCGAGCCCAAGGACCCGCGCGACGTTGCTGCCGAGCAGAGGCAGCGCCGCCTCAAGGGACAGGACACCCTCGCGCACCAGGCGCTGCCAGTCCCCGAGCAAGGTCGCATTACCGGCAATCCGCATGCCTCGATAGGCGCCGCGCTCATCGAAGACCGGCAGGCTGCCGTTGCAGTCGGAACTCAGCGTAATGCGCTCGGCCGGGACGCCCGCCGCCAGCAGGTACTGTACGGCGTGATAGGCGGAGTGCTCGTCATCGCCCGGGGCGTCGTCGAAGGCCGTCACATCGACAGAGGCACCATGACGAAGACTGAAGGCAACCGCCTCCTCCAGCAGGCCCCGGCGCCGATTCACATGGGTCGGGATGACCTGGTCGGCCGGAATCTCCGTTGAGGCGAGCAGCTCATGCAACAGCGCGAGCCCGCGCTCGCCGTCACCGATGTGGAAATGGCAGATACCGCGCTTGCCGGCGAGCATGCCACCGACGCGTGCATCGGCGACCAGGCGTGCGATCTCGTCGAATCGCGGCTGGGACGAACGGTGGTCGGACAGGGCGATCTCGCCGACACCGAGGACTTCCGGCACCCAGGCGAGATCGCGCTGGATATCCCCGGTCAGCGTCGGCGGCGGCACCCGGTAGCTGCCCGTATACATCCACGCCGAAAGGCCGGCGGCCTGCAGTCCGCGCACCCCCGCGAGCAGGTCGGCGGGCGTGCGGCTGATGCCATCCGTGCCGAGAACGCCGACGACGGTCCCGATGCCATTCGCGGCGACCGTAGCGGCTGTCAGAGGTGGACAGCGAGTGCCGCAACCGCCTTCGCCACCACCGCCGGTGACATGGACATGCTGGTCGATGAAGGCCGGCACCGCCGTCAGCCCCGGCGCATCGATGACCTCGACCGGCCACCCCGTGGGCACGGGGAGATCACGCCCGAGCGCGGCAACGCGACCATCCGCGATCAGCAGCTCGTTCGCGGCCACCGGTGCCGGCGTGAGGATGCGATCGACACGTAGCAGACGGATCAGGGCCGAGGAGCCGTTGCCCGTCTGCTCAGGCTCGCCCGCCACCATCATGGATCAGAGCACGTCGATCGGCGTGGTCGGCCGGAAGCTGCGCGCCTTCACACACTTCACGGCGTGATCGATGTCATCCACCAGCAACACGAGCAAATCGCCCTCGCCGGCCGCGTCGAGGGCCGCCTCGACGGCGTCCTCCTCGGCCATCACCAGCTCGACCTCGCACTCACCAGCGGCGATCGCACCCGCGCGCACGAGGCCGGCCGCTTCCCCGGCAGGGCGCCTACGGGCGTCCGTGTCGTAGACGAAGAGCAAATCGTGCATCTTGGCGAGCTGCCCACCGAGATCGTACAGATCCTGGTCGCGGCGGTTGCCCGGCGCGCTGGCGACACTGATGCGGCGTTTCGCTGGCAGACTGGAGACGAGCTGGTCGAGCGCCTTCAGGGCCGGTACGTTGTGCCCGTAATCGACCAGCACCTTCACTCCATCGGCCTCGATGAGGTTCGTCCGCCCCGGGTTCTGGCCGCGCGTGGGATGGAAGGTCTGTAGCCCCATCTGGATATCCGCCAGCGACAGCCCCAAGGCATGACCCGCCGCCGCTGCGGCCAGCGCATTGGCGACATTGAACCGCGCGTGGCCATCGAAGGTGATGGGGACATCCGCCACCGGCACGACCTCGGCCTCGACATGTCCCTGACGCATGACGATGGAGCCGTCATGCACCGTAAAGGCGACGCCGTGCTCGCGCACGTGCGCGCGTACCGGGCGGGAATCGGGATCGAGGGTGAAGAAGATGACATCGCCCCGGGCCCATTCCTGTCCGGCCAGCACGCGCGGATCATCGGCGTTGAGCACGGCCGTGCCGCCCTTCCGCACGGCGTCAATCACCACGGTCTTGCAGCGCGCGAGTTCGTCCAGGGTATGGATATCGCGTTCGCCGAGGTGGTCACTATCGATATTGAGCAGGACACCGACCTCGCACTCGTCGAAACCACAGCCACGGCGCATGATCCCGCCCCGGGCGACCTCAAGCACGGCATGCTCGACAGTCGGTTCCCGCAGAACCACCTGGGCCGCGTGTGGACCACTGTAATCGCCGCGCATGATGACGTGGTTGTCGATCTCGATCGCACCGGTACAGGCCATGCCGACCTGCCGCCCGGACTGACGCACCAGATGCGATATCAGGCGCACTGTCGTCGTCTTGCCGTTCGTACCGGTTACCGCGGTGATCGGGATACGGGCCTGATCGCCCGGCTCGGGATAGAGCATATCCACGACCGCGCGCCCCACATCCCGTCCATGGCCATGGGTAGGTGAGATGTGCATGCGGAAGCCAGGACCGGCGTTAACCTCGACGACCCCGGCCGACTGCTCCTCCAACGGACGCGTCACGGTTTCCGCGAGCAAATCGATACCGATGATGTCGAGGCCGACCAGGCGCGCGCAGCGTTCGGCGGCGGTGCGTACCTCGGGGTGCACATCGTCGGTTACGTCGGTCGCGGTACCCCCGGTACTGAGATTCGCCGTCGACTTGAGATAGACGACCTCGTCAGCCGGGATCACACTATCGGGCGTCAGCCCCTGCTGCCAGATGAGCCGGTGAGACTGTTCGTCGACATGGATCTGGGTGAGCAGGTTCTCGTGCCCTACTCCGCGCCGGGGATCGGCATTCTCACAATCGATCAGCTGCTGTAGCGTGGAGCTGCCGTCACCGATGACATGCGCCGGGCGCCGGCGTGCGGCAGCCACGAGTTTGCCGTTGATCACGAGCAGGCGGTGGTCCTCGCCGTGGATGTACTTTTCAACCACCACGGTTTCATGGCGGTGGTACGCCGCCGCATACGCCTCTTCCAGGCCCGCTTCGTCAGCGATGTTCGTACTCACCCCCCGACCGTGATTGCCGATCAGCGGCTTCACCACGACAGGATAGCCGATCCAGCTCGCCGCGCTCTTCGCCTCCTCCAGCGAGTGGCAGCTCCAGCCGCGGGGAACGGGGATGCCCGCATCCTCCAGGATCTGCTTCGTCCACTCCTTGTCGTCGGCGATGCCGTAGCCGATCAGGCCGGTCTGATCGGTAACGGTCGCCTGGATCCGTCGCTGGCGATGACCATGGCCGAGCTGTACATAGCTGGTCTCGCTACTCAGACGCTGCCAGGGGATACCGCGGCGCTTCGCCTCGTTGACGATCGACCCCGTGCTCGGCCCCAGCATGTGCGCATCGCGGACCTCCTTGAGTCGCCTGAGCACGGCGTCCATATCGACCGGCTGGCCGTTGTAGAGATTTTCGACAATGTCGACGGACTCAACGCCCGCGGCCAGGCCGCAGGCCTCGTCGCGATAGCGGTAGACCACGTTGTAGACGCCGCGCTCATCGGTATCCAGGGTCTTGCCGTAGCCGACGGAAAAACCGATGAGATTCTGCAGCTCGATCGCTACATGCTCGACCATGTGGCCGGCCCAGGTACCGCGCCGCACGCGTTCGAGAAAACCGCCCGGACGACCGACGGTACAGCGATGCTCCTGAATCGTGGGAATAGTCCGCTCAAGGCGCTCGGCGATGCCATCGACTTCGTCGCTGGGCCGGTCTTCAAGCGCTTCGATATCGAGGCGCATGAAAATCGTGAGATAGCGGCTGTAGTAGTTCGGCCCGCGCAATGCGCGCTGCTCCAGGATTTTCACGATGCACCTCCAACGCTTTCCGCTAGCGCTTGGGGATTGAGATATTTGCGCTCATCGATGACGAAGCCGTGACCGCTGATGAGGGCGTGCATGACGACATTTTCCAGCGCGACAGGATCGCCGTTGGAGATCTCGGCGACATTGGTACTGGCAAGGCCACGGTTGTCGACAAGGATCACGTGACCGGGACCGATGGCCTCGAGGATCCGATTCCCGTGAATGATTACACCGGCGTCCTCGCCGAGGCCGACACCGAGGTACTCCGGATTCGTCGCGCCCGCCTCCATGAGCCGCGTGAACCGACCACGTTCCAGGAAGTGGCTGTCGATCAACAGTCCCTCGACAAAGCCGAGCCCCGCACCCATCTGCACACCCCCGCGGTGCAGGGCGTCGACGGAGCCGTCGCCATAGATGATCGCGGTCGGCAGGGCGACCGCGCCAGCACTCGTGCCAGCGACGACCGCTCCTTCCTGATAGCGCTGGCGGATTGCCTCGAGCGCGGGCGAGCCACCGAGCACATTCGTCAGGCGCATCTGGTCCCCGCCGGAGAAGAAGATCACACCGCAACGCTGGATCGTGGCGATATGCTCCGGGTCACTGGCGTCATTGCGATCGCGCAGATCGAGCGCGTGGACAGCGGTGGCCCCGAGCTGGGTGAACGCCGCCTCATAGGTCGGGAAAACCTCCTCGGGGACACCACTCGCCGTGACGATCACGGCGACCTCGGTATGGTCGTCGGGCGCCAGCGCGAGCACGCGCCCGAGGATCTCCATCTCAAATTCCTTGTCTTCGGCACCGCCGATGGCAACGAGATAACCGGCGGCTTCGGATATAACCTTATTCATCAATGCCTTCGCCGCCACTGCGGCGCTGTGCGGGGAAAGGGAGTCAGCCAGCGGGATCCGATCCCCGTTCCATCATCCAGGCGCATTCCGCGCCCTGTTGGCCGGCTTGTCTAGAGAGGCTGTCGGAGATAGGTGCATCAGCACTGAACCACTCTGGGTAAGTATACACCCTCGCGGGCGAATCGGCGCGCACGCGAACATCTGCCATTGCGGGTGATGGGGGGCTGCGCCCGACAGCGGCGTCAGTCGTCGCGGGGCTGCCGCGCATGTTCGCGCTCGACCCGGCGCCGAATCAGGCGATCGGTGAGTGCCGGCACCAGACTCGACAGAATGCCCACCAAGCGAAAGTGACGCGGAATCCAGAGTTCGCGCCGGCGCTGCCGCATCGCCGCGACGACCCGCGCCGCCGCCTCCTCGGCGAGCATCGCGTCACCGCCATGCCCGGCAGCCGCGCTGCCGCGTGGCCGGCCGTCCGAGCCGAGGGCGCGTGCACGCAGCTCGGTCCCGCGAATCCAGTGGGCCAGGACCGTCAACACCGCGAGCCGCTCGCCCTCCTCCAGGCGCAGCGAGTCGCAGAAGCCCTGGACGGCATGCTTGGCTGCGGCGTAACCGCTGTGCCAGGGCACGCCGATGCGCCCCTGCACCGAGGAGATCACGACCAGCATGCCGTTGCGGGCCCGCAGGTCGGGCAAGGCATGGAAGGCGGGCTGGACCACACCCCAGTAGTTGACCGCCATCAACGGCTCCATGACCTCCGGACCACTGAGTTCGCCGAAGCGCGCCCACATACCGAGGCCCGCGGCCGCGACCAGGCCGTCGACGCCACCGAACTCGGCCCGCGCACACTCGATCAGGGCGCTGCAATCGGCATCAAGGGTGACATCGGTGGGCACGGCGATGGCGCTCGCCCCCCGCTCCCGGCAGGCCAGCGCTGCGGCGGCCAGCGGCTCGCGGGCGCGACCGGCGAGCACCAGATGCGCTCCCTCTGCCGCGAGTGCCTGGGCGATCTCGTAGCCGAGCCCCGAGGAAGCACCGGTGACCACGAAGACCCGACCACGAAACGACCCCGGGCTTGCGTCACTCATACCCGGCGGCCCTGTTCGACGGAATCAGCCTGGTCCTGCGCCTCATCCGGCGCGAGGCCGAAGGCGTGGTTGGCGCTGGCGAAGACATCGCGCGGATCGAGCTCGGCCTTCAGCGCCCGCATCGCGCTCAGCGCGGCCGGCGTATGGACCTGCGCCACGAATCCCTGGCGCACCTTGCCGACACCGTGGTGGTGCGACAGCGAACCGCCCTGTTCAAGGATCACGGCGCGCAGGCGGTGCTCGATGGCCTGGTAGGTCGCGGCGGGGTCGGCAAGGCCGCCACCGGAGAATCCCATCGTGAAATAGATACACACGCCGGCGGGATAGCTCTGCGACACCCGGTAGGAGAGATAGGGGTAGCCCTGTACCCCATGCTCGGCGCACTCCCGATGCAGCGTCTCCTCGACCGTGGTGACGATCGCCTCCACACAGCTCCAGGGGGCCGAGGTCTCGAACGTCTCGCCAATGATGCCGAACCGGTTGAGGAAATCGCGGATGTAGGCAATGGCGAAGGTCGCTTGGTACCCCCGTCGCCCGCCCTCGGCCCCGCCGGGCAGCCCCCCGAGTGCACGCCCGAGGCGCGTCAGCGCCTGCCATTGCTGGCGCACCTCGTGGGCGGAGCCCTCCATCACGATGGTGCTCGCCACCATGCGGTCACCGGCGAAACCGCGGACCTTGAGCACGTAGAACGACTTGAGACGGGAGATCAGCCCGCCCAGGCCCGTCGCGTGCGGCGCCAGCGCGCGGCCTAGACGGAACTCGGTGTTGTTCGCCAGGCGGATGCTCGCGGGCCCAATCCCTTCGCGCTGGACGCGGTGGAGATAGGCCAGGCCGCTAGCGAAGTCGCGGAAGACGAACGACGCGTATTGGCGGCACTCCGGGAGCCGATGGACCTGGATCGTCGCACGCGTGATGATGCCCAGGCCGCCCTCGTGGCCGAACAACCAGGTTCGCGGCTGGATGCCGACCGAATGGCGCGGGGTCACCGGCTGCGAGCTGACGGCGCCCTGGGGCGTGATCAAGACCGCTTCGCGCACGACTTCCTCGATATTGCCATACCGATTCTTCTTCATCCCGCTGGCGTGGGTCGCGATCCAGCCGCCGAGCGTGGAGAACTCGATACTGTCCGGGATGTGTCCACTCGTGTAACCCGCGGCTTCGAGCCGCGCCTCCAGCTCGCGCCCGGTGATACCGGCCTCGACCACGGCCAGGTCGTTCTCGCGGTCGATCTCGAGGACGCGGTCCATTAGCGCCATATCAACCGCGACGACCATCCGCTCCTCGCTACCCGGGCACATCAACGCACCCGAGACATTCGTGCCCCCGCCGTAGGGGATCAGCACCACGTCATGGGCCTCGGCGAGCGCGATCAGGCCCTCGATCTCGTCATCGTTCTGTGGCCAGACGACGGCATCGACGACGCGCGGCGGCAGCTCGCCCCGAGCGATACGATAGATCTCGTCGACGCTGAGCTGACCGTGACTGTGGGCGAGGCGGTCGCCATCGGTGCTCGAGCGGCGGTCCGCGGGCAGCAGCTCTGCGAGCGCCGCCATGAATGCCGCGTTGCTCCGCACCTCGGGCAGCTCCGTCGGCAGGACCGGTTCGCGCAGATCCTCGGGTCGCAGCTTGAGGCCGAGCATGCGCTCGACATAGGGGACGAAATCGGGCAAGGGGCTGCCCGCGAGCGGATAGCGAGCGCCGGTCAGGCGCACCGTGGCCGGCCCGCAGAACTCGAAGGCCGTATCGCGATACCCCCAGAACAGCCGGTTGCGCTCGCCCGGCGTCGCATCCCAGGAGCGTTCCGCGACCGCCAGTGCCGGTCGACCACGCCGGAGCGCGACGACGCCGACGATGACGAGCAGGCCGACAGCAACCACTACGACACCGGTCATTCCACCTCCCGATCGAGTTCAACGCGACCACTTCGACGGCCAGCCGTTCGCCACAGGTCCCGGCACCCTTGCACGCGGCAAGCACTACCACCGCGACAGGGAGGCCACCCCGGCTGCGTCGCGTCTGCGCCGGAGATCACCGCATCCGGTCCGAAACGGCGCTCGACGCCTGCGCCATCGACTCCACCACCAGATCGGGCGGCGCCAGCGCAGCCACTGCGGCCTGACTATCGGCGGCCAGATCGCGCGCGACGTGGGCGAGATGCTCCGCCGCGAGACGACGCAGATAGGCATCGGGGCCGAGGGGTTGACCGAACGTGACCCGGACACGGTGGGGACGGGGTACGAACCGTCCCTTCGGCAACACCTGCGACGTGCCCTCGATATAGGCCGGGACGACCGGCACGGCCGCCGCCAGCGCGAGCAAACCGACCGTACTGCCGAAACGCTGCAGCCGTCCATCAGGGCTGCGCGTGCCCTCAGGGTAGAAGACCAGCGATTCGCCGGCGCGCAACATCTCCGTAGGCAGCGCGAGTGCGCGCGGCACGCTCTTCGCATGCCGGTCGAAGGGGACCGCACCCAGCGTACCGTGCAGTACCCAGCCAAGGAGTCGGCTGCGGAACCAGTAATCCGAGGCCGCCGTCGGATGGAGCTGAACGGCCTGTGGCCCCACCGCGGCCAACAAGACCGTGGTGTCGGCGTGGCTGCAGTGATTCGACACCACGATGTAGGGGCCGCGTTCGGGCAGGTGCTCGCCGCCCTCCACCCCCAGGCGGAGATAGGTGCGGCAAACGCCACGCAGCACCGCCGCACTGGCCCGCTGCAAGGGGCGTGCCCGTCCCGGACGTGTCCAGGTACGCACGGCATCGGGATCCGTCGTACGCGTCGCCGCCAGCAAGCGCTGGGCCTTGTGCCAGTGTTCGGCGACCACCTCGGCGCCTTCGCCACCGGCCGCCGAGGCCGTACCCGTGGGGGTCCGGGGCGCGGCGCGACGCATGCGCAGCAGGTAGCGCTCAATACCGGGTATGTGCGCCTCCTGCACGTAGCTACGCCAGGCAAAATCCCCCGCCGTGCAAGGGAAGCGGGCGCGCTCCTCCGTCGACATGCGCTGGGCAAGGGCGCTCGTGTTGCAGCTCATGTAGCGCACTCGGCTCTGGGCGTACGGCCCGTAGATTGCGGCCATGTCGTGCAGACGCTTCAGGCGGCCGTGACGCCCGGAGAAAGTCGCGTGCTGATGCCGTCCCCAGGTCGTCCAGCGCAGCGGTGCGGTGAGGCGCATTAGCAGTCTTAGCGGACGCAGATAGCGTCGCTGGAGCGAGGCCAGAAAACGCGCTGTCGGCGGGAACGTGAGATCCGGCAGGGGGCGCGGCTTGGCGCCGCCAGGCGCATGCCGCAATGGCGCGCGCTCGAAGTAGTCGTGCAGGTAATCGCGAAGCTCGCCAATGCGCAGGGGATTCTCCATGCCGGAGGCGACCTGGAAGACCTCCGGCCCGCCATCGCGATGGCACCACGGGATCGCCATAAGCAGCGCGTTGACCACGCGATCCCCCGGGATAACGTCGAGCACGCTGTCGGGATGCCCGGGAAATTCGAAGATCTGCCCGCGGGCAAATCCGACAATGAGTGGATCCACCATGCGAAAGCCATCGATCCAGCCCGGAGCGGGATGGGCCAGTGCGCTTTCGATGATCGCAGGGCGCAGAATCAGGCCCGGGATGTCACCGCGATGGCGGACGAAGAGCTGCTCACCGAGCGCCTTGGTAAATGTGTAGGTGTCGTTCCAGCCCCGTGAGCGCGCACGCTCAAGGCCCGTGGCCACAAGCTGCTGACGGCGCTGGTCGGGATCCTGCGGCCCGTTCTGCTCGACCTCCTGAACGCGGCGCCGCAGCGCCTCGATCTCGTCATCGGCGTCGAAGCGCCCGCCCGGATCGTGCGGGTCGCTGGCATCGGGCACGGGCGTGGTCTCGAACACCGGCCCGGCCAGATTGTTCACGTAGCAGGTGGAGACGTGGGCGATGAACGGCGGATTCGGTACCTCACGCGCGAACTCAAGTACATGCAGCGGACCGAGGGCGTTCGACTGCAGCGCCTGATCCAGCGGTGCATCGAAGACCGCCAGCGCGGCACAGTTGATCACCAGATCGACCTCGCCTGCCAGTCGCTGCCGGTCGGCGGGATCGAGATCGAGACCCGGTCGACTGACATCGCCGGCGACGGCCGCGACGCGCTGTGCGACGAAGTCATCAAAGGCATCGCCGTGGTGTTCGCGCAGGGCATTGAATGCGCTGTTGCCGAGGATCTCACGCTCCAGGGTCACCTCCGGTGCGACCCGCTCGCCCTCGGCAGTCCACCGGGGGCGGACCAGCGCATGGATGCGGCGCACTTCGGGGAGCGTCCGGAGCAGCGTCTCCAGCACGGCGCGGCCGACCAGCCCGGTCGCACCCGTGAGCAGAATGGTCCGTCCCGCGTAGTAATCACCGGGCGCCAGCATTGATCCTCCCCCTTGCAGGGCGCCCGAAGCGGCGCCGGATTCCGTATTCTTGGAATGGCAATGGTAACCGACGAGCATAGCCCATTGCGCGGCAATCTGGGCAAGTACCCATCACGGAGCAGTGGATCGGAAACAGTGCTGCAGCTCAGGACGATCCAACAGCGCCGACGCCGGAGCAGCTGCGTCGTCCTCATTGTCGTCCTTTGCGGTCTCGCCGGGGCGTGTGCGACACCCGCTGCCGATCCGGCCGTCCAGGGCACCGGCACAGTAGCCGATCGAACGCTGTCAGTGCCGCTCGATCACGAAGCCGCGCGCCATTTCCTTGAGGACCATCCCGATGCCCATCCGGAAGGGTGGCACCACGATATCGAGCCGATACGGGCCGACCTGGCGGATCAGCCACTGCATCAGCTCGACTTCACCCCTGTGCTCGCGCGCCCCGGCTCCGTCGACCTCGCCGCCCTGCTGTTCATCGACCGCGTCTATCGGAACGATCGCAATGCCCAGTTTGCCGCCTGTGTCTCCCATTTCAATGACCGCCTTGGCGCCCCCGACACCGACGTCGAGGCACTGATGCAGAGTGCCGCGGAACGCTTCCATGTGGTGTTCGTGCCCGGCTGGCTCTACGAAGACCACACCACAACGGAGGCCGACTTCGCGCGCACGCGGTCAGCCCTGGAACGGGCCGGCATCACGCATGAGCTCCTCGATACAAAACAGGACGGAACGGTCGAGGCGAACGCGGCGCATCTGGCCGATCACCTCCGCAACTTCGATGATCCGTCCCGCGAACTGATCATCGTCAGTGCCAGCAAGTCGGGAGCCGAGGTGCACTACGCCCTTGGGCATCTGCTGTCCCCTGAAGAGAGCGCCACAGTCACGGCCTGGATCAACGCCGGCGGACTGCTTCGCGGCACGGCGGTGGCCGATGACTGGACCCGGCTGCCGCGCAGCCTCGTCGGCCGCCCCCTGATGGCCTGGCACGGATGGAGCTGGGAGAGCCTACTGTCGCTACGCACCGATGCGGCAGCCGAGCGCTTGGCGCGCAGCGACTTGCCCGCCACCCTCCGGGTAATCAACTACATCCCGGTGCCCATGACCGCACAGATGACCCATGGCGCGGAAGGCCGCCACGCGCGTCTGGCACGCCTGGGACCGAACGATGGCGCGGGTCTGCTCACCGATGCCGTTGCCGCCGCGGACGATGCGATCACCCTGACCGAGCCGGAGGCCGACCACTACTTCTTGCGCACCGATATCGGTCGACGCACGCTCGCACTGACCCGTGCGCTGGAGATGGAACTCGATGAACGCCCCTGTGCGCCATACATCGGCGCAAACGCCCAACCCTGATATTCAGCCACCCTCCGAGGAATCCCGGCGGCCCCGACTGGTCGCAAGATCGATCACCTTCTCCCCGTCAACCGCCTGCTCTCCCGGCCCTCGCTCGGCGAGCCCCGTAGCCACCGTCAAACGCGTCAGCGCTTCCTCGAACAGTGCGCGGGAATGGCCGACGCTGCGCTCGACTTCGGTATGCAAACCGCGGGTCGACTCGCGTCCGGCGTTGCGCCGGCGGCAGTAGTCCTCGAACCCCGACAGGTGGATCAACAATTCGGCGACATACTGCGTGAACTCATAGTCGCCGGTCACCGCCTCATCGAATATCCGACTCAATTCGACGTCATCGAAGCGCCGCGCCGACGACGGTTGTGCCACCAGCTCGTCGAACCATCGCTCCGGGCCCACCTCGGCTACAGTCGCGGGCACCTGCGCCTGGCTCCCGTCGCCAGCAAAATCGGACGAATCCAGCACGCGGGCGAGTAGTCCGCGCAGGCGGCTGGGTGTCACCGGCTCACGGGCAACGAGGAGATCGTCCTGCGCCTGCACCGCTTGCAGCAACTGCGCACTGACGAAGTTATTGTGCGTAACGATGACGGCGCGGGCGCGCGTGTAGCGGCGCAGGCGGTCGATCTCGCGCAGCGGCTGGCTGCCCAGCAACCCCAGCGAGAGGATCAGGGCATCGACGGACTGCGTGGCGAGGCCACTGCGGAAGGTCCCTACATCGGCGGCACTGCGCACCAGCTCGAAACCGCCGGTATGCGTGTTTGAGGACTGGGCCAGCAGTTGTGGCAATGTGGCGTGGAGTACCGCGATCTGAACCATGGCGATAACACCCTTGCCGG
>SLKC01000095.1 GCA_007134775.1 Ectothiorhodospiraceae bacterium | reverse complement strand
GGCAGCGATCAGGGCGGTGACGAGGGTCGCGACCAGCCCGCCGAGCAACGGCACGACCCCCCGGACCAGCGCCAGCTGCAGCCGGTCGACGTCGGCGACCACGCGCGCCAGCACGTCGCCGACCCGGTGGCGGGCGAGGCCGGCCGGTGCCTGCGGGAGCAGTTGCAGGTAGGCATGGGTGCGCAGGTCGACGACGGTCCGTAGCGCGACGTCGTGGCCGGCCAGCCGCTCGACGTAGCGGGAGGTGCCCTTCAGCAGCGACAGCGCTCGGACGGCGACGACCACGACGGTGAGGTCGAGAATGTTCGGTTGCAGGGCTGCGCGGGAGATCAGATAGGTCGAGACCGCGACCAGCACCACACCGGCCAGCGGCGTGACCGCGCCGGCGGTGACCGCGATCGCCAGCGTCCGGCGGTGGGGCGCGAGAAGCGCACGGAGCGTCGCGGCCGCCGCCCGCAGCGACCCGCGCAGCGAGCGGGGTGCTTCCGCGGAAGCACCGCCGGCCAACCCGACCCCGCCCAGCGGGTCGGCGACCGGCTCCGTTGCTGCAGTCGCAGCTCCTGCTGCTGCTGCTGTCGCTCCTGCGTGCCGATCGCCAGGCTGCAGCGGTCGGGAGGCGTCCACCAGCCATGCGTAGGCCCCGTCCAGCGCGAGCAGCTCCGCCGGCGGGCCGTCCTCGACGACCCGCCCCCGGTCCAGCACGACGACCCGCTCCGCCTCGGCGGCCAGCGCCACCCGGTGGGTCAGCACGACGACGCTGCGCTCGCCCCGTAGCGTCGCAAGGGCATCCCGGACGGCCCGTTCCGCCTCGACGTCGAGGTCGCCCGTCGGCTCGTCGAGCACGAGCAGCCCGGCATCTCGCACCAGCGCCCGTGCGATGGCGACCCGCCGGCGCTGCCCCGCGGACAGCCCCCGCCCGCCGGGTCCGACCCGGGTGTCGACCCCGTCCGGCAAGGCCACCACCTCGGCGTCCAACCCCACCGCCCGCAGCGCCGCCCAGACCTCCGCGTCGGGGACGGCTCGCGCGTCCGTGCGGCCGAGGGCGACGAGCTCCCGCACCGTCCCGCCGAGGTCGGCCGGCGCCTGCGGCACCCACGCAAGACGCTCGTGCCACGCCTCCGGGTCGAGGTCGGTCACCTCGACGTCGCCGACCACCACGCCGCCCGCCTGCGGCGTCCGCAGGCCGAGCAGCACCGACGCCAGCGTCGTCTTCCCCGCCCCCGAAGCGCCGAGGATCGCGACCTGTTCCCCCGGCCGCACCACGAGGTCGACCTCGTCCACCGCCGGTTCGGTCCGCCCGGCGTGGACGACGGTGACGCCCGACAGCGTGACGGGCACGACCGCCGGGTCCGGCGCCGGCGCGAGCCTGGCGCCACCCGGCCCGCCCGCCGCGTCCCCGTCCTCGTCCACCAGCAGGTCGAACAGCCGCTCGGCCGCGGCGGCCCCGTCCTCGTTGGCGTGGTACTGCTGGCCGACCCGCCGCAACGGCAGGAAGGCTTCCGGTGCCAGCAGCAAGGCGACCAGCACCGGCTCGAACGCCAGTCCGGTCCCCTGCGCCAGCCGTACCCCGGCGGTGACCGCGACCGTCGCCACCGCCAAGGCGGCGAGCAGTTCGAGTGCCAGCGCGGAGACGAACGCGATGCGCAGCGCCTCGAGGGTGGTGACCCGCAGCCGCTCGCCGGCGTCGCGCACGACCCGGGCGACCCGGTCGCCGGCCCGCGCGACCCGGATCGTCGTCAGCCCCTGCAGGACGGCGAGCAGGTGCCCGGACAGCTCGGTCAGCGACCGGAACCGCCGGCGCGTCGCGGCCCGGGCCGCCAGCCCGATCAGCACCATGAACAGCGGGATCAGCGGCAGGGTGACCGCGAGGATCACGGCGGACAACGGCTCGACGCCGACCAGCCACACCACGATCGCCACCGGCACGATCGCCCCGGACACCAGCGCCGGCAGGTACCCGCCGAAGGTGCCGTCCAGCGCGTCGATCCCCTCGGTGAGCGCGCTGACCGCCGCCCCCGTCGACGTGTCGCCCTCCCCCTCCCCCGGCGCCCGTCGCGTCAGCCGGTCCACCACCGCCGACCGCAGCCGCGACTTCACGCGCGCCGAGGTGCGCTGGGCGAGGAGGTCGCCCGCCCAGGTCGCCGCCGCCCGCACCACGACCGCGACGACCAGGAGGCCCAGCCAGCCGCGGTGCTCGTCCAGCGCCACACCGTCGAGGAAGGTGCGCGCGATGATCGCCGCGAGCGCCGTCGCCTGGGCGATCAGCGCGCCCGCGACGACCACGGCCAGCAGGGCGAAGGCGACCACCAACCGCCCCACCGCCGGGTCGAAACGCAGCAGGCGCGGGTCGATCGGCGGCCGGGTCGCGCGGGTGCGGATCCGCTGGCCCGGCAGCGGCGCGCCGAGCTCCGCCGATGGCGCCGACGTTACCGCCGCGGCGTCAGCCTCCGTCGTCGGAGGAGACGCTGACGCGGAGTTCGCCGCCGTCACGACCCGCCGGGCGGATCACCCTCGCCGTCCGGGCGCCGCGTGTCCCCCCGTCCGCTCCCCTGCTTCGCGCCGGCCCGGGCGAGCCGCCGCTCGAGCACCTGCATCGGCGAGTCGGTCGCTGCCTCGACGCTCTCGGGGCTGACCCGCGCCCGGAACACCCAGAACGACCACGCCTGGTAGGCGAGCACGATCGGCAGGAACAGCAGCACCGCGAACGACATGATCGTCAGCGTCAGGTCGGACGCCTTCGCGTTGTCGATCGTGATGTTGAACCCGGGGTCGATCGACGACACCAGCAACCTCGGGTAGAGGTTGAGGAACAGCGTCAGGGTGACGAGCCCGATCGTGGCCGTCGTCGCCACGAACGCCCAACCGTGCAGCCGTTCGCGGACCAGGAGTGGCACCGCGAGCGCGGCGCCCATCGCCGACACCGGGACGATGCCCGGCACCACGCCGGTGCCGACCTCGGAGGTGATCGCGTTGACGTAGGTCCAGCCGAGGAACACGATCACGCCGAGCGCGACGACGAACCCGAGCCACGCGGCCAGGTCGTGGGCACGCTCCTCGACCCCGCCCTCGGTCTTGAGCGCGAGGTAGACCGCGCCGTGCAGCGTGAACATCGCCAGGGTCGCCACGCCGCCGAACAGCGCGTACGGGCCGACCAGGTCGAAGAAGGTGCCGGCGTACTCACCCCGGGCGGCGATCGGGATGCCTCGCACGAAGTTCGCGAACGCGACCCCCCACAGGATCGCGGGGACCAGGCTGCCCCAGAAGATCGCGGCGTCCCAGCG
>SLKC01000006.1 GCA_007134775.1 Ectothiorhodospiraceae bacterium | reverse complement strand
TGGATTCAACTGGGCGAGTATCAGGGGATCGTGCAGAACCTGAACATGCGCACCACGATCCTGATGACGCTGGATGGCAACCACGTCCAGATCCCGAATTCTCTGGTGTTCAAGAGCATCATAACGAACTTCTCGTCCAACCCCAACAGGCGGGCAGAGTTCCACGTTGGCATCGGCTATGCCAATTCGATCGTGGAGGCACAGGAGTTGATCATCCAGGCACTGCATGCGCATCCTGCCGTCCTCGACGACCCCGAACCGGCAGCGATTGTCGACGAGTTGGGCCCATCGACGGTGAACATCAGGGTGCAGTTCTGGTTTGACGGCAAATCCTATTCGCTCTTCAAGGTGCGGTCGTCGCTGATGCGGCAGGTCAAGCGTGCGCTTCAGCATGCAGGGGTCTCGGCACCGGCCCCCGTGCACGAAATAATCTTCCCCGAAGGTGTGCCGATGCAACCGATTCCCGTCGAGGCGAGCACCGCCACCCGCCCCCTTGCGCCTACCGAAGCCGCCGAAGCCGCCGAAGTCGCGACCGTTTCCACTGGCGAGGGTAACCTCAAATCGGAGGAAGACGAGTTGAAGCGTCAGGCCAAGGCGTCCGACCTTCCTGAAGCCGAGGATAATCTCCTTAGCCCGGATAGTGGGACGTCGGGCCATTCATGACGGACATGGCAGCCTATCGGGCCGGTGCAAGACCGGCTTGCCTTCGGCCAAGCCATTCGTGCGTCAGCATCAATGTCTTCTTCTTCAATGAACTGCCAATGCCCGCAACATACGGAACGTTTAGCTGGACATAAAGTTGGGTATTTGTCGACGCGCACAGATTAGGGGCGCTAGTAGTGACAAGCTAACCCGTGGATTTCCGTTAGCTGTGGGGTCGCCGACTGGTGTTTCGAGCGTCTTTCCAGATCCAAGATTTATAGGAGCCTGTCTTGCATGAAAGTTTTCACCAATCCGGTCGGGCCCGGCGCGCTCTGGTTCGATAATCTTGTCGCCGCTGATGGCACCCCGGTTGGCTATGACCCTCAGGCGCGCGCGTTCGTTCCGGTGCCGCCGTTCTGCGCCAATCGCGAAATCATCGGCTGCAACTGGATAGCACCGGAACCGGGCGCTTTCTGTCGCTCCTGCGCAATGACGGCGCTGTCTCCCAAGACCTCAATTCCCTATGCGGTTCTGAACTGGGCCAAGACCGAGGCAGCGAAGCGCTGGGTGATCGACAATCTCGGCCGCTGGCACTGGTTTCGCCCCGAGGATTCGGGCACACGCCCAGTATTCAACATGTTGGCCGAAGGTCCAACTCCTGTCCTGATGGGTCATGCTGACGGTGTGGTGACAATCAGTGTGGCCGAAGCTGATCCTGTCTTGAGCACCACCCGCCGCGAAGCACTACAGGAACCTTACCGCACCATGATCGGACATATGCGCCACGAGATCGCGCATATGCTCTGGTGGCGTCTGAGCTTGCGGGCCGATTTCCTTGACGCCTTCCGGTCCATGTTCGGCGACGAACGGGCGGATTATCAAGCAGCGCTGCAGCGCCATTATGGCAATGGTCCGCCCCTCGATTGGCGGCAACGTTTTCTGACCAGCTACGCCTCGGCGCATCCGCACGAGGATTGGGCCGAGACCGCTTCTCATCTGCTTCACCTGACGGATATCTGCGACAGTGTCGCCGCTGGGCTTGGCTCGTCGGAACTGCCACATCCACGATGGGACCCCTATGCCGAGTCGGATGCCGGGCAGCTGATCCGTGTCGCTGTTTCGCTGGTCATGGGGATCAATCACATAAACCGCTCCATGGGATTGTCTGACGTCTATCCGTTCGTGCTGTCACAGACTGCGCAGCGCAAACTGGCATTCACACATGACTGGCTGCGCAGGGGCGCCCATGGGCGGTAACAGAACGCGCTGGGGAACGCGCAGGCTTTTAAGTGCGCGTTGGACAAAGCGCAGGAAAACCAGACCATCTTGTACAGAAACAAAGGAAGGACGAGCGATCTTGAAACATCTCCCCGGCATCACGCTAATCGCAGTCGTTCTGGCGTTGTCCGCCACATTCGCCATACCGATCCCCGCCCAAGAAACCGGTAATCTCTCCACGCTGCGGCAGGAGGCACTTGACCTGACCAATTCCGCGCGCGCAGACGCGGGTCTTTCGGAACTGACACCCAGCGATGTCCTGGATCAAGCGGCGCAGGATCACGCGGCAGACATGCTGGCGCGTGAGTACCACGATCATGTCTCGCCCGACGGCGTCACCCCGTTTGACCGGTTCATTGCGGCAGGCGGTAGCAGTTGGGCGCTGAGCGGCGAGAATATCGCCACCTGTTCAGGCTGCATCGTCCCGCCGGACATTGACCGTGTGCTCGCCTTTCAGAAGGGCTGGATGCAAAGCCCGGGCCACCGCGAGAACATTCTCTCGGACGGCTTTGACAGCTTTGGTTTCGGGATCATCGGGGAGGGCAGTGCGGTCTATGCCGTTCAGACTTTTTCTGGCCCCGGGTCCGATGCGACAAACGGAGGCGACCCGCAGCCTTTGACAGGAGAGGCCGCACGCGCGCTGGCGCTTGAACATGTCAACGAGGGGCGCGCCACACTTGATCTCGCACTACTCGAGGCAAGTGATGCCCTTGATACCGTCGCCGAGCGCGTGCTGGAAAGCCTCGCGGCCGACCCGAACGCACTACCGGAGGACGTGTTCGGGCTGTTGCCAGAGGGGTCAAATGGATGGACAAGCCTTGCGCTGCAAATAGCCAGCCTCGGAGGATCGGGGGCCAATTTGACCGAAAATAAAGTTACCACCATAGTTTCCGACTGGGCCTCTGTGCATGAAGGGGGCCAACTGTTTGGCGGCACATCGGCCTCCCATTTTGGCTTTGCAGGAAACGCCGATGGCGACGGGCGGATCTCTGCGGTCGCCGTATTTGCCGGGCGCCACTGAGCACCAGCTGGAGCTGACCAGTCTAGCATGCAGCTGATCTGATCTGTCCGATTTGCTATCTTCGAAAGGGACGAAATGGCGGGGAAGGTGCTGATCTGGCGCTTCAAATGAGGTGGATCACTGCCGTAATGCCGTCTCAGCGGGGCACTGCGCCCCGCCTCTCTCACATGACGCGAGAGCATATCCTTGACGACCGCAGCACCGAAATATTCTGATGGCGACAGTTCGATTTCTGTTCCAAATCGCGAACGCCACTCACGTCGAAGTGCTTAGCTGACGCCCTAAATAAGTCTTGCGTTTTCAGATAATTGCAAGCAATTCACCAAATCTTCGAAGTCATCAGGTTCGGAGAATGTGGGCCCTG
>SLKC01000177.1 GCA_007134775.1 Ectothiorhodospiraceae bacterium | reverse complement strand
CCGAGCACGAACCGCTGGCCATCCGTATCCGCGCCCGCGACGGCTCGCTGCGGCCCTATGTGAACCTGTTCGTGCGCCAGACCGACATCCGCGAACTCGATGGCCTGGCGACGGAACTGGCCGAGGGCGATGAGGTCATCGTGATGCCCTCGGTCGCCGGCGGTTGAACACGACCGCCCCGCTGCGACTCGCCGCCCCCGCCTGGCGGCGCATGCGCGAGCTCGCCGTCGCGACCTGGCCCCACGAGGCCTGTGGGCTGCTGGTGCGCACCGGCCCCGGCGGTGCCGGCGCCACGGTCCGGGCCATCGCCTGTCGCAATGAGGCCGCGGAGCCGGCGCAGGGATACCTTATCGCCCCCGAGGCCTTCCTGCGCGCCGAGCACGCTGCTCGCGTGCGGGGCGGTGCCGTCGTCGGCGTGTGGCACTCACACCCGCACGGCGATCCCACACCGTCGCTACGGGACCGGCGCGAGTCGTGGCCGGGCTGGAGCTACCTGATCATGGGTGTTACAAGAACACAGGTGACAGCGCCGCGCGCCTGGCGGATCGCGGACGAACGCTGCCGCGAGCAGCGGGTCGAAATCCGTCGGCTCGCATGAATCGGAAGACGACATGACCGCACGCGACGATCGCATCGAACAACTGCGCCGCGAGATCGACGCCGCCGCACCCGCCGACGCCCAGGCGCGGGCGGCCAGCGGCGAGGCCGCCCTGATCGACGTGCGCGAGCCCGAGGAGATCGGACAGGGCAGCCCCGCGGGCGCACTGCGACTTGGACGGGGCTATCTGGAGCTGCGCATCGAGAGCGAGGTGCCCGACCTCGAACGCCCCCTCTACGTCCTATGTGGAGGCGGCACACGCTCGCTGTTCGCGGCGGACAGTCTGCGCCGGATGGGCTATCGCCAAGTCTTCAATGTCGCCGGCGGGTTCGACCGCTGGAAGAGCGAGGGCCTGCCCTACGAGGTGCCGCGTGTACTCGATGCCGCGGAGCGCGCGCGTTATGCCCGCCAGATCAGCCTGCCCGAGGTCGGCGAGGCCGGCCAGGCACGCCTGGCCGGCGCGCGCGTGCTGCTCGTCGGCGCCGGGGGACTCGGCTCGCCCGCCGCGCTCTATCTCGCGGCCGCCGGTGTGGGTACGCTCGGCATCGTCGATCACGACGATGTCGATCGCTCCAATCTGCAGCGCCAAATCCTGCACACCGATGCCCGCGTGGGCATGGCCAAGACCGAATCCGCCCGCGCCACGATCGCCGCGCTCAACCCGACCACGCGGATCGAGACCTGGCGGACGCGCCTGCGCTCGGACAATATCGACGAAATCCTCGCCGGCCACGATCTTGTCGTCGACGGCTCAGACAACTTCCCTACGCGCTACCTGGTCAACGACGCCTGCGTGAAGCTCGGCCTGCCCAACGTCCACGGCGCCGTCTTCCGCTTCGACGGCCAAGCCGCCGTGTTCTGGCCCGCGGGCCCGGGCAGCGGCCCCTGCTACCGCTGCCTCTACCCGGAGCCGCCGCCGCCGGAACAGGCCCCCTCCTGCGCGGAGGCGGGCGTCATGGGCGTGCTGCCGGGCCTGGTCGGGACGATCCAGGCACTGGAGGCGCTCAAGATCCTGCTGGGCCAGGGCGACACGCTCGCCGGTCGCCTGCTCTGCATCGACGGCCTGCGCGGCGAGTTCCGCGAGCTGCGGGTGCGCCGCGATCCGCACTGCGCCGTGTGTGCCGCGGAGACCTTCCCCGGCTACATCGACTACGAACACTTCTGCCAGGCAGCGGGCTGATCGTGCCCGCCCCGACCCACCTTGAGAGGACCCCCATGACGATCCATATCGAGCTCATCCCGGTGCTCGCGCTCGCCGCCGGCATCGCCGCCCTGGTTACACCGCGCCAGATCGGGGTCTACATCATCGCCGGCTTCCTGATCGCCTACGGCGTGCTCGGCATGATCCAGTAGTATTCCGCCGGGCCACCCTGGCCCGGCCTCGCGGTTCAGGCCGTGGGATCGGCCAGGCGGAAGTGCTCGGAGAGGTACTTCTCCCCCTCGTCGCAGAGCAGGGTGACGATGTTGCGCAGCTCCGGGTGGCGCTCCTTGAGCCGCTTCGCGGCGAGGAGGTGGCCGCCCGAGCTGGGCCCGACGAACAGGCCGTGCTCGCGCGCGAGCCGGCGCATCTCCGCGATCGACTCGTCGCTGTCGACGGAGACGAAGTCGTCGATCTCGCTGCGGTGGTTCTGGATGATCACGGGGACAAACCCGTCGGCGATACCCTCGATGAGGTGCTTGCCGGTCTCCCCGCAGACGATGGTGCAGGACTCCTCCGGCTCCATGCCGACGAGACGGCAGTCGGGGTTGATCTCGCGGAAGGCCTGGCCCACACCGATGAGCGTACCCCCTGTGCCGATACCAACAACGAGTGCGTCGGGCGCCTCGCCTTCGGGCAGCTGCTGCAGGATCTCCTGGCCGAGCCAGATCCGATTCTCCTCGACGTTCCACTCCGAGGCGAACTGCCGCGGGCAGAAGTAGCCCTCCTCCTCGCCCAGGGCCTCGGCCTTCTCCAGCGCGGCATTGACATGGAAATCCCCGACGAGCAGGACCTCGGCGCCGAGCGCGCGCGAGATGGCGAGGCGCTCCGAACTCATGCCGTTGGGCATGACCACCAGCATGCGATAGCCCTTGACCGCGGCAACCATCGACAGGGCGTTGCCCGTGTTGCCACTCGACGCCTCGACGATGGTATCGCCGGGCCGGATGAGTCCCTCCTGCTCGGCGCGCTCGATCATGTACTTGGCAATACGGGCCTTGATCGACCCGGAGGGGTTGAGGAATTCGAGCTTGCACCAAATGCCGTCGACGTCGATCAGCGGCGTGTTGCCGATACCGTCGAGCACACTGGCCGAGCCGCCGTGGCGGCCCACGATACACTCCGGGCGGACCAGATCACTCATGCGTGGTGTTCTCCCTTGACCATGGCGGGACCTGAATACAACCGCCGGATTTTTCCACCCGGTCTGCGGAGGGTCAACGCGCCGTCATGGGGGGTGTCGCTTGCGGACAGATGCGTGTCGTCGCCGTGCAGACGATGCCGCGCCGCGATCAGTCGCCGATCACCATCACGGGGATCTGAGCGCCACGAACAACGCGCTCGGCATTCGATCCCGCCAGATGCACGCCGCGTTGGCTGCCGCCGCGACCGATGACGATCAATTCGCAGCCCAGCTCGCCCGCGCTACGCAGAATCTGCTGAAACACGCGACCGCTCGCGACGCGGGGCTCGGCGCGCACGTCGTCGGGCACCTGCTCGGCGATCAGACGCT
>SLKC01000107.1 GCA_007134775.1 Ectothiorhodospiraceae bacterium | reverse complement strand
ACCCGCCGCTTCGCTACGCCTCGACGCGGTTTCAGGCGCGTTCGCGAGCAGCGGTTATCTCTCGCCAAGGCGCGGAGCACGCCAAGGAAGAAGATGAGCCAAAGGGCAGCGGAGTGGTGGGTTCTTCGCAGGGAGCGTGTAACGCCGCGCCTCTTGCGAAGGCGCTGCTAGTCGTCGCGGCAAGGGGCGCCGCAGGGCGCGCAGGCGCTGGTATCGCGCTGGCGCTCGGTGAGTGTGGTCTCGAAGCCACCCTCCCCCATGTTCATGCGGAAAGTTGGACTACCGATATGATCGGCCATAATGCCGCCGCCGATCAGTAGCAGGACCACGACGAGGCGCCAACGCCGGTATGCGGGATGAACCTGGACCATAGCTCAGTCGTTCGACAGGGAGAACCAGGGACGCAGACGGATCGCCAACAGCGACCCGAGCCACGCCATCGCGAACCAGATCCAGCCGTGCAGGCTCGCCGAGGCGATCCCCGAGAGCATCGCCCCGATGTTGCAACCGAAGGCCAGGCGCGCACCATAGCCCATCAACAGCCCACCGATCACCGCCGCAAGCAGCGAGCGCGGCGGGATCCGCCCGACGCTGGCGCGGTTGAAGCGCCCGGCGAGGCCGGCGGCGAGCATCGCACCGACCAGCAGCCCGAAATTGGTCACCGAAGTCGTGTTCACCAGCACGCTGTCGGCCAGCGCCATCGCCGGATAGTCCCAGGTCCAGAACTCATACTGGGCCATATCGACGCCAACCGCCTGCAGCGCCTTCGCCCCCCAGAGCGCGAAGGCGAAGGTCACGCCCCAGGTGCTCTGCGCGAGCAGGAGCACAACGAGACTACCAAGCCCGAGCACCGCCACGGCCCAGCTCAGCGGCCAGGGGCCGTTGACCAGCGTGCGCACGAAGCCCTGTTCGGGCGGCGCGAACAGGCGGCGCTCGACATCGCCGTGGTGGCGCCGTTCAATGCGCGTCACCCACCAGGCGACCCCTGCACACAACGCCAACGTGAGCGCGATCGCCCCGCCAAGGCCGAACGTCGCGCCCAGATTGACCGGATCGACTCCGGGCTGATCCAGCCACCAGGGCAGATGCATCGTGCCCACTACACTGCCGACGATGAAGAACAACAGCGTGAGCACCATGCGGATATTGCCGGCACCGACGGTGAACAGCGTACCGGAGCCGCAACCACCGCCGAACTGCATGCCGAAGCCGAACAGGAACGCGCCGACGAACAACGACAGGCTGACCGGGGCCAACCCGCCCTGCAGGCTGCCGGGCTCGCTGAGCGCCAGCACGGGCACAATCAGCACCGCGGCGAAGGCGAGCAGGGCGAGCTGCGCGCGCAGGGCGCCGGCACGGCGGTGGACAACGAAGCGCCGCCAGCCCCCGGTAAACCCGAAGGCGCCGTGATAGAGCGCCACGCCCAGCAGGCCGCCGACCGCGAAGAGCCCGACGAGGAAGGGCGCGGTCTCAAGTGCAAGCAGGCCCGCGAGCAGGAGCGCGGCGACGAGCGCCGTGGTAACGACGAAGCGATCGGCCCGGCGCACGTCCGCGCCGGCCGCTGCACGCGCTGCACGGGTGGCCACTGCGGACATGATCAGTTGAACAGCCAGTCGACCACGGCACCGAGACCGCTACGCGCGGTCTGCAGCGGCCGGTTCTCGTCCCGCGACCACTCGACCATCGAGCCGTCATACATGGCCACGCCTTCATGCCCGGCGACCTCGCTCATCGCGAACCAGCCGATCGCGGCCCAATGGCCCGTGTTGCAGAAGGTGATGCTGGTACCGTCATCCTCGACACCGGCCTGATCCATCAGCGCATTGAGGCTACCCTCATCGAGCAGGAAGGCCGAGCCCGCCTCGGTCAGTTCGTGGTGTGCCAGGTTCTGCGCACCCGGAATGGTGCCCGAAGCCGCCGCCGCTGGATGCTGTTCCTCACCCGCGAACTGCTCCGCGGGCCGGTTGTCGACGAGCTGCACGCCGGCCTCGCGTGCGGCATCGACGGCATCGGCGTCGGCGATCAGCTCGTCACGGAACTCGGCCTCGAACTCGGCCGTACGCTCGGGCTCGTTCCCGCCCGTCGCGACGTCGTGACCGGCCTCGACCCAGGCCTCGTGGCCGCCGTTGAGGATGGAGACGGCATCATGGCCGAGCACGCGAAACGTCCAGTAGATGCGGGCCGCACTGCCGAAGTCGGTGGAGCCGACGCCGGCGGGTGCCACGACCACGTGGGTATCGTTGTCGATGCCCAGCTCACCGATCAGGGTCTCGAGATCCTCGGTCGGGGGCAGGGTCCCCGGGACCCCGTCGGCGTCCTCGACACGCCAGCCGGCCTCGCTGTAGCTGCTGTAGAGCGCGCCCGGGATGTGGCCCGCCTCGTAGTCGCCGCGATCGCTGCCGTCGATGGCGCTGCGGATATCGAGCACGACGAGATCCTCGGCGTCCTTGTTCTGCGCCAGCCAATCGACGTTGACCAACGGGCCGGGACGATCGGCGGCCGTCACGGCCGTCGGCGCGAGCAGGAGCACCGCGAGCGCCCCGAGCAGTGGAGTACGGTAAGACGGCATAGTGCCCTCCAGATACGGAGTTTCGTGGACCGGGGCTCATGATAAAGGCAGCGAAATGGAATCAGAATACCCTGTGCCATACCGATTCATTATATGCTAATCAACACTTGGCCTGCAGGGCTCCCCCGCAAGCGCGCGACGCTACGCCCCACCTGCAAGGATCGACCAAAGGAGTGCCAACCATGCGCCGCACCACCCTGCTACGTGCCGCAGCCGGCCTCGCCGGCTGGGCCCTCATCGTCGCCGCCGCGGCGGTCGCCGGCGGCATCGCCTCAGCCGGTGCCGCCGAGTTCTACCAGCGCCTGGACCGGCCCGCCTGGACCCCGCCCGTGTGGGCCTTCGGTCCGGTCTGGAGCACGCTCTACACCCTGATGGCGATCGCCGCCTGGCTGGTCTGGCGCGAGCGCGGCTTCGCCGGTGCACCGATCGCACTGACCGTCTTCCTCGCCCAGCTCGCGCTCAACGCCCTGTGGAGCTGGCTGTTCTTCGTCTGGCAGGCCGGTGCGCTCGCGGTCGCCGAGATCGCGCTGTTGTGGGTACTGATCGTCGCCAATCTGGTACTGTTCTGGCGCGTGCGGCGACTCGCCGGACTGTTGCTGGTGCCCTATCTCGCCTGGGTCACCCTCGCCGCCGCGCTGACGCTTTCACTGTGGCAGCGCAACCCCCAGTTACTGGGCTGAACGCGATGACTCCGGGCGCTGGAGCCCCGCCTCGTCAAGAAAGCGATCGATGCCCTCGAGATAACGGTTGGCGGATTCGAGGAATCCCGTATTGTGTCCACCGCGGATGGTCAACAGGGTCTTCGGTTGCGAGGCGGCGGCGTAGACGGCCTCGCCGTGCGCGTAGGGAATGATCTCGTCATCACGGCTGTGGATGACCAGCAACGGCGCCTCGATCCCGCGAACGTACGCCTCGGTCGCATAGTCGAAGCGGGCGAGCCAACGCGCGGGCAGGAAGGGATACACTTCCTGCGCGATCTGCGGGACCGAGCGGAAGGACGATTCGACGATCGCGGCGCCCGGGCGATGCGCCTGCGCCAGTTCCGCGCCGACGGCGGCGCCGAGCGAGCGCCCCGCAATCACGATCTCCTCGGGCGAACGCCCGGCCTCTTCGGTGAGCCAGCGCCAAGCCCCGCGGGCGTCGCGCGCGGTACCGGCCTCCGACGGGCGCCCGTCGCTGCGGCCATAACCGCGGTAGTCGATCAGGAACACCGACAGATCGAGCCGATGGAAGAGCTGGATGAGATCGAGGCGGTGCGAGATATTGCCGGCATTGCCGTGGAAGAAGAGCAGCGTGGCGCGCTCGCGCTCGCTCGGCACGAACCAGCCGTGGAGTTCGACGCCGTCCTCGGCGGCGGCGAAGCGCACCTCCTCGTACTCCAGGCCGAGGTCGGCCGGCGACTCCTCGAAGCCCTCACCGATGGCGTCGGGCATGTAGAGCAGGCGCCCCTGGAGAGCCCAGACCGCGAGGACGAACGCCGCGTAGAGCAGGATAATGACGCCGATGACGCGCAGCATGCAGGACTCCGCCGGGATGCCGGACGCCGATTATACCGGTCGTGGGCACCAGCGCCTGCCCGAGCGGGTACACCCTGCATGCGACCATTGTGCCCCCCGCATCGGCGAGGCCCCCTGAATGGCGTTGCTGCGTGCCGCCACCGTGCTACTCCTGCTCGCGCTCGCGAGCTGGGCGGGCTGGGGCCTCTACGAAGCCGGTCATGTCACGCGCGCCGGGCTCATCGAGCTGGCGCAGGCGCAGGGCGCGCTCGCCCCACTGCTACTCATCGGCGCGATGGTCCTCGCCGTCATCGTCGGCCCCATCCCCACGGTGCCGATCTCGGTCGCCAGCGGCATGCTCTTCGGCCCCATCGCGGGCTTCGGCTACGCCATGCTCGGGGCGCTCTTCGGTGCCGGCCTCAGCTTCTGGCTGGCGCGGCTGGCGGGTCAGCCGCTGATCGAGCGCCTCGCCGGTCGCCACGTCGTCTTCTGCCCGCAGTGCAGCGACCGGCTGCTGTTCTGGGTCGTGCTCGGCTGCCGCCTTTTTCCCTTCATCTCCTTCGCGCTGGTCAGCTACGCTGCCGGGCTCACGGCGATGAGCCTACGCGCCTTCCTGCTGGCCACGGCGCTCGGCATGATCCCGATGACGGCGCTCTACATCGCCATCGGCACGAGCCTCGTCATCGATCCCTACTGGGCCGCGGCCGGCGGCCTGGTCGCCATCGCACTCGTCCTCGTCGTCCCGCGCCTGATCGAGCGCTACAACCCCTTCGGCCTGCGCGACATCCTGCGCCACGACCACAGCCCGCATTGATCCTGTGCGGCGCTGCAACCCCCTGCGCGACCGCTGCGAGCACCGCGGCTCGCCGCCCGCCCCGCGAAGCGCATGCGCGCCGCCGTTGCGGCCAGCGGCGACTACGTAGAATCCCGGAGAGGGCACGCGCGCGTGATCGCGCTATCCTGTCTGCCGTTGGTCATGCGCCCCAGCGGGGTGCGTGCGGGGGCGCGCATCGCGCGGCCGGCGACACTGCTGCCATGGCAGGGTTTCCGCCCGCCCGGGAGGAAGAGACGGGATGAGCACGCAGGCAGAAGAGGCCCTATCGGCCGAGACCGTCACCAGCATCGAGCCGTCCGCCGGGCAGGACAAGGACGATCTGCTGCGCCTGATCCTCGAAGCCACGGCCCCGCTGACCGGCGATGATTACTTCAGCTCGCTGGTACAGCGTCTGGCACAGAGCCTGCAGGTCGATGTCGCGCTGGTCACGGAGTGCCTCGACTACCCCGAGAACCACGTCCGCACCCTGGCCTTCTGGCACGACGACGACTTTATCGAGAATCTCGAGTTCGATGTGATCGGCACACCCTGCGAGGACGTGCTGGGCGATGGCCGTTTCTGCTACTACCCCGCCGGCATGGGCGAGCGCTACCCGGACTGGGCCGCCCACGAGGGCGGCGTCGAGTCCTTTATCGGCATCCCCATCCACGCCCCCTCGAGCCAGCGGATCATCGGCCACATCGCCGCCTACCACCGCCGTGCCGTCTGCGATGAACGCGTCGTCGAGTCGGTCTTCCGGGTGATCGCGGCGCGCGCCGGGGCGGAGCTCCAGCGCATGCAGGCGGAACGCGCCCTGCGCGACGCCGAAGAGCGTTCGCGCCAGCATCTGCACGAACTCGCCCACCTCTCGCGCCTGCACTCGATGGGTGAGATGGCCTCGGCACTGACGCACGAGATCAAGCAGCCGTTGACCTCGATCCTGTGCTCCTGCAGCGCCCTGCTGCGCGTACTCGAGCGCGGCGACGCGGAGCCCGCGCTGCTGCGCGAGAACATCGAGCGCGCCCAGCGCAGCGCCCGCAACGTCAACGAGATCGTGCGCAGCCTCGGCCAGTACGCCCGCAAGGCGGAGCCGGAGCGCGAGCCGATGCGTCTCGAGGGCGTCCTCGAGCGCGCGATCGAGTTGTTCCGTTCCGAGGCGCGGGCGAACCGGATCCGTATCGATCTCGTGACCGCCACCGCGCTACCGCTGGTCGACATCGACCGGGTCCTGGTGCCGCAGGTGTTGATGAATCTGCTGCGCAACGCCGTCGATGCGATCAACGCTGCAGAGGCCCCCGATCGCACGATCCGGATCCACGCCTACCCGCGCGCTGACGATCACGCCATCGTCGAGGTCCGCGATGGCGGCGACGGCATCAGTGGGGAGATCGCCGCGCACCTGTTCGAGCCATTCCACTCGAACAAGAGCGACGGCATGGGCATCGGGCTGTCGCTGTCGCGCTCGCTGATCGCGGACCAGGGCGGCACCCTCTGGCTCGAGCGCGCCGCCGGCCCGACCACGTTCGCGTTCACGCTGCCGGTGGCACGCCCCTAGCCCTCACGCAGAGGCCGTACAGGCGCCGTCGATCTCCTGGTCGAGATCGCGCTCGATCTCCTTCTGCAGGCTCTCCAGGTGGTCGCGTAGGCTCGGCAGCCCCGCACCGAAATCAAAGGGCTCCTGGTGCAACGCACAGATCGTGCCCAGGACTTCGCCATTGGGCGAGCGGATCGGATAGCCGAGATAGGTGCCCAGCCCGAAATGGACCAGATCCTCATTGCCCGCCCACTCCGGATCGTTGCGCGCGTCATCGACCTGTAGCGGCGCAGCGTCGTTGACCACCTGTTCACAATAGAGCTTGTGACAGCCCGGGTTGACGCTCTTCGGCCCGGCGTCGCCGGGGGTATAGGTATCGCGCCGGGGCCCGGCGCTGACGACCGCCACCATGTGGGTGGGCGTCGAGCGCATGATCAGCAGCGAATCGATCCCCGTGTCCTCGGCCGCCGCTTCCAGCGGATCGAGCCAGCGGCGCTCGAAACCATCGTAGTAGTGCTGTGCAACCTGCTCAGTCATCGCGGATCCTCCCGTTTCGCGCCGCCCGAAAGCGGTAATCGCGATCACCGCCCCGCGGGTAGCTGGAATCTAGCCTGGGTGCAGTATCACTGGCGGGCGGGCGGAGCGGTATACGGGATTGTCCAGATTCCGCGAGCACGCCGTGGCACGCATCATCAGGGTGGAACATGGGCCAGCCCTGCGGCGCTGCCGCCGCCAGGGACAACCGGGGAACAACATGAACCACACCACCAACCGCCGACGCCGCTTCCGCCTCTCCGGGCGCCGCGAGCGCGAACAGGATCATTTCTTCGAGGAGGCGCTCGACCCGACCCTGTGGGAGCCGGGCGACGACAGCGCCTGGGAGACCTGCTGGCATACCGGCATGCCCGAGCGCGCCACCTTCCGCGCAACCGCGCCCGGGCGCACGGTCAACCACATACCGGGCAACAACTGCCTGACCGTGAAGAGCCGGCTCTACCAGACGATCCGCGGCCTGCATGACCGGGCGGCCGCCACGCGCGCCCCCCACGACCCGGAACTCGCCCAGGTCGATTTCGTGCCCAGCGTCTACAGCATGCCCGAGGACTATCACGCCCTGCAGCAGGCGGCGCAGGACGCCCCCGCGCAGCGCTGGCTGCTGAAGCCGAAGAACGCCGCGCGCGGGCGCGACATCCGCCTGCTCGAGGACGCCGCCGAGGCGCCCGCCGACAGCCGCTGGATGGTCCAGGCCTATCTCGACCGCCCGCATCTGATGAACGAGCGCAAGTACGTGCTGCGCCTCTACGTACTCGTCTCCGCCATCGAGCCGCTGCGCGTCTACCTCTACGAGCAGGGCTTCGCCAAGCTCGCCTCCTGCCCCTACACGCTCGACGACATCGACAATCCCTACATCCACCTGACCAACCCGGACGTCAACGCGCACAACGACGCCGCCGACTCGCCGGTCGTCTTCGTCGATTTCGAGCGTTATCGTCAGTGGTTGCGCGAACAGGGCCACGACGATGCCGCCCTCTTCCGCCGCCTGCGCGAGATGGTCGCGCTGACGATGATCGGCGCGCGCGAGCCGATGATGGCCGCGACAACGCGCTTCGGCGCGGACCCGCGCGGCTGCTACGAACTCATCGGCCTCGACTGCATGGTCGACGCCGATCTGCGCCCCTGGCTGCTCGAGTGCAATCTCAGCCCCTCTCTGGGCGTCTGTGCGGCCCCCGCCGACGGCGGCGACGTGGAAGAGGCGATCAAGCGCCGCCTCGTCGCCGACATGGTCAACCTGGTCGGCCTCAACGAGGCAAGCCGCGAACGCGCGACCCCGGACGCGCCCGCCGCGGATCTCGTCGCCGAGGCCGATGCTGAACTCGGCCGCGCGGGCGGCTTCGCACGGGTCTTCCCGAGTGCCGAAGCTACCGAGCTGATGCCCTTCTTCGCCTTCCCGCGCGCGGCGGATCGGATTCTCGCCGAGCACGCTGCGGGCCGGCCCCTGCCCGCCCCCCGTGCCCAGGCGTGGCGGGTCGCCGAGATCATCGCCGACGATCAACTCACCCTCTACGGCGAGGCCAGCGGCGAACTCTACGCCACGAATCCGAGTGCCGCGCTGATCTGGCTGCGCGCGAGCGAGGGCACCGATCCCGACACGATCACGCAGGAATTGGCGCAAGCCAGTGGTATCGGTCTTCATCTACATGGGCATCGACAAGTTCCTTGGCGGCGGCATCGGCCTGTTCGCGCAGATCATGGAGCTGCCCTATCTGCTCGCACTGCTCGTCGCGCTCGCCGAGATCGGGGGCGGCGCCCTCATTGTCGCGGGCGCATTCACGAACGGCTGGATCACCCGGCTTGGTGCTCTGATGACGGTGCCCGTACTGCTCGGTGCCATCGTCATGGAGCACTGGGGGCAGTGGCACTTCATGGCCACTGCGACCCATCCCCTGGGCGGCATGATGTTCCAGGTCACGCTGCTCTTCGTGGCCCTGTACCTGCTCATCCGGGGTAACCACTTCTGACGCCCCGATGTCGCCGTCCCAGGGATGGTATTGGGGGACGCACCGCGTCCCCGCCAGCAACATCAACCTCCAAGGAGGCACCCATGTCCAACGAAGAAGCGCAACGACAGCAGCTCTTACGCAGCCTGTCCCGCGGCATCGCCTACGCGGCACCCGTACTGGCCATCGTGGCCGGCGGGGCCGGCGTCCACGCGATCCTGTCGGACGTAGCCGTCGCTGACAGCGGCTACTCGATGACCGTCGCCGAAGCCGAGGGTGAAGCCGAGGGTGAAGCCGAGGGTGAAGCCGAGGGTGAAGCCGAGGGTGAAGCCGAAGGTGAAGGTGAAGCCGAGGGCGAGGGCGAGGGCGGCTATTGATGCCCGCCTCCCGACCCCACCCCGGTGCTGCGCTCGGGCCGGGCCGCCCGGGGCAGGCCGCGAGCCGGGGCTGATCGGCCCCGACTCGAATGCGGCAGCGTAGTAGGCACTGCGCGTGTCCACACGCGGCCGCCGAGGCCCTGCGGGGCCTCAGTGGGCTGTCGGCCTCGACCGGTGGCCCCACACATGGATGCACCGTGCCGCTCGATCCGCCCCTCCCCCCGGTTCGGCTCAAGGGGCGCGGTGCATCCTCCTACTGCTCCTCGATCGGCGGTATCTCGCCCGTGTACGGATACTGCGGCTGCCCGTCGGCGATCGTGTAGTAATCCCCCGCCTCCGCGGTATAGATGTGCTGGACCAGCCGCAGCCCCGTCGGCTCATCGAGCGTGCCCGCGCCGATGGTCACGCCCTCGCTGCTATGGCGGTCGAAGAAGAGGTTGGCCCCGCAGACCGTGCAGAAGCCCCGGCGCGCCGCGGTCGAGGAATCGAACCAGCGCAAGCCGTCGTCACGCTCAAGGTGGAGATCGCCGCGGTAGGCACGGGTCGCCGCCCAGTAGTGCCCCGAGCCCTGCCGGCATTCGCGGCAGTGGCAGGCCACGACCGGGCGCAGCGGACCGTCCACCCGATACCGCACACGACCGCACCGACAACCGCCGGTGTATGCTGCCGTCATCGCCCCTCCTCGAATCGTCACATCGCCGCCCTATTGGACCTGGGTACCCCAGCCGTGCGCAACGCCCGCGAGCGACCGCGCGTAACCGATCGCGACAGGGACGCGCCCGCGATGCAATACTGCGCGCCCCTGGCCACCGTACACCGAGGTCCCACATGTCGCCATCGTCGCACGCCTCCCTGCGCCGACTCGCCGCCGCGATCATGCTGCTTCTACTGCCGTCGCTCGCCAGCGCCAATGGCGTGGCCCCGTTGATCGAGCTGCGCCTCGATGTCGTGCACTGGCAGCCGCAGCCTGCCGGCGATGTCGCATCGGATGGCGACGATTTCGATATCGAGGAGGATTTCGGCTTCGACCGTAGCCGCACGAACATCCTGGAGTTCGGGCTCGAGCACCCGGTCCCGGTGCTGCCGAACCTGCGCCTGCGCCACTGGTCGCTCGACGACAGCGAGACCGCGACACTCGAGCGCGAGCGCGGCTTCGGCCCGATCACCTTCACCGAGTCCGAGGACGTGCGCGCCGCCTACGATCTGGCGACGACCGATGCCACGCTCTACTGGAGCCCGCTCGACAACTGGCTCGAACTCGACCTCGGCGCGACCGTGCGCTACCTGGACGCCGAGGTCGAAGTCGAAAGCCGCGAGCGCGACGAGCGCGAACAGGTCGGCGGCTCCCTCGTGCTGCCGCTCGCCCACGTCGGGGCCCGCGCCAACCTGCCGCTCACGGGCCTCTACGTACGCGGCGAGATCAATACCCTCCGCGCCGGCGGCAATGCCCTGCAGGACGTGCGCGCCGGGGTGGGCTGGGAGGCAACACGGGTGTTCGGCGTCGAGGCTGGCTACCAGCGCTTCAGCGTTGAACTCGACGATATCGACGATCTCGACGCCGACATCGACCTCGGCGGGCCCTACGTCGCTGCGCGACTGCGATTCTGACCGCCGTGACCGGCTTCACGGGCGTTCCCCGATCCCTGCTGCAGCGAATCCCTCGCGCCGCCCGAATCCGGTTCCACCGAGCGGACGTGGAGCTCGAGTTCGGAAAAGGTGACGACCTCAACGGGCGTGCCCGCGCCAATGGGCCCGCCCTCGCAAGCCCGAGCGAGCCAGCGCTCGCCGGCGACCTCGACCTGGCCCTGGCCATTGACCGCGGTAAGGCTGCGCCCGCGCGCGCCAACGAGTGCGGCCGCACCGGTCGCCGGGGGCTGACTCGTCAGCGCGGGGCGATACAACGGATAGAGCACGAGGTCCTTGGCCAGCCACAACACCACGACCAGCGCGGCGGCCCGGGCGCCGATCCACTGCCAGTGCAGCAGGATGGCGACCACAAGGGCGACGAGGATCCACCCGGGGACCTGCAGCAGCAGATATTTCGTCGCGGGTTGCATCGTGACGCGGTCAGCGACGAAGGCGCCCTTTCGGGATCGGGGACGACCCCGCGGCGATGCGCTGAACGCAGTGGGGCACGGCGGTGCGCGCAGCCGGCCGTCCCCTGGCCGCACTCCGCGCAAACTGGACGCGAAGAACCTTACCAGTCGTCGTCACCGCCCATGTCGTCATCCATGGCATCCTCAAGCTCCTGTTCATCGATCTCATCCGGTGGCCCACACGCAGACAGCATGGCACCACCACCCAACAGGAACAGCACTGCGAGAAGACTCATCCACCGTTTCATCTCTACCTCCCAACCAAGCTCTGTGTCCGCCTCTCGTACTGCCACTTACTCGCCGAAATGCACACTTGCAGGACGCGGAACACACTCGTTAAGTCAACAAGCGCATTGTCGGCTACGGTTAAAATGTAAGCCCATACACTGATCCGGCGGAAGGCTTTGGAGATTACGGTTTGGTAAGCGTGCAGTAATGCCGTTGCAAACGTGCGATGCAGCCCCTGCACGCGCGCCGTCCCGCGGCATTCAGCGCCGCTCACCGCGGGCCGCCATGGCAAACGATCCGGGCCTTGCAATGGACGAGCCACGGACCCTCGGGGCCCGCGGCTCGCCTGCCATGAGGAGGGACGAGACGTGCCGTTACGAACGGTAACGCCACGACCGGCGCGAGCCGGCCGGCCTTCAGCCAGTGTCGCGCGTACGCACCTTGGCGTAGGCCTTTTTCAGATCCACCAGGGGATGGTTCGGTGACATCTGGAACTTGATCAGCAGCTCGCGCGCGATCATGTCGCGATCCTGCGGATCGTCGGGCAGCTCCATGTCATCGGGTACGCGCACCCAGCCGTTGATGTTGCGGTCGAAGACCGCCGCCTGGCCCTCCTCGAAGCCCATGTGCACGTCCTCAAGCCAGTTCAGATCGTCCCAACCCATGGTCTCCATGTACTGCTTCAGGAAAGGCGTCAGGCGCGAATAGTCCGGCAGCAGATTGACGTCGTAGCGATAGCCGATGTTCTGGCCGATCTCGCCCTTGCGCGAATCGATGAACGCGTCGTCGTGATCCTTCTTGGCCATGGTCTACCTCGTCGTTCAGTAGCGGTTCATGTCGGGCCGGCCGACGGTGTAGCGCGAGCCCGCCAGCGGGACCTCCGCGAGCGCCGAGGCCTCGCTGGTGAGCGCGGCCAGATCCTCGGGCTCCAGCGAGTGCACGCTCGTCTTGCCACAGGCGCGGGCCAGCATCTGGCACTCGATCGCCATCGTGTGCAGGAAGTTGTAGACGCGTTCGGCGGCCATATCGGGATCGAGGCGCTTGCGCAGCTCCGGATCCTGCGTGGCCACGCCCACGGGGCAGCGCCCGGTGTGGCAGTGGT
>SLKC01000150.1 GCA_007134775.1 Ectothiorhodospiraceae bacterium | reverse complement strand
TTTACCGGCTCGGTTGAGACCGGCCGCCGGATTGCCGCCGCCGCCGCGCCCAACTTCACCAAGCTGCAGATGGAGATGGGCAGCAAGAACGCCCTCGTGGTGCTTGATGACGCCGACATCGAGACTGCCGTGCAGTGCGCCTTCGCCGGCGGCTACTCCGGGACCGGCCAGAAGTGCACCGCCTCCTCGCGGCTGATCGTCACCGAGGGGGTCCACGACCGCTTCGTCGAGGCGATGGTCGAGCGCCTCGGTCGCGCCCCGGTCGGCCACGCTCTGGGCGAGGGCACCGAGATCGGCCCCGTCGTCGACGAGAGCCAGTTCAACGAGGACCTGGCCTGGATCGAGAAGGCGAAGGCGGAGGGTGGCACCATCGCCTTCGGCGGTGAGCCGGTCGAGCGCGACACGCGCGGCTGGTTCCTGCAGCCGACGCTGGTGACGGGGACGACGAGTCGGATGGAGGTCAACCAGGAGGAGATGTTCGCCCCCATCGCCTGTGTCATCAAGGTCAAGGATTACGAGGAGGCGCTGGCCACGGTCAACGACACGCGCTTCGGGCTGACCGCGGGTATTGTCACGCGCTCACTGGGCAAGGCCTCGCACTTCAAGCGCAACGCGCGCTTTGGCTGCGTCATGGTGAACCTGCCGACGGCGGGCACCGACTATCACGTGCCCTTCGGCGGGCGTAACCAGTCGAGCTACGGGCCGCGCGAGCAGGGCCAGTACGCGCGCGAGTTCTACACCGAGGTCAAGACCACCTACATCCGGCCGATGTGATTGTGGCGGGGGAACGGACATGACGGGTGATGCCGTGGTCATCGACGGTCTCCAGTACTCGAACTGGGACCGGGAGATTTTCGAACAGATGCGCGCCGGTGGCCTCGATGCCGTCCATGTCACGGCCACCTACTGGGAGAACACGCGCGAGCTGCTGTCGAACCTCGGGCGCTGGAACCGCCGCTTCGAGGCCCATCCCGATCTGATCCGTCCGGTCGCGACGGCCGACGACATCCGGTCCGCCCGCCGCGAGGGGCGGACCGGTATTATCTTCGGGCTGCAGAACTGTTCGCCGATCGAGGACGACATCGACATGGTGGCGCTCCTCAAGCGGCTCAATGTCCACATCATGCAGCTCTCCTACAACAACCAGTCGCTGATCTGTGCCGGGTGTTACGAGGACAACGATCCCGGCATCTCGCGCTTCGGCCATCAGGTAATCCGGGAGATGAATCGCGTCGGCATGATCATCGACATGTCGCACAGCGCCGAGTTCAGCACCCTGGAGGCGATCCGCCTGTCCGAACGGCCGATCGTGATCTCGCACGCCAATCCACTGTTCTTCCGCGAGGCTCGTCGCAACAAGTCCGAGAAGGTGCTGCGTGCCCTCGCCGAGAGTGGTGGCCTGCTCGGCTTCAGCTGTTACCCCTTCCATCTACGCGATGGCTCGGACTGCACGCTGGAGTCGTTCACCGAGATGATCGCTCGCACTGTCGATTTGATGGGCATCGAGCACGTTGGCATCGGTACCGATCTGTGCCAGAAGCAGCCGTTGTCGGTCCTCGAGTGGATGCGCAACGGCCGTTGGTCGAAGGTCAAGGACTATGGCGAGGGTTCGGCCAGCAACGCGGATTGGCCGCGACCGCTGTCCTGGCTTCGCACGACGGCAGACTTCGGCAACATCGCCACGGGTCTCCATGATCGTGGTTTCTCCAACGAGGAGGTACAGCGGATCATGGGCATGAATTGGCTGCATTTCTTCGACCAGGCCCTGCAACCGGAGGGCGCATGACGGCTAGCGGCATGCCGTCGGATGTGGTGACACCGGAGAGCAGGGGACGATCCCGGATTCGCGGCATGCTGCGAGTGCGGGACATAACAGCAAGACCATGACGGGGGCGTACGAGCATGAGTGACAATCAGACCCAACAATCCCGGATCGGGATGAATGCGACCCTCGGGGACCCCTGGGTCCTCGGCTTGAGTGGCGGTTTCATCATCCTGTTCATCCTGGCTTCGATCTACGACGTCGAGCTGGTATCCGGGCTCGTCTTCGAGGGATTTACCTGGACGGCGGCGACGCTGGGCTCCTACTTCCAGCTACTGCTGCTGCTGACCTTCTTCATTGCGATGGGCGTCGCCATCTCGCCGGCGGCGAGCGCGAAGGTCGGCGGACTCGACAAGCCCGAGATGAGTACCTTCAAATGGCTGTCGATCATCATGTGCACGCTGCTCGCGGGCGGCGGCGTGTTCTTCGCCGCCGGTGAGCCGGTCTACCATTTCATCGTCACGCCACCGGCGTTCGATCATGATCCGATGACCGCGGATGCGGTCGCGCCAGCGCTGGCCCAGTCGTTCATGCACTGGGGTTTCCTCGCCTGGGCGATCCTGGGCACGCTGACTGCCGTTGTCCTTGCGCACGCGCACTATGTCCAGGGCAAGCCGCTGCAGCCGCGTACGCTGCTCTATCCGGTCTTCGGCGAGCGCGTGATGAAGGGCGCGTTTGGCGGCATCGTTGATGCGGTCTGCGTTATCGCCGTGGTTGCCGGTACAGTCGGCCCGATCGGCTTCCTCGCCACGCAGGTCAGCTTCGGCTTCGAGGAGCTCTTCGGCATGGAGGGCGGCTACGGCACGCAGTTGATGATCCTCATCGCCCTGGGCGTGATCTACGTCACCTCGGCGATTACGGGCATCCACAAGGGCATCCAGATCCTCAGTCGGTTCAATGTCTTCCTGGCACTGGCGATCGCCGCCATCATCATCGTCTTCGGTCCCACGCTGTTCCTGATCAACAGCTACACCCAGGCGGTGGGGACCTACCTCGGCGACTTTCTCAACATGGCGACCCAGACCTCGGAGACCGCACCGGGCTGGTGGATGCAGTGGTGGACGATCTTCTTCTTCGCCTGGTTCATGGGCTACGGGCCGCTGATGGCGCTGTTCGTTGCCCGCATCTCGCGGGGTCGCACAATCCGCCAGATGATCCTCGCCGTCGGTGTGATGGCCCCGATCGCTACCTCGATCTGGTTCACCCTGCTCGGCGGCTCGGGCATCTACTACCAGCTCAATGAGGTCATCGATCTTGAGGAAGCGCTGAACAATTTCCGCTTCGATGTGGCGACGCTGACGGTGGCCCAGGCACTGCCGCTGGGCGGCATCATGGCCTTCGCCATCCTCGTGCTGACGACGATCTTCGTGGCCACCACCGGGGACTCGATGAGCTACACGATCTCGATGGTCGCCTCAGGGCATGATCAGCCGAAGACCGTGGTCCGCGCCTTCTGGGGCATCGCCATGGCGGTCACGGCGGCGATCCTGCTGTTCATGGGTGAGGGCCAGATCGGCGCCCTGCAGCAGTTCATCGTGATCACGGCGATCCCGGTCTCCCTGGTCCTGCTGCCTTCGCTGTGGACCGGTCCCAAGACCGCCTACAAGATGGCCCGCGAACAGGGTATCGTGAAGTAGCTTGGAGGGCGGCACCGCGGGGGTGCGGTCCCCCCGCGGTGGAGGACGGAGTCGGCGGTCATCGATCACCGTCGGCTCCGTTTGCCGCGCAAGCGCAATCCCCGCCGGTTCGAGCCACGAATGATGGGGGACAGGGACTGGCCGTACGCGGCCGGTATTGCGTCCGGCCCTGAGGCGTGTCGGGTCGCGGGACCCGAGGGAGGTAAGCCGCAGACCCGAGGGAGGTAAGCCGCATGTTACCGCAGAGCCGAGAAGAGCGATCCCTGCCCTGGCCGCACACCGGCCCGATCGCACTGCGTCCAGCCGATGAGGTGATGCAGCTCGAGCGCCTGGGGGCCCTGCACGCCACGCGCGTCAGCTTCATCCGCACGGTGATGCGCAAGATGATGCGCGAGCAGTGGCATATCGAACGCGTGCGCTTCGACATCGATGCCGAGGGCTACGGTACGGCGATCTATCGCGTGACCACCCCCGAGTCCACCTACGATTTCGTCGTCTTCTCGCACTATCTCGATGACAGCCAGCGCACCGATCGCGTCATCGCCAATGCTTGGGACACGACCATGGGGCTGTGTGTCGGCGAGGTCGATGAGGAGCGTCTCGAGGGGCTGCGCTACAACATCCCGCGCCAGGAGGCGGGACGCTGCGATCCCAGCGTGCTCGTGCTCTCGCGCGCCAATCGCAGCGTGCGCAACTTCAATGCCGTGGTCGACGCACTGGCGGCCGGCCGCCAGCCGGAGCCGGAATGGATCGCCAAGGTGGGCTACCTCTATCGCACCACGGCCGTCTACGGCAACGGCAAATTCGGTATCGCCGACTACCCGAAGATCCGCGACTGGGAGGATTTCGGTTTACCCTTCTCGGCGCAGATGTTCACCGTCTATCTGCTGCGCCACTTCAGCATCGAACAGGTCGAGCACATCGCCGCGGCGCGAGCGCCGGCGACCGCGACGACGCTCTGCGATTCACTGCGCCGCTACCTCGGCATTGGCAATTCGACGGGGTTGGGCATGGCGCCGTTCCTGATCAGCCACCCGACGCTGATCAATCAGTGGGTGCTGGTGCGCGAGACCGCGCTGGCACGCTCGTTGGCCCAGCCCGGTGATGGCGAACGCAAGCACCGGCTGCTCGGCCTGGTCGAACGCGCGCAGCAGCACACGCGCGAGACCCACCTCGATGACGAACGCCAGGCGCGGCTGAATGCGGCGATGATCGAGGAGCTGGGCCTGGCGCACGCCTGGCTGCAGCCAGCGGCGAGCGATGATCCGGCGCTGTGGCAGAAGCTCTCCGACCACGCCCGCGCGAACTGGTCACTCGAGACCCAGGAGATGCTGCACTCGCTGATCATCGAGCTGTTCCCGGAGCAGGTCGACGAGCTGGAGCTGCACACGGGTGCGGCCGAGTACCACGATCTGGTACCGGACATGAGCCTGGAGCGCCTGCTCGGCCTGATCGAGACGCACTACGACTGGGCGCTGCGCTACGACTTCGATACGCCTGAAGCGCAGTACTGGTTCTGGTACCGCTCGGCGGAGAAGGAGGAGCCGCGCCTAGGGGTCCGTGGCGAAGAGCCGGGTGCCGATCGCGAGATGCCGCTCGATATCGCGCGTCAGGTTCGGCGCTGCTATGACCGCCTGCGCGAGCACCGCGATGCGCAGGGCGGGCGCACGACGGTCGTCGAGTTCCTGCTGGAGAATCCCGATCTCAAGGCGATCATCCGGCGGATCCAGTCAATGGCGCAGACGCACTACGGCGAGATCCGGGCCAATCTGCTCGAGCGCGACATGCTGCCGATGCATCTGTTGCGGTGCAAGCTCTCCTTCTTCGGTGCGAGCAAGTTCGACCCGCGCTCCGATCGCTGGGTGCGGATCACGCTGTTCCAGGGTGCCCCCCTCGTCGAGGACATCGGCAGCGATTTCGACGACGACTGGTTCATGCCGACGATGCCGAACCGGGAGTTCTCATGAAGGTATCGCACAACGAGCTCACGGGCCTCTGTCGGCGGGCGTTCGAAGGCCTCGGATTCCATGCCGGCGACCATGAGGACGCCGCCGACATGGTGGTCTGGCTCGAACAGCACGGCCTCGGTGGCGTGGACGCGCTGCGCCGCGGCATGGACCACTTGGCGACGACGGATCGTTCGGCGATGAGCCGGCCGTTCGAGGATACCTCGCTCGCCGTCATCGATGGCGCCGGCAACTCCGTGCTCGTGGTCGGCAGCCTCGCGGCCGATCTCGCCTACGCCAAGGCACGGCGCAAGGGGCTGTCCGTGGTCAAGGTGCAGAACTGCTACAACCGCATCCTGATGCTCGGTTACCTCGCGCGCTGTGCCCGGCGCGGGATGAACCTGCTGGCCTTCTGGCGCAACAGCGAGGACCCGGTCGTCGTTGAACAGGTCGTCTCCATCCGCGCCTACGAGGAGTACCCCACGCTGCTGCTCTACGAGGTCGAGGACCCCGACGATAACCTCACCCGCAACCGTTCCGTCACCCTGGTCGCCTCGCCTCACTTCTCCATGCTGCAGTCGCTGCATCCCAACCCGGACGAGGCGAACCTGCTGCAGGTCCTCGATCCCGAGGATTTCCAGCGCCAGTCCCGGCGCGTACTCGACGAGGGCATGGAGGTGGACGAGGACCTTTGGGCCCGGCTCAAGGATCTCTCCGCGCTGACGCTGGTCGAGGCGACGGAGGCGTCGCGACTGCGCGGTGCGGGCGAGGGCGGCGTCCAATCAAACGACTGAATCGTCACCGATCAGGCCGGCGCGCAGATCATCGGCCGTTGCCAGCGGCCGCCCCAACGTGGCCGCCGCCTCGCGCACCTGGGCGACGAGGGCGGCATTGTCGGGCGCGGTGCGACCGTCGCGCAGCCGGAGGTTGTTCTCGAAGCCCACCCGCACGTGGCCGTCCAGCGCAGCGGCTGCAACCGCGCAGGCGTGCTCGCGTGGACCAAAGGCACAGACCGCCCACGGCGTCGAGCGGTCGTGTTCGGTGAGGAAATCGACGAGCTCGCGCGGCTCACCGCCGCGCTCACCGGCATAGCGGCCGAGGACGAAGAGCACGCCATGGCCGGCATCGGGGATCACACCACGGGTGCGCAGGTCGTGAAAGCGGTGGACGTCGGCGGCGGTGTAGAGAATGTACTGCGCCTGGGTGCCATTGCTTGCGAGACGGTCCAGAAAGGCCGCGGCGCGCGGCTCCGCATCCGTGTCGGGCACGATCTCGGCGAGTGCGAGCGAGACGGCCTCGGGGCGGACGGTGCGCACGAGCGCCATCTGCTCCTCGGCGCTGTAGCGGCCGACCGCCTCGGTCGTGATCTGGATCACCAGACGGTCGCCGACACGGCGCCGGATGGCCGTGATCGCCTCGGCGTAGCCAATCGGGTCGAGCACATGGCGGCCCGCCTCGTCGCGTACGTGCAGGTGGATCATCGCCGCGCCGGCATCGAGGCAGGCGGCCGCCGCTTCGGCCAGCTCGGCCGGCGTCAGGGGCAAGGCGGGGTGGTCCGCCTGGGTCCGACGGGCGCCGTTGGGGGCGACACTAATGACCAGCGGGGCGGTCACGCCGGCGCCTCCCGGACACTGGCGATCGCCGCGTCGATCGCCGCGCCCAGGCGCTCGACGACAACATCCAGATGCTCGTCGTCAACGATGAAGGGCGGGGCGAGCAGGATGTGATCGCCGTGGTGGCCGTCGATCGTGCCCCCCATCGGGTAGCAGATCAGCCCGCGCTGCATGGCCTCGCGCTTGACCCGTGCATGCAGTGCCAGGGCCGGGTCGAACGGCGCCTGCGAGTCCCGGTCGGCAACCAACTCGAGGCCGAGGAAGAGGCCACGCCCGCGGCAATCGCCGATATGCGGATGATCTCCGAAACGCGCCTCGAGGCGCGCGCGCAGTCCGGCGCCGAGCTGGCGCACGCGAGCGAGAAGCGCGTCCTCGCGGATGGTGTCGATGACGGCGAGCCCCGCCGCGCAGGCAAGCGGATGGCCCATGTAAGTGTGGCCGTGCTGGAAGAAGCCGCTGCCGGCGCGGATCGCCTCGTGGATGGAGCCGGACACGAGCAGCGCGGCCAGGGGCTGATAGCCGGCCCCGACCCCCTTCGCCACGGCGATCATGTCGGGCGCGACGCCGTCCTGTTCGCAGGCGAATAGCGTCCCGGTGCGCCCCATGCCGCACATGACTTCATCGAGGATGAGCAGCACGCCGTACTCATCGCAGATGTCGCGGATGCGCCGGAAGTAGCCGGGCACGGCGGGGACCGCGCCCGCGGTCGCCCCGACGACCGGCTCGGCGATGAAGGCCATCACCCGCTCGGGGCCGACTGCCTCGATGCGTTCGCGCAGTGCCTCGGCGGCGCGCAAGCCGTACGCCTGTTCGGACTCATTGGCGCGGCGCTCACGGTAGGCGTAACAGGGGGCGATATGCTCCGTGCGGATCAGCAGCGGCTCGAACGCGCGCCGTCGCCACTCGTTGCCACCGGCGGCGAGCGCGCCCAGCGTGTTGCCGTGATAGCTCTGGCGCCGGGCGATTAGGCGATGGCGCTCGGGCTCGCCGATCTCGAGGAAATACTGGCGGGCGAGCTTGATCGCCGCCTCGATCGCTTCCGAGCCGCCCGAGGTGAACCAGACGCGCTCGATACCGGGGGGCGCGCCCGCGATGAGTTCCGTGGCCAGGCGCTCCATCGGCTCGTTGGTGAAGAAGGCGGTATGGGCGAACGCGATGCGGTCGAGCTGTTCATGGAGGGCGCGGATTACGGCCGGGTGATTGTGCCCCAGGCAGGAGACCGCGGCGCCGCCCGAGGCGTCGAGATAGCGTCGGCCTGCGGTATCGATCAGCCACGGGCCCTCGCCCGTGGCAGCGGTGGGCAGCGACGCCTTGGTGTGGCGATGAAAGACGTGGCTCATGGGGCCTCCTCGCGTAGGCGGCGCCGACGCTGGGTGTAGGCGATGGCGCCGAGCAGTAGCAGGGCGGGGATGTAGAACCATTCCGGGGCGGGCCGATCGGCGGGGACCAGCACCCGGTCGATCGTCCAGCCGGGATCGAGACCGACGCGGTCGGCCTGGGAGCCGTAGCGCACGTTCGTGATCTGCACCGTGTCGCCGATCTCGGTGACCATCAGCCCGGCGTCGCCGAAGCGGTCGATCGCCGGCCCCGGTTCGGCGAGCGGCAGCATGACCACCTTCGAGACCTCGTCGCCACGGGCATCGATACCGGATGTCTCGATGCGCAGGTGGCCGTCCGGCCTGATCTGTTCAGCGACCGCCATGACCTCGTGGCCCGGCCGCTCCTCGAACTCGGGATGGATGCGGTCCATCCAGACGCCGGGCCAGAACAGGGTCAGGGCGACGAGCAGTAGCAGCACGGTCTCGTGGATGCGGTTACGGGCGAAGAACCAGCCCTGGGTCGCTGCGGCGAACACGAGCATCGCGATGGTCGCTATGGCGAAGGTCATCAGTACGTGCGGGATGCCGACGACATCGATCAGCAGTAGCTGGGTATTGAAGATGAACAGGAAGGGCAGCGCCACGGTGCGCAGCGAGTAGTAGGCGGCATTGAGTCCGGTACTGATCGGTTCGCCGCGGGAGACGGCGGCCGCGGCGAACGAGGCGAGGCCGACCGGTGGCGTCACATCGGCCATGATGCCGAAGTAGAACACAAAAAGATGGACCGCGATCAGCGGCACGACGAGCCCGGATTGGGCGCCGAGCTCGACGACGACGGGGGCCATCAGGGTCGCCACGATGATGTAGTTCGCCGTCGTCGGCAGGCCGAGTCCCAGGATCAGGCTGATGGCCGCGGTGAGCACCAGCATCAGCAGGAGATTGCCGCCCGAGAGGGTCTCCACGACCTCGGTCATGACCAGGCCGATGCCGGTCATCGCGACCGTGCCGACGATGATGCCGGCCGCAGCGGTGGCGACACCGATGCCGATCATGTTGCGTGCGCCCGCCACGAGTCCCTGGAGCAGATCATCGAGGCCGTGGCGGGCTGCCACGAGATACTGCCCGCGATTGCGGAAGAAATGGGAGATCGGCCGTTGCGTGAGCACGATGAAGATCAGGAACGCGGTGGCATTGAACGCCGAGGCGCCGGGCGAGCGACGCTCAACGATCAGGAACCAGATCAGCACCACGATCGGCAGCACGAAGTGCAGGCCGGATTTCAGGGTCGGCCCCGGATCGGGCAGCTCGGTGACCGGCGCGTTCGGGTCGTCGACGGTGAGCTCGGGGTAGCGCGCGGCGTACCAGAGCAGGCCGACATAGATCAGTACCAATGCGGCCAACAGCACGGGCGTCGCCGCGGGGCCGAAGACCGCGCGTGTCCAGCCGATGCCGTAATAGACGACGCCGGCGAGGATGATGAGCGAGGCGACGGTGATGCCGAAGGAGACGAGCATGCCGAGGCCGCTCGATGGGTTGCGTCGGGGCAGACCGGTGAAGTTGTTCTTCACCGCCTCCAGGTGGACGATGTAGAGCAGCGCGATATAGGCGATCACGGCCGGCAGGAAGGCGTGACGGATGACCTCGACATAGGGGATGCCGACGTACTCGACCATGAGGAAAGCCGCGGCGCCCATCACCGGCGGCATGATCTGGCCATTGACCGAACTGGCGACCTCGACCGCCCCGGCCTTGTTTGCCGAGAAGCCGACCCGCTTCATCAGCGGGATGGTGAACGTGCCCGTGGTGACGACGTTGGCGATGGAGGAGCCGGAGATTATGCCCGTCATTCCCGAGGCGACCACCGCGGCCTTTGCCGGCCCGCCGCGGAAATGGCCGAGCAGCGCGAAGGCGACCTTGATGAAGTAGTTGCCCGCGCCGGCCTTGTCGAGGAGTGCCCCGAAGAGTACGAAGAGGAAAACGAAACTCGTCGAGACGCCGAGCGCGATGCCAAATACGCCTTCGGCGCTCAACCAGTACTGCGACATCGCGCGGCCGAAGCTGGCGCCGCGATGCGCGATCAGGTCGGGCATCCAGGGCCCGGCGAAGGTGTAGAGGATAAAGACCAGCGCGATGATCATCAGCGCCGGCCCGAGGGAGCGGCGGGCCGCCTCCAGCAGCGTAATCAGGCCGACACCGGCGATCACCAGGTCGAAAGTGATCGGTGAACCGGGGCGGGTGGCCAGTTCACGGAACTGAATGTAGAGATAGAGGGCGCAGGCCGCGCCGATCAGCGCCAGCAGCCAGTCGGCGAGCGGCACCCGCTCGCGCTCAACGGGCCGCGTGGCACTCCAGGCCGCGACGAACAGCGCAGCGGCCATCGCAACAAAAATGACCGGTGGGCGCCCCGTGGCGAGTTCCAGCAGCAGTGCCCCGGCATAGCCCAGCAGCGCGAGGCCGGCGGCGATGTAGACGACTGCGGCGATCGGCCAGCCGCGCCCGGCCCGGCGCAGGCCGGGAAAGGAGAGGAAGGCGAGGAATAGCGCGAAGCCCAGGTGGATCGAGCGCGCCTGGGTGTCGCTGACCATGCCGAAGCCGAGTTGATAGGGGAAGGGCGAGGCGATCCAGAGCTGGAATAGCGACCAGGCGATCGCCGTGCCGAAGAGCAGCACCGCGGTCGGTCCCACGGGCTGACGCCCTCCGGTCTCCTGCTGCAGGAGTCCGCGCGCGGCGTCGGGGTCTTGTTCTGCCGGCCGGGTTTCTTGCGCCGTCATCGATACGGTTCTCCAGCATGCAGCGCGGGCCGCACCGGGCAGGGAGCCCGGCGAGGCCCGCGCGCAGGGTCAGATACCCCGTTCGAGGTCAGTGCAGACCGGCTTCCTCGTAGTAACGCCGGGCGCCTTCATGCAGTGGCGCCGACAGGCCGTCGGTGACCATCGTCTCCTTCTCCAGCGGTGCGAAGGCCGGGTGGAGACCCTTGAAGGTATCGAAGTTCTCGAAGACCGCCTTGACGACCTCGTAGATCACATCATCCGACGTAGCGGTCGACGAGACGAAGGTGGCGCCGACACCCCAGGTATGGATGTCTTCGTCGTGACCCGGGTACATGCCGCCCGGGATGGTGGCGTGGAAGTAGTACGGGAAGTCCTCCACGAGGGCATCGATCTCGTCGTGCTCGATGGAGACGATACGCGCGTCACAGGTAGCGATGGGCTCCTGGATCGAGCCGGAGGGGTGGCCGACGGTGAAGAAGAACGCGTCGATGCGGTCATCGCACAGGACCTGCGCCTGTTCGCGTGACGGGACTTCAGAGATCAGCCCAAAGTCGTCGTAGTCCCAGCCGAGGCGGTCGAGCATCAGATCCGTGGTGGCGCGCTGACCCGAGCCGGGGTTGCCGATGTTGACGCGTTTGCCGAGGACGTCCTCAAGGCTCTCGATGCCCGAATCGGGTCGCACGACCAGCGTCAGCGGCTCCGGGTGCAGCGAGAACAGCGCCCGCAGCTCCTCATTCGGTCCGGCATCTTCGAACTGGTCGGAGCCGTGGTAGGCGTGGTACTGCCAGTCCGACTGGACCACGCCCATGTCGAGCTCGCCATCGCGGATCGTGTTCAGATTGAAGACGGAGCCGCCGGTGCTCTCGGCAGAGCAGCGGATGCCGTGCTCATCGCGTCCCTGGTTGACCAGCCGGCAGATGGCACCGCCGGTTGGGTAGTAGACGCCGGTGACCCCCCCGGTGCCGATGGTCACGAACTGGGTGTCCGCTACGGCGGTCCCCGGTGCGCCGACCAGGCCCAGCGTCAGGCCCGCGGCAGCCGCCATCCAGTATCCGGTTCTTTTCATCTTTTGCTTCCTCCCTTCGTGTGGTGACGCCCGAGCCGGCCGCCCACTATGGACGCGCCCGGAATGTGCGCAAACCATAATCCTCCCCAATCACCCTAGCAACACCGCTACTGGGCGGACAGGCGCACATCACCCCGGAGCATGGTATTTTGAGTGCCCATTGTGAGAGCCGTCGCAGGGAGGTTGCGCCCTTGTTCTCCGCCATCCTCGTGCCCGTCGATCCGAGCGATGCCTCCACCTGGCGACGGCCGCTGGCGACGGCGACCGGGCTCGCCCGCCAGTCGGGTGCAACGCTCTACGTCCTCAGTGTGGTGCCGCCCATGGAGTCGCCATTGGTGGCCGGCATGCTCCCCGGGAACCATGAGCAGCAGATGGTGGCGCGGGCGCGCGAGGAGCTCGAGCGTCTGATCGCCGAGCAGGTGCCCGACGACGTGCGCGCCGAGCCCCGCGTCGCGAGCGGTCGCGTGTTTCAGCAGATTCTGCGTAGCGCGGGCGAGCTGGGTTGCGAATTGATTGTCATCGGTCGCGGTGGCAGCCAACGCGGCGTGCATCTGGCGGGATCGAATGCCGAGCGCGTTGTTCGTGGCGCTCAGATCCCCGTGATGGTGATCGGCGATTGAACGCGGCACGGCATCGTCTGCACGGCGACGACACGCATCTGTCCGCAAGCGACACCCCCCAT
>SLKC01000146.1 GCA_007134775.1 Ectothiorhodospiraceae bacterium | reverse complement strand
CGGGTCTCGAGCTCACCGGGGGAGGCGCTGGGCAGCACCCAGTCGTCGAAGCCCCAGGTCGGCTTCATCGCCGCGAGGCTGCCCTCGGTGACCACGACGATCACGGCGCGCTCGAGCTCGTGGACCGACGCTGATCGGCACGCCCCGGTCGCGGCCCGCAGATCCTGTGTCGCGTCGACGACCACGATGTCGCACGTCGACAGGCCGGCCAGCGACTCGGGGACCAGGGGTGCGGCCTGCAGGTCGTGGTCGAGGTATTCCAGGGAGGGGAGCAGCGTGACCGCTCCGCCGGGCCGGTCGGTGAGCACCAGCAGGTGCACCCGGATCTCCTCGCTCGCTGGGCCCGGAGCCGATCCGGTCCCGTGGTGGTCATAGGCCCCTGGAACACGTCTGCCCCGAACAGGACGTCACCAACTCGGGGCGGCGACGTTGCCGGGGCATGTGGCAGGATGCCAGACCGTGAACGCTCCCGTCCATCTCGCCGACGATCCCGCCCGGCGGCGGGGGGCGCTGCGGCGGCTGTTGGAGACCCGCGGCGTGGTCGGTGGACACCGCGCAGCCCACGTGACGGTCCGTCTGCTCGCTGCCGACGACACCCGGCTGGTCGGCAGCTACCTCCCGTCGCGTGGCGGTGACGTCGCGGTGCTGCTGCTCCACGGGTTCGCGGCGAACCGTCGCAAGCCGGCGTACGCACGGCTGGCTGACGGGCTGGCGAGCCGTCTGCCGGTGCTGGCCCTCGACCTGCGCGGGCACGGCGACTCCGGCGGCTGGTCGACCTTCGGCGACCAGGAGGCGCGAGACGTTGCTGCCGGGGTCACCTGCCTGCAGCGGCTCGGTCACCATCGGGTGGTGGCCATGGGCCTGTCCATGGGCGCAACCGCAGCCATCCACGCTGCCTCGATAGGTGTGCAGGTCTCCGGGCTCGTGGTGGTCAGCGGGACGGCAAGGTTCCGGTCCGTGCCCGAGACCGACGCGACCCGACGGCTCAAGCGGGTGTGGGACAGCCCCACGCAGCGCACGGCCCTACGGCTGGGGCTCGGGGTGCGGCTTGCCGGCCCGGACCACTGGGGGCGCCCGCCGCATCCCGTCGAGATGCTCTCCCGCGTCCGGTCGCCGGTCCTGGTCGTCCACGGCGAGGATGACGCCTACTTCCCCGCCAGCGACGCCGAGGAGCTGGTCGCCGCCGCTGGTGGCTCCGCGACCCTCTGGCGCGAGCCGGCAGGCTTCGGTCACGCCGAGGACGGGCTCTCCGACAGCTTCATCGGCGCGCTACGCGAGGCAGTGGTGGTCGGTGCACGCGACTCACGGTTCCCCCCGAGGGCGTGACCCCGGCTCGCGTGTCACGGCACGTCGGCATGGCAGGCCGAAGGCCCGGCGCACGGGGGAGCGCCGGGCCTTCGGGGCGTTCAGATCACTCGAACCGGCGTCGCTGGGTTCCCAGCAGGACGGCGAGACCCAACATCACGGTCAGCAGCCCCAGCAGGAACAACTGGAGGGCATCCGCACCGGTGCGTGGGAGCGGACGCTCCACGACCTCGGCCAGCACCTCCACCTCGCTGATGAGCACGGTGGCGTCGTCGGTGTCGGTCACGGGTGTGCGGCTGTCGCTACCCACCGCGCTGACGTCGGCGACGTTGGTCACCAGACCCGCCGCGACGTCCGCGGCCGTGGTGTCGTAGGTGGCCGAGACCACCACCGAGCCGCCGACCGGCAGGGCCGCCACGCCGTACTCGGCGAGCGCAGCCTCACGGAGCTCCTCGGACAGATCGCCGATCTTGTCGTCCACCAGCGCGAGGTCGACCAGCACGTCGTCACCGGTGTTGGCCACCAGGAACTCGTAGCCGATCGTGGCCGTCTCTCCCTCGGTGAGTGCGACCACCTCGTTGCCATCGGCGTCGGTGGTCGTGCCGCTGACCACGGACTTGTCGACCGAGATGCCGGGCTCGAGGATCACCGCCTCGACCTCCGTGACGAACACGGTCTCGATGTCGGTGGCGTTCACCTCGGTGCCGTCGTCGGCGATGCCGGTCACCACGCCCGTGTTGGTTACCGATTCGGCGTCCGACTCGATCGTGTCGACCGCGGTCACCGTGGTGGACCCGCCCGGCTCGAGCCTCAGGTCGGTCGGCAGGTCGACCGTTCCCAGCACGTCGTCGACCAGGCTGGTGACGTCGAGCGGGACCGGACCGATGTTGGTGATCGTGTATTCGTAGGTGACGGCCTCGGACTCGCCCTCGTCGAGGATGATGGACTTGATGCCGTCCTCGTCGGGCTCGATCAGGGCCTCCTTCACCAGGTCGATCGCGGCCCAGTGCTTGGTACCGGTGTCGGTGAAGGTGCCTGAGGTCTCGCCGACCTCCGCCCCGTAGGAGGCGGTCAGCGTCGTCGTGCCCGGCTCACCGGAGACGATCGTGACCTCGCAGGTGCCGTCGGCATCGGTGGTGCAGGTGCCGGTGCGGTCACCGTCGTCCACCGTGCCCTCCTCGATCGAGGTGATCGTGCCCGGGCCCTCGATGGCCAGGTCGACCTCCTCGCCGCTGACTGCGAACGGTCCATCACCCTCGTCACGCTCGAGCGTGATCGTGAAGAGGTGCGGGTCGTTCAGGGCGTTGATCGCCTCGCCGGGGTCGACATCGATCGTGTAGTCGACCCACAGCTTGTCGGCGCTGCCGTCGTAGTCGCCGGTCTCGGTCTCCTGCTCACCGATACCTGCCGAGCCTTCGTAGGTCGCCGTCAGGGTCGACAGCCCGGGCTCGTTCGAGGTGGTCGTCACCGTGCAGGTGCCGTCCTCCTCGGTGCCGTCCGTGCAGGTCGTGGAGGTGATGGCGCCCACGCCCTGCAGGTCGAGGGTCGGAATGGCGCCCGGCACCGGCACGAAGCCGTCGCCGAGGTCGGTCTCGACCGTCACGGTGAACACGTGGTCGGTGCCGATGAGGTTCTCGTCCTCGAGCGGGTCGACCGTGACCTGGTAGTCGATCCACTGCTTCTCACCAGAGTCGGAGAAGCCGGCCGTTTGGGCGCCGACCACGCCCTCGTACTCGGCGAGCAGCGTGAACGCGCCGGTCACCGCGCTGTCGATGGTCACCGTGCACGACCCGGCGTCGCCGGTGCCCGCGTCGCAGTCGGTGCCGGTGATCTCCGCGGGGTTGGTCACCGACAGGTCGGGCACCGCACCCACCACCGGGTACCAGGTCTCGCCGTCGTCGGTCTGCTCGATCCACACGGTGAAGTCGTGCGGTGTGCCGAGCAGGTTCTGGGCGGAGTCCGGCGTGACCCGCACCCGGAAGGTGGTCCACAGCTTCTCGCCGGTGGCCTCGAGGTCGAACGACGCCTCGTCGATCGTGGTCGCGAACGACGAGGTGAGGTCGGCGGTCCCCGGCGCGGTGGTCGTCACCGTCACCTCGCAGGTGCCT
>SLKC01000068.1 GCA_007134775.1 Ectothiorhodospiraceae bacterium | reverse complement strand
CGACCAGCTCGACCAGCTCATCGCCGGCCTGCAGAAGATCCGCGACCAGCTCGAGGAGAGCCACAGCGCTTGATCCCGATCCGCCGCGCCGGCCCCACGGCGAGCCCGGGCCCGCACGCGAGGGCGTAGCTGCAAGGTCTGGGCATGGCGGTTGGGCAAGCATTGCGCTTCGGCCAGCCGATGGATGCCGTTTCAAGACGGACCCGCTTGGAATGATCAGAGTGGGGAATGGGCTTGATCGGCCCGCGCAGTAGCGGGATCCTGGCATTGTACGTAACGAGGAATTGCGCGCGGATTCCGGGTACCCCTCGTGCCGGGTCGAACATCCCGCAGCCCGGCTGGCGGGACGGAATGGCTTGATGCCAATACAAGGAAGGCCTGAATCAATCAGGCCTTCCACATGCTACTGCCTTGCACACCTTACTGATCGAGGAGAGCGCTCAACGGATTGATGCTGTCGCAACTCGCCGGTTCGACTGACGACCTTCCAGGGTGTCATTGGTTGCCCGGGGGTCGTTCATACCGCGTCCCGATACTTCCATGCGGTTACGCGCGATGCCTTGTCCGGCAAGGTGGTCGGAGACTGCCTGCGCTCTGCGCTCGGATAACGCCATGTTGTAGTCCGCAGGCCCGGTGCTGTCGGTGAAGCCCACGATGCGAAGGCGGTCGCGACTCTCGCCAGCCTTCATCCGCTCGGCGAGGTTGGCGATATCCCGCCTCATGGCTGGTGTGAGTTCGGCACTATCGAACGCGAATCCGATGCTGTCGAGCTGCACGGGTTCGGCATTGGCCATGGCAGTCGCTTCAGGCTCCGCCGGCGCGGTCTCGACCACCGGCGGATCGGGCTCCACGGCCTCCGCAACGGGCTCCTGCTCCGACGCCGCCATCGCTGGATTCAGGCATCTGTCATAGTCGGGTCGTGGGACGTTGCCGTCCATGTCGGAGCAATACCAACGGGCTTCCGAACGATCAACATCCTTCGCGAGGGCGGGCGCAGCCACCAGACTGAGCAGGATGGCGACCATCAGGGGAGACGCCAGTGTGGTACCGGCTGCGCTGATGAATGGCCGCATCGGTGTTCGATGAGCAGAAGGCCCATGCGCGTCGCCGCGAAGGGCATGACGACCGCGAGGCATGCTGCGGGGGGTTGTTGTTGAGTTGAGCAAACGTTTCATTGGGTTCACCTTGTGTGTGGTATATCGGCATTGCCTGCTGCGGAGAATTCCACGAGGCCACGCCACACCTGCTACGGGTCCAACCGCGTACTGTTGCAGGTGGAATCATCAATCGGATCATCTTGTATAACGATGACCTTGGGCGAAGCATGACCTCATCATGGAGCCGCGTCTGTTCTCTGGTACACACAAGCCTTCGCGGGGACCGCTGACGGGGAGCCGGGCCGATGGATGCCGATGAGCGCAACCGTAAGCTGAGCGGTAGGTTCCGCATGGGGGATGGTGTAACTCACGCCTGCACGGTTGTACTGAGGCCCTGGTTGTAACCATGAATGGATCGAGATGGCACATGACCGGTCGCTGCGCGGCGGGTTGAAGGCGGATGTCCGGGCTCGGCCGGCCGATGCGGAAGACTGGGAGGCGATCCGCGAACAGGCCTGGCGCGAGGGTGCGGCAGGGTCCGCGGCGGATGGTTTGACGCTGGTTCCGTGAGGGCCAGCCCGCGCGCGAGGTGGCCGCCGGCGATGGCTACGCGGCGAGGCCGTCGTCGCTCGCGAATACCGGGCCGCGCAGGTCGGCGAAGGCGACGTCCTCGACCCCCTTTTGCGCTGGACGGTTGCAGACCTGGATGCTCTCATTGCCGGGCCAATGGACGACGCGTCCATACGGTGGCACGAATCCAGCGACATCCTGAAACACAGCGCAGTGGCGGGCTCTTTCGGAGTGGCCGCACTCAAGCGCCCATGGAGGGCTTGAGCGGTCCACGGAGAAGAGCCCGCTACTGTGCTGTGCCCGAATGTGAGGGATCCTCGGGAGAAAGGACCCCAACGCCTTTTCGCGCTCAACCGGTGTAGGCCCAAGACCTTATGTCCTCGACGATCCGTCCACCCAGCGAGGTCTTCTTGTGCACCAGACCTTGAGGTGGCCTCTGAGCCTCATCAGCGCGGATTCCCGCGTTGGACCTTCCAAGCATCAGGCGTCTGCCAGGGGATTGATGTGGTTGACGCCGGCGAAGCGCCGGAAATCGTTGTCCGCGGAGTAGACGGTATAGCCGTGCTCCAGCGCGAGTGCGGCAATGTGCGCATCCGTGGTGAGATTCCCGCCGCTTCCGCTTGCGTCCAGCAGGTTGCGCAGCACCGGCCAGTGATTGAGGCCCGGCCCCACGGCGTCCACGGGCGGTTGCTCCAACCACTGATCGACATACGCGATCGCCTGTTCTACGGGCAAGGGCCGGGCGAAGATCCGCGGGTTGGTGCTCAGCCGAACAAAGGCGAGGATCACCACCCAGGGGATGCCCACTGCCTGGCTCCCGGAGAGGACCTGCTCCCACCATTCGCGGGCCCTGGCGTGCTGCGGCAAATCCGCATTGACCGCGTAGAGCAGCACATTGGCGTCAACCAGGATCACTTGCGCTGTTCCAGCTTGGCGGCGAGCGCTTCCTCTTCGAGTTGATCGCTGAGTTGCCGCGCCTTGGTGAGATCCGCACCGGCGGCAACGGCGCCCATGTGCGCAGGCTCGAGGCGATACGGCTTGGCGGGTGGCCGTTGTCGGGCCGCGAGGCCGGCGCGCAACGTTTCGTTCACGATCTGTTTGAACGGCTTACCACTCGCGTGGGCGGCGCGCTTGAGCTCTTCGGCCAGGCGGTCTTCAATGGTCAGTGTGGTGCGCATCGTGAAGATCTCTAGTGACGCATCATGATGCGAACAATACGGCGGCGCGGCTACGCGCGCAAGTACGCAAACGCAAGCTGCCCTTCTTTCCAGGCCAACATGGAGGACTTGAGCGGCCCCCGGAGAAGACACCGGCCGCTGTGCTGTGCCCCCGATTGACCGCAACGCAGCTCGCCTTCCCGGCACCCCACCGCTCTGCTACGCTCGCCGCGCACTGCAGGCAGACGCAGCCAACGGGGCAGGGAATGAGCCACGACCAGAACTTCAAGAACCTCATCCTCGAATATCCGCAGCAGGCCCTGGCCTTCCTCGCCGGCGACGAGGCCGAGGGCCTCGAGCGCGGCGCGCGGGTGACACCGCTGCGCCAGGAGCAGCTCCAGCAGCGCCTCGGCGAGCGCTTCCGCGAACTCGACGTCGCCCTGCAGGTGGAGTGGCCGAATGGCGAGCGCGCCGCCCTGCTGTTCGTCATCGAGGAAGAGACGCGCAGCCGCCGCTTCGACCTCTACCGCCTGGCGCACTACTGCCTTGACCTCGCGGTGCTGTGCGCCACCGACCGCGTCGTGCCCGTGGTGGTGT
>SLKC01000168.1 GCA_007134775.1 Ectothiorhodospiraceae bacterium | reverse complement strand
ATAATAAACATTAAGTTGATCAATCATATTTATACTTGATAATTATCCAATTGTTGCTTTCTGGCATTTGAAGTGCTCTGTAAGTAATTGCTTACATCAAGATTCCAATGATCTGAAAAAATGATAATAGAAAAGGGAGAACGATTCCCAATCCCTTTCCTCTATGTTAAGACTAATAAATATGGTATAAAGTTGGATACAAATTTCAATCAATTACCATGTATCGCTTCGATATTCCAAGAATATCCATACATTTATTTTCTCTATTTGTTATCTATCTCGTATTCATCCCCATTCTTTCGTCTATTCTTAATGTCCAGACACACAGTATCTCCGCTAAACCACTTTATAAAATATCTTTTCGGCAGGTGTCTTTGATATGTTGGCCTTTTTTCGGTTTATATATGGGTAAATATTTTATCTTCTCATTATTTCCGAAAGTAAATAGGGTTCAATAAAAATTAATATTCATTCGTTAATATATAATAATTATTACGAATTAGGGTGACTCAAAGTTATCTTGCTTGATTTGTTTGTTAAAAATACCTATCATTTCAACACGGAATCACTCAGTATTGTTGTCAAGATGGTGAGCTCTCCGCGAACTACAAATTTTGTTAATCATAAATATAGTAAAATGTAGAAATTACAAAATTAAAATACTCATCATTTATAGATGCCTCGCAATAATATTGATTATTAATCTTTTTTATGCATTGCTCCAGTATTCAGTCTGGCATATTTCTTGAACATAATTAGAAAGCTATAATGGATGATTTAATTGCCATCAATACTGATTAAATCTTATTAGTATGGAACTTAGATACAATTATTTTTATAACAAAAATTGCTTTATAATTAAAAGATGTTACCTCATCTTTGTTATAATTCTATTACCTTTTAATATTGTTTTAGCACAATTACCACAAAATTACCAATGGCATATTACTTTGCGAGATTACCTCGGATCTCTCGATGAAACTGATTATGAAGTTGACTTACAACATGTCATTTTCGATACTGATTATTTAGATTCATTAAGTGATGATGAATTATATAGATTATCTCAATTATTTTTAAGGAATTACAATGAAGGACTGCCACCAGCCGATGGTATCGCAACACCAGCATGGTGGTATACTTTAGAAACCATCGAAGACGGAGGAATATCACTTCGTCCAAGAAATATAAATGTTATTGGTCTTTCATGGTTTCCATCATGGGATTACCCGGGTAATCCGTACTATAACAATCAAGCACTAAGAAATAGAGCGTTTGCAATTTGTGTTGTAGATATGATTATGCTTGACGATGCAATGGACGGTGGGAGTTTCCGGAGATCTGATTTTCTTGGTGGTTCATTGATACCGTTGGCTTATACTTATTATAAAGTAAAAGATACACTACCATCAGATATTCAGGAAGCATACGAAGAGGGCTTAATTAAATTTTTTGAACATCTTGAAGATTGGGGGCCTCAAGGTACTCATGCTGATATGGATGTTAAAGCAATTGTTGCAATGTGGTATGTTGCAAAAGCAGTTGGTACACAAGATTTATATGATAGAGCTAAAACCCATACGAGAGATGAAATATTCCATGCTCATTATTGGCCGGCTGGATTTATCGATCACGGAATGGGTTTTGATCCTTCATATAATGGATTAAGCTTTCGTTATCTCACCTGGACGGCACTTGCCACCAAATTTCAATTTGCTGATTATGCTTTGGAGAAAATGTCAAAGTTAAGAGCCCATTTATCTCTTCCTGATCCAGATGGAAGGGAGGAAGGGCCAACTCATTTTGCTACGACAATGAATCCATCATCACCACACGATCAAAATAATACAAGACACCAATTCATGGGTATGGCTTATAATTCAGATGAATGGGCTGCTTATCATATATGGAGGAGATTTGATAGAGCACCAGGTGCTGCATCTCGTGACGACTTGTACAATTTTATAAATAGGGCTATTAACTTTCTTAATTCAGAGGAATTAGGTGCACCCATTACTGGTAATCCACCTGACTGGAGTCAGAATCATTGGTATGTGGATGAAGTCCCTTATAGTTATGAGTATTACAAACAAGGTTTTTATGAACAATTGCAAGATATTGCATCAAATCATCCTGAATTTATGGACAACATATATGATAGGAATGGAGAGTTTGTAAGAAGTTTCCCCGCACTAGAGGAGAATAAGCCTGATATTAATTTTTCAGGATCAAGATTAAAAAACTTATTAATTGCAAAATATTTCGATTATTCCATTGTTCTTTATACCGGAAGATTATCATGGTGGGGATTCCCGGCAGGTTTTGGAGGTGGTGCTCTATCCACATTCTGGACACCTGAAACAGGATCGGTAATAATGGGCAGGGTGAGACAAAGACCGCTTGATTCTGATGATAGAGATGCATGGAACTCCGGCAACCGTACATGGAGGATTTGGGCAACCCATGCTGTGAGCGGCGAGAACAATGGCGGCGCCTTTAGCATGGCGCCCAACCGTGAGCACCCATCCCCGGATTATATTTTATACGATGAGAACGGCAATGAAACCCTCAGCAATGATGAAGCTGTCCGTGCCGTTGTTACCACCTCTACTTTTATGGGACCGGACGACTCTCGCACAATGGAGAACGATAACCTCTCAAGCAACGCCAGCATAGATCGTACCTTCGAGGTGAACCCTGAGGGTTTGACTATTACGACAACTCTAACATCCAACGGTTCCGATCAGTTGAATGAATTGTGGGAGATGATACCGGTTCACTTCGGCGTGGGCAGCTCTAACGTGAGCAACGCAAACACACAAATTTTCTTCGAGGTTGATGAAGCATTTTCGGAAGCCACCACAACATTGACGGAAAATGTTACCCGGGTAAAGGTTGAACGCTTTAACGGTCATATTTATATGGAATTTTCAGAACCACGCAGCATCAAGCTCTCACCAATGCAGGATCATTCGTATGGTACATCCAGAAATCTGATGATCGATCTGTTAAACGGCGGATCTACCATGCCCACAGAAACCTCCGTCACCTACACCATCAAACCCGCCCCCAAACTCCCGGGCGGTGTCGGGCTTGTAAATCCTGAAAACAACGTCGACTCCCTCGCAACTGCTCAAACCTTCCAGTGGGAAGAAGCACCCAGAACGGATACCTACCAGTTACAGGTATCCACACAGCAAAATTTTTCATCAACGTTTTACGATAACAACGGTATAACTAATACATCCCATAATGTCAGCGGTCTTTCGTACAACACACAGTACTACTGGCGTGTCCGAGGGTTGAACGAGCACGGGGAGGGTAACTGGTCGGAGGTGCGGTCGTTTACAACGGTGGTCGAATCCATAGACATGGAGATACTCGTATCCGTCGGGTGGAATCTGGTATCAACCTATGTCAATCCCGGCGATCCCTCATTTGAGTATATTTTT
>SLKC01000121.1 GCA_007134775.1 Ectothiorhodospiraceae bacterium | reverse complement strand
GATGGCCCTGATCCCTCCCCCCCCCCTTTGACCCCCGCAGAATCGGGGGTCTATTCTTTCCCGAGCCTGCTGGGCATCCGCCCCAATGCCGACAACCGCCCCGCTGCGGGACCTTGCCGTTCCACCCCGCTGCATTCAGGGACTTGCAACGGAGGCTGCGCGATGGAGTCGTGGTTTCTCGATGTCGTTGACCTGCTCGTCCTCCTGCTTGAGGCGATCGGTATCGCGGTCATTTTGGGAGGTTTCCTTGTTTCCACTGCCGTGTATCTCACCCATATGCGGCTCTGGACCACGCACGACGCGTATCGCGCCTACCGACGACGCAGCGTGCGGGGCCTGATACTCGGGCTGGAGTTCCTGGTGGCGGCCGACATCATCAAGACCGTCACCGTCGACTACACGCTCGAAAGCGTGCTGCTTCTCGGGCTCATCATCCTGTTTCGCACCTTTCTGGTGTTTGCACTGCACCTTGAGATCGAGGGCCGGCTGCCCTGGACTCGCGAAGGACCCGAAGAACCGGATTGAAGCGTGGCCATCGCTGACGGCAATGGCCGCTCAGGCGGTCTCGGCGGTGAGCGGTGCAAAGGGCATCCCTACTCACCGGTGGATCGCGAGCAGTACGAGCCAGGGCGTCCCCATCCAGTCGGCGGCCTGGGCGAGTGATTCATGCAGGTGCCGGGCCTGGTAGGCGAGGGCCTCGCGGTCACTCATGGCATGGACCTCCGCTGCTGAAGTCATCGATCTTGTCTACGAGGATGCCGGTGCGGGGCACGTACCACCATGCGAACTGTCACGTACGCGGCGGCACGGATCGTCCCGAGAGGCAGACACTACGGGCCGGCTCGCAGCCACACGCGGCGGCCAAGCAGGGTGAACCAGGCCGCGGCGCCGCCGAGCGTGGCGCCGGCCGTGTTCATCCAGAAATCCTCCATCGCACCTGCACGCCCCGGCACGAGTGCCTGCAGGAGTTCGATCGCGCCGCCGTAGCATGCGAGGGCGGCGATCACGACCACTGTCCCGCGGAGGCCGGCCTCAAGGCCCAGGCCGAGCAGGTAGGCGGCCACCAGGTAGGCGATCAAGTGCTGGTTGCCGATCGCGAGGGTCGCGCGCTGCAACGGGTCGGGGAGCACGGGCAGGAGCGACCCGATGGCGATAGCGATCAGGGACAGGGCCGCGAGTGCGAGCAGGATACAGTGGGGGCGGCGGTGAGTCACTGGGTCATGTTACTGCGCTGGGGGCAATCGGCAAAGCGCTTGGGCCTGGAAACGGCCCATGGGCGGACAGCGCGCGGACCACGCAATCGCTACAGCGCGTGCGCTCGATAGACGCTCGGCTGCAACTGGCAGCGTTGGTCGATGCCGCCACTGATCAGGTACAGGCGCGGATTGGGGCCGAAGTCGAATACCCGGTAGATCGCGTAGCGGTGGCCGTAGGTGTGGGCGAGGGCAAGTTCGTGCTCCGAGAGGTAGAAGGGCGTCTGCGGACCGAAACGTGTGGTTTTGACCCGGATGAGGACTTCGCTGCCGTCGGCGTGCCAGGACTGAATGTCGTAACCGGCGTGGTCGCCGAGCTCCTGTGAGGCATGCTCGAGCATGTCCGCATACTTGTGCAATCCCAGTGCGCACAGGCGCTGTTGCTCGAAGGCGAAGACGAACTGCTCACCGGCCTGCGCGAGGGAGCGATTGCGCTGCTCGCCCGCGAGGAAATCGGCGCCACTGAGCGGCGTCGGCTCGGGGTTGCCCGAGTGGATTTCACCGGCTCCGACGGGGGGCTCCACTAGCGAACCGAGCAGGGTCGCCTGACTGAAATCGCGCCGCGGTTCCGGTCGGAACACCGCTTCCTCCATCAGTCGCAATAGCTCCGGGTGATTGCGCAGGTAATCGCCCACCGCCTCGCGTAGCCCCGCCGGTGCGCCGGGCTGGGGTGGGCGGCCCCGCGTGCAGGGCAGCCCCTGGCTCAGCAGTGTGGCGCTGATTTGGCCCTGCTGACGCCGGTGGGCGGCCGAGTCCGGGCTGGCACGCCAGCGGTTGCGATTGCCGTTGGTCCCGTGTCCGCGCAGTTCCGCTGCGAGCATGGCGAAGTATTCGCGGATGGCCGGTCGCAACGCCGGTGGCGCCTCGCCGGCATTGCCGTCATCAGGGCGCGCCGACCCCGTGTCGGCAAGGCCGCCGCTCTGCTGGTCGTTATCGCTCATGCGTCGAATCCCTGTCGCTGCCACCGTGCGGTGGGCAATACCGGTCGCTGCAGGCCCGATCACAAGCGGGATTCATCGGTCCTGGCGAGCACCGGCAGATGGCCCGGGCCAGTTCACTGATTCAGTGATCGCGTTGGTTGCGCACGTAGCGACCGTCGACGAAGGCGTCAAAAAACTCGCCCAGGGCGGGGTGGTTGATCTGTCCGCCTTCGGTATCCGTTTCGAGATGTCGCTCGGCCACATACGTACTGTGCGTGGCATCGTGCACGAGCACATGGTACCAGGGCCGGTTCTTCGGTGGTCGGCTGCGAGCTACGGCCTCATACCACGCCTCCGTGCCCTGGAATACCGGATCGACATCAACGATCACACCGCGGTAGCCGAACTTGCGGTGGTGGACCAGTTCGCCGATCCCGAATCGCGGCCGCGAGATGCCGTCGTCCATCATCGTAGCCGGACACCCATCAGCTCTTCTTCTTTTTCGGCATGTACAGGTCCGTGATCGTCCCCTCGCCGATCTCGGCGGCGAAGGCCACGCTCTCCGACAGCGTCGGGTGGGGGTGGACGGTCAGACTCAGATCCTGCAGGTCGGCGTCCATCTCCAGGCCCAGCGTGGCCTCCGCGATCAGATCACCCGCGTGCGGGCCGGCGATTCCGGCGCCGAGCAGGCGGTGCGTGTCGGGATCGTAGAGCAGTTTGGTGACCCCGTCCGCGCGGCCCATGCCGAGCGCGCGTCCCGAGGCCTGCCACGGGAACGACGCCTTCTCGTAGGCAACGCCCTGTTCCTTCGCCGACTCCTCGGTCAGGCCCATCCAGGCGACTTCGGGGTCGGTGTAGGCCACGTTCGGGATCGTGCGCGCGTCGAAGGCGGCCTTGCCGTCAGCGCAGAATTCGGCCGCGACCTTGCCCTCGTGGCTGGCCTTGTGGGCCAGCATCGGCTGGCCGATGATGTCCCCAATGGCATGGATGTGGTCGACGTTCGTGCGCAGGTGCTGGTCGGCGGCGATGAAGCCGTGGTCATCGACTTCCACGCCGGCGGCGGTCGCCTCGATCGCGTGGCCATTCGGGGTGCGCCCGACGGCGACGAGCACGCGATCGAAGGTGTCCGTTTCCGGCGCGTCGGCGCCCTCGAAATGCACCTTGATCCCCTTCTTCAGTGCCTGGGCGCCGGTCACGCGCGTACCCGTGAAGAGTTGCTCGTAGCGCGGCCGTATGCGCTTGTCGAGGATCTTCACCAGGTCGCGGTCGACGCCAGGCATCAGGCCGTCGGCGAGTTCGACGACGGTGACCTTCGAGCCCAGCGCGTCGTAGACGCAGGCCATCTCCAGGCCAATGATGCCGCCGCCGATGACCAGGAGACGTTTCGGAATGTCGGCGAGTTCCAAGGCGCCGGTCGAAGTCATAACCCGCTGGTCGTCCCAGGGCAGGTCGGGGATCTTCACCGACTGCGAGCCCGCGGCGATGATCGCGCGCTCGAAGCCGATCGTGGTCTCGCCGTCGTCGGTGGCGACTGCGACGGAGTGCGGCGACGTGAACCGCCCCGTACCCTGGACCACGGTCACGCCGCGCTTCTTCGCCATGCCGGCGAGCCCGCCGGTGAGCTTGCCGACCACGCCGTCCTTCCATTCGCGCAGCTTGCCCACGTCGATCTTCGGCTTGCCGAAGACGACGCCGTGTTCACCCATCTGTTCAGCACCGGTGATGACCTCGGCGGTGTGCAGCAACGCCTTCGACGGGATGCAGCCGACGTTGAGGCAGACCCCGCCCAGGTTGGGGTAGCGCTCGACGAGCACGACGTCGAGGCCGAGATCGGCCGCGCGGAACGCCGCAGTGTAGCCGCCCGGACCGGCGCCGAGGACGAGGACCTGGCAGGAGCGATCGGTGGTCTCGGGAGCGCTCCCGGCAGCCGGGGCGGACGCGGGTTGCTGTGGCTCCGACTGCCGAGATTCCGCGGCCACGCCAGCACTCTCCGCGGCATCACCGGCCGACGCCTCCGTGCTTGCTTGATCGCTGCCTTCAGCGGGCTTCAGGGCCAGGATGGTATCGCCCTGCTTGACCGAATCGCCGACCTTGACCTGCACCGATGCCACCGTGCCCCCCTCGGGCGCGGGGATCTCCATGCTTGCCTTGTCCGATTCCAGCGTGATCAGCGAATCCTCCGGTGCGATCGTATCGCCGGGCTTCACCAATACCTCGATGACCTCGACGCTGTCGAAGTCACCGATGTCCGGTACGGGGATGTCCTTGGTCTCACTCATGGTCTTGTCTCGCAGGGGCTTGTTCGGGAGATTGCATTGCCGCTTCGTTGCGTGCTTGGCGCCTTGGCGAGCGTATTCCCGGACGAGCTCGGAAGACGCCTTTCGGTCGGGATCTCGCTGAAGCACCGACTCCGCACGGAGATCGCCGCTTTCTCCTCTGCGACCTCCGCGCCTGTGCGTGATACCTGTCGCTGCGGCCGCAGGTCCATGACGGGGCCTAGAGCAGCATCCGGCGGGTGTCGGAGAGCAGCCGGCCGAGGAAGGTGGTGAAGCGCGCGCCGTCGGCGCCGTCGATGACGCGGTGATCGTAGGACAGCGACAGCGGCAGGATCAGCCGCGGCACGAACTCGCCGTCCTGGTAGACCGGCTCCATGCTCGCGCGCGAGACCCCGAGGATCGCCACCTCGGGCGCGTTCACGATCGGCGTGAAGGCGGTGCCGCCGACGCCGCCGAGGCTGGAGATCGACAGGCAGCCCCCCTTCATCTGTTTCGGCGAGAGTTTCTTGTCACGCGCCGCCTGGCTGACCTCCATCAACTCTGAGGCCAGCTCGATCAGGCTTTTGCGGTCGACATCGCGGATGACGGGGACGACCAGCCCATCCGGGGTGTCGACGGCGACGCCGATGTGGAAATACTTCTTGAAGATCAGGTTCTCGCCGGCCGCGTCGAGCGAGCTGTTGAAGCGCGGGAACTCGCGCAGCGCGGATACGCACGCCTTGAGCAGGAACGACACGAGGGTGACCTTCACGCCCTTGTCCTTCTGCTCCTCGTTGAGCTGCTTGCGGAAACTCTCCAGCTCGGTGATGTCGGCCTTGTCGAACTGGGTGACATGCGGAATGGTCACCCAGTTGCGGTGCAGATTCTGGCCGGTCAGTCTATTGATCTTCGTGAGCGGCTTGGTCTCGACCTCACCGAACTCGCTGAAGTCGATCTCCGGCATCGGGGCGACCCCGAGGCCGGCGCCCGCCGCGGCCGGGGCCTCCAGGGACTTCTTGACGAAGCCCTTGACGTCTTCATACAGGATGCGCCCCTTGCGCCCGCTGCCGTGCACCTGCAGCAGGTCGACACCGAGCTCACGGGCGAAGCGGCGCACGCCGGGCGAGGCGTGGGCCTTGCGCTGGCGTTCGCTGTCGATGTGGGCGGTCGGCGAGGGCTTCGGGCCGAGGCCCGGGCGGGCCGCATCCTCTTCGGGCAGTTGCGCTTGCGCGGGAGGCGTTGGCTCCGACGCCGCCGCCGGTTCCGCTGCGGGCGCGGGCTCGGCACGGGGCGCGGTCGCGCTGGCCGTGGACGCCTCCGTTTCAGCGCTTGTAGTCGGCTCCTCCGCGGGCGCCGATGCCTCTGCTGCGGGCTCGACGGTGCAGATGATGTCGCCCTCGGCGACGGAGTCGCCGACCTGGGTCTTGACCTCCTTCACCGTGCCGCCGAACGGCGCCGGGATCTCCATGCTCGCCTTGTCCGACTCGAGCGTGATCAGCGAATCCTCGGCCGCGATCGTGTCACCGGGGGAGATCAGTACTTCGATGACCTCGACGCTGTCGAAGTCGCCGATGTCGGGTACCGGTACGTCTTTTACGTCAGCCATCGGATGCGGTCTCCCTCACGCGCTCAGCGGGTTCGGCTTGCCCGGGTCGATGCCGTACTGCTTCATCGCTTCCCCGATGCGCTTGTGCTCGATCGCGCCTTCGTCGGCCAGCTCGGTGAGTGCCGCGACCGCGATCCAGCGCCGGTCGACCTCGAAGAAGTCGCGCAGCTTCTCGCGGGTGTCGCTGCGCCCGAAACCGTCCGTGCCTAGTGTGCGGAAGTTGCGCGGCACGAACGGCATGATCTGGTCCGGCACGGTCTTCATGTAGTCGGTGGCGGCGATGACCGGCCCATTGGGCTGCTCCGCGAGCTGCTGGTAGAGCCAGCTGGTGCGACGCTTGCTGTCGGGATGGAGCATGTTCCAGCGCTCGACCTCGAGGCACTCCCGGCGCAGCTCGGTGAAGCTCGTCACCGACCAGATGTCGCTGGCCACGCCCCAGTCGTCGCGCAGCATCTCTGCAGCGGCGATGACCTCGCGCAGGATCGTGCCCGAGCCGAAGAGCTGCACGCGCGGGGCGTTGTCGCCGCCCTCCGGTGCCACCCGGTCGAACCGGTACATGCCCTTGCGGATGCCCTCTTCGGCACCGCTGGGCATCGCCGGATGCGGGTAGTTCTCGTTCATCACCGTGATGTAGTAGAAGACATTCTCCTGCTCCTGATACATCCGGCGCAGGCCGTTCTGGATGATCACGGCCAGCTCGTAATTGAAAGCGGGGTCATAGGCGACACAGTTGGGCACGACCGACATCAGCAGATGGCTGTGGCCATCCTGGTGCTGCAGACCCTCGCCATTGAGCGTGGTGCGCCCGGCCGTCCCGCCGAGCAGGAAGCCGCGCGCCTGCTGGTCGGCACCGGCCCAGATGAAATCGCCGATGCGTTGGTAGCCGAACATCGAGTAGTAGATGTAGAACGGGATCATGTTGACCCCGTGCGAGGAGTAGGCGGTGGCGGCGGCCAGCCAGTCGCAGTAGCCGCCGGCCTCGCAGATCCCCTCTTCCAGGATCTGGCCCTTCTTGTCCTCGCGGTAGTACATGATCGAGCCGGCGTCTTCGGGCGTGTAGAGCTGGCCGACGGGGGAGTAGATCCCGATCTGGCGGAACATGCCGTCCATGCCGAAGGTGCGCGCCTCGTCGGGGACGATGGGCACGATGTTGGGTCCGATCTTCTTGTCCCGCGTGAGCAGGGTGAGGATGCGCACGAAGCCCATCGTCGTCGACATCTCGCGCTCGCCGCTCGATTCGAGCATGCCCTGGAACGTGTCCAGTGTCGGCACCTTCAGCGGCGTCGCCAGCGTCTTGCGCTGCGGCAGATAGCCGCCGAGCGCCTTGCGCCGCTCCTGCAGATACTGGATCTCGTCGGAGTCCTCGCCGGGATGGAAGTATTCGCCCTTCTCCGCCGCCTCGTCAGAGATCGGGATGCGGAAGCGGTCGCGGAACTTCTTCATCTGCTCCGCGTCCATTTTCTTCTGCTGGTGGGCGGTCATCTCGCCCTCGCCGGCCGAGCCCATGCCGTAGCCCTTGACCGTCTTCGCGAGGATCACCGTCGGCTGCCCCGTATGGTTGACCGCGGCGTGATAGGCCGCATAGACCTTGTGGGGGTCGTGCCCGCCGCGGTTCAGGCGCCAGACGTCCTCATCAGACATGTTCGACACCATCGCCTTGAGTTCGGGGTATTTGCCGAAGAAATTGTCGCGGACGTAGGCACCATCCTTCGACTTGTAGGTCTGGTAGTCGCCGTCGACCGCCTCCTCCATGCGCCGGCGCAGCAGACCGTCATAGTCCTTCGCCAGCAGCGGGTCCCAGTACGAGCCCCAGATCACCTTGATCACGTTCCAGCCCGCACCGCGGAACATCGCCTCGAGTTCCTGGATGATCTTGCCGTTGCCGCGGACCGGGCCGTCGAGTCGCTGCAGGTTGCAGTTGACGACGTAGATCAGGTTGTCGAGCTTCTCGCGACCGGCCAGCGAGATGGCCCCGAGCGATTCGGGCTCGTCGACCTCGCCATCGCCCATGTAGACCCAGACCTTGCGGTCGCGCGCGGCGGCGAGCTCGCGGTCGTCCATGTACTTCATGAACCGGGCCTGGTAGATCCCCATCATCGGCGCGAGGCCCATCGAGACCGTCGGGAACTGCCAGAAGTCGGGCATCAGCCAGGGGTGGGGGTAGCTCGACAGCCCCTTGCCGTCGACCTCCTGGCGGAAGTTGTCCATCTGCTGCTCGTTGACCCGCCCCTCAAGAAAGGCGCGGGCGTAGACCCCCGGTGACGAGTGGCCCTGGATGAAGACGAGGTCACCGCCGTGCTCCGCGCTGGGGGCGCGGAAGAAGTGGTTGAAGCCGACGTCGTAGAGCGTCGCGGCCGAGGCGAAGCTGGCGATGTGGCCACCCAGTGTCGAATTCGCGCTGTTGGCGCGCACCACCATCGCGGTCGCGTTCCAGCGGATGTAGGAGCGGATGCGCCACTCCAGGTCGTGGTCGCCGGGGCTGCGCTCCTCAAGGTGCTGGGGAATGGTGTTGACGTAGCCGGTCTCCGGCGAGAAGGGGATATTGATGCCGGAGCGGCGCGATTCATCGATGAGGCGTTCGAGCAGATAGTGCGCCCGTTCGGGGCCGTCCGCTTCGAGGACGGTGTCGAGGGAATCGAGCCATTCCTGGGTTTCCTGCGGGTCGGGGTCGTTCTTGTCGGTCATGACATACCTCGTCACGCTGGCAGGGTCGGCCGTCGCACGACCGGGCAGGGCGGTAGGCCGCCGCGAAGCGGTACATCACCCAGCGATTGCGGGAGTGGACGTTTATCCCGTAAAACGCCCGGATTGTGCCACGGCGGATCGCACGGCTGCTACTTGCGACGCAGCGGGGGGCGTGTGGTTTATACTGTCGCGCTGTTCGGCCGTGCCGTGGTTCGACAGAGGCGGCATCGGCATCCTCCGCGCCCGGGTGGGGCGCCTCACACGACACACAGGGGAGCATGGGCATGACGGGCGTTCGCAAGGCGGTGCTGGCCTACTCGGGCGGGCTCGATACCTCGGTCATCCTCAAGTGGCTCGAGGAGGTCTACGGTTGCGAAGTGGTCACGTTTACCGCGGACCTCGGCCAGGGTGAGGAGCTCGAGCCGGCGCGTGCCAAGGCCGAGCAGCTCGGTGTGCACGAGATCCATATCGAGGACCTGCGCGAGACCTTCGTGCGCGACTACGTCTTCCCGATGTTCCGCGCGAACGCCGTCTACGAGGGGGAGTACCTGCTCGGCACCTCGATCGCGCGGCCGCTGATCGCCCGGCGCCTGGTCGACATCGCCCGCGCGACCGGCGCCGATGCCATCGCCCACGGCGCCACCGGCAAGGGCAACGACCAGGTCCGCTTCGAACTCGCCGCCTATGCACTCGCGCCCGACATCCGCGTCATCGCGCCCTGGCGCGAGTGGGATCTCAACTCGCGCGAGCGCCTGCTCGCCTACGCCGAGAGCCACGGCATCCCGATCGAGAAGAAGGCCGATGGCGGCTCCCCCTACTCGATGGACGCCAATCTGCTGCATATCTCCTACGAGGGCGGTGAGCTGGAGGACCCCGACACCACACCCGACGAGGCCATGTGGCTGTGGTCCGTGGCCCCGGAGGAGGCGCCCGATGAGCCGCAGACGGTCGAGATCGCCTTCGAGGACGGCGATCCGGTCGCCGTTGATGGCGAGGCGCTGTCCCCGGCACGGCTCCTGTCGCGGCTCAATGCACTCGGCGGCCACCACGGCATCGGCCGCCTCGACATCGTCGAGAACCGTTACGTCGGCATGAAATCGCGCGGCTGCTACGAGACCCCGGGCGGCACGATCCTGCTCAAGGCGCATCGCGCGATCGAGTCGCTGACACTCGACCGCGAGGCCGCCCATCTCAAGGATGAACTGATGCCGCGATATGCCGAGCTGATCTACAACGGCTACTGGTGGAGCCCCGAGCGCGAGATGCTGCAGGCGCTGATCGACCGCTCACAGGCGGGCGTCAGCGGCGTGGTCCGGCTCAAGCTGTTCAAGGGCGCCGTTGCGGTCGTCGGCCGCCGCTCGCCCTACAGCCTGTTCGATACCGCCGTGGCCAGCTTCGAGGACGATCAGGGGGCCTACAACCAGCAGGACGCCGAGGGCTTTATCCGGCTCAACGCACTGCGCCTGCGTACCGCCGGTCGGCGCCACGCCTTCGACGGCAGCTAGGCAGCCCGCATCCTCCTACGTCGGTACGCGTCACGGAGGGGGTGGTGGTGCGGGGTCGCCGGGGTGGCGTAGCCCCACGGGCGCGCGGCCTTGCTGCGGTGGCGGAGCGGCGCTAAGGTCTTGTCTGTGGGAGCGCCGTGCTCGCGCCAGGGGCCGGGGGCCGCACGCATGGACCTGCTTCTCGACACCACGACCGTGGCCGCGCGCCACCAGTTCGAATTCTACTGCGATGCCCTGCGCCAGCACGAGCGGCCGTACCGCTTTTATCGCACAGGCCCGCGCGATGCCCCGTTCCGCGCCGAACTGCGTGCCGCTGCACTGGGCGATCTGAGCGTACTCCACGCGCGTGGCGACCCCCACGCCATCACTCAGCCCCGCGGCGTCGGTGCGCCCGAGGACGGCATCGCGCTGCTGATGCCGCGCCCGGGCTGCTACAAGACCGTGCAGACCGAGGGGGTGTCGAGCGCCCACACCGTGCCGCCCCGTACGCTGGTCCTCGCCGATCGCTCCCTCTCGGGCTGGATGTGGATGCGCGGTGACGTCGATGTCGTGACCGTGTCACTACCGCGCGAACAGGTGCCCGCCACGGCCCGCCGCGCGCTCGCGCGCGACGCGATCCTGCTCCCACCCGATGCGGGCGAGACCCGCCTGCTCGCATCCGTGCTCGGCAACCTGCCGGAAGATGCACCGCTGCTTTGTGACGATCAATCCGCGCGCCAGGTCGGTGAACACGTCCTGGGGCTGCTCACTCTGGCCCTGCGCGCCCAGGATACGAGCGTCGATCCACCGCCGACCTCGTCCGACATGAGCACGGTCCATTTCCGCTCGGCGATGCTACTGATTGAGCGCCACGTCGCCGATCCCGCGTTCAGCGCAGCGACACTCGCCGGCCTGCTGCAGATCTCCGAGCGGCTGCTCTACCGCATTCTGGCCGATCACGGCACCACTTTCCGTCGGGAACTGCGCCGCCGCCGGCTGCAGTGTGCCTATGCTCTGCTCTCCGCCCCCGCAACGGAGGGGCACGCGAGCATTTCCGCGATCGCGCTTGCCTGCGGTTTCCGCAGCTTCAGCCACTTCTCCCGCGCCTTTCGTGCCGAATATGGCTGTTCCCCGCGAGAACTCCACCAGCACGCCCGTCACGGCTGACTCGATCGGTGGCCGACGAGCGCGTGCGGGTCCAGGCCAAACGCTAGGCAGAGCCAGTCAAGTCGCCGCAGGGGGTGTTCCCTACACTGTTCCCGACAATCTGTCGGCGTGGCCGCGTCCGGTTCTGGATTCTGTGATGCATGCACATTGGCTCAAGGAGTGAGCGGCCTAGTATCGGTGACGCACACGGCGATTCCGTGACACCCGCCCGGTGTCACCGAGAAGCAAGGAGTCAGTGATGGCCGTCACCTATGCGTTCCAGTGCGAGAATCTCCCCGAAGCCGCGTTCGCGGTCGCCCGTTTCCAGGGGCACGAGGGCATCTCCCAGCTCTACCGCTTCGAGATCGAACTCGTTTGCGATGATCCCGATCTCGACATCGACGCCCTGCAGAGCGGGCCGAGCGCACTCACGATCCGCGCCAACGGCAGCGAACGGATCATCCAGGGGCGGCTCGCCGAGGTCGACATCATCGATCAGGTCGACGAGCAGACGGTCTACCGCGTCGTCCTCGTGCCGCGGACCTGGGAGCTGACCCTGACCTCGGTCAACGCCGTCCACCTCGAGCGCTCAACGCCCGAGGTGATCCGCAACGCCCTCGAGAACCGGCTCAATCTGACCTCGGTGGACTACGATCAGGCACTCGTCGAGGAGTACCCCGAGCGCGCCTTCCGCCTGCAGTACGGCGAGAGCGACTGGGACTTCCTCGCGCGCACGATGGAGCGCGACGGCATCTACTACTACTTCGCCCCCGGAGAGGGGAGCGAGCACATCGTCTTCTGCGACAGTGTCGCCGAGCAGCCCGCGATCGCGGAGCCGCAGCTCGCGTATACAGCGACGCTCGGCATGGAGCACGCCGAGGGCGGGGACGATACCGTACATGCCCTTATCCGGCGCCAGCGCCGCTTGCCGCGCCGCGTCTGGCTGCAGAACTACGACGACGAGCAGCCATCGATGCCCATCCGCGAGGAGGCCGAAGTCGATCCCGCCGGGGCCGGCGACGTCAACATCTATGGCCAGAACGTCAAGGATGTCGATGAGGCGCAGGCGCTCGCCCGCGTGCGTGCCGAGGAACTCTACGCGACCAAGGCCACGTACCACGGTGAGAGCACGGTGTTTCGCCTGGCTGCGGGTCACCGCTTCGAGCTTAGCGGTCATCCGCGCGCGGAGAGCAACCGCGAGTACCAGCTACTGGAGGTCGAGCATTCCGGCCACGACCCGCGCGTCGCCGGCAAGATCGGGCGCAAGCCAGACGACGACACGCCGGTCTATGAGAACCGCTTCACCGCGATCCCCGCCGACGTCCAGTATCGCCCCGCCCAGGCGACCATCTGGCCGCGCATCCATGGAACGATCAATGCGCTCGTCGACGCCGAAGGCGACGGCCGCTTTGCCGAACTCGACCCCGAGGGCCGCTACCGCATCGTCTTCCCCTTCCATGAGGGCTTCCGTGACCCGGGGCGCGAGGACCACGGCAAGGCCTCGCACTGGGTCCGGCTGATGCAGCCCTACGGTGGTGAGAAGGAGGGTATGCACTTCCCGCTGCGCAAGGGCGCACGGGTCCTCGTCAGCTTCATCGGCGGCAACCCGGATCTGCCGATCATCTCCGGCGTGCTGCCCACCACCGAGCAGCCCAGCGTGACCAATGCCGCCAACGTACCCAAGGGCACGATCAAGAGCCCGTGCGGGAATCTGATCGAAATGGATGACGAGAACCCGCGCATCAAGCTGCAGACCCCGAAGTGCGGCACCTACTTCCATCTGGGCTCCGCCAATGAGCCGGGTGAGGGCTT
>SLKC01000126.1 GCA_007134775.1 Ectothiorhodospiraceae bacterium | reverse complement strand
CGAGCGCCTGCGACATGCCTACGACAGCGATGAGGCCCAACGGGCACTGGTTCGTACCCAGGCGGAGATCGAGCGCAATGCGGGCGAACCCGAACAGGCGCTCGGCGTGGTCTCGGCGGCTCTCGAGGATCACCCGGAAGATGACGAGATCCGCTATATGCGTGCGCTGATCGCGGCGGAGTCCGGCGCATTCGAGACCGCCCGCGACGATCTCGAGCAGATGCTCGAGCGCAACCCCGACGCTCCCCACCTGCAGAACGCCCTTGGTTACACGCTCGCCGACGAGGGGGTCGAACTCGAGCGCGCCCACAGGTTGATCGCGCAGGCGCTGGCGCAACGCCCCGTGGATGCCGCGATCCTCGACAGCATGGGCTGGGTGCTCTATCGCAAGGGCGAGAAGGAGGAGGCGCTGACGTATCTGCGTCGGGCCTGGGAGCGCGCCGGCGATGCCGAGATCGGCGCCCATCTCGGCGAAGTGCTCTGGAGCCTGGGTGAACACGGTGAGGCGCGGCAGATCTGGGAGAGCGCCGAAGACGTCGACCCGGAACACCGCGTACTGCAGGAAACGCTCGAGCGGTTCGATCCGTGAAAGGCGCGACGACCCTGCGCAGCCCGCTCCTCACGGCCCTCGTCGTCGTCCTTTTCGCCGGCTGCGCGGCACTGGCCCCGCGCGAGGTGCCGGATGACCGCGAGGTGGCCTGGGAGGCGCTGCGTGCTGAACTCGAGGCGCTGTCCGCCTGGCACGCACGCGGTCGGCTCAGCGTGCAGATGGGCGACGACGGTGGTAGCGCCGGCTTCGACTGGCGCGAACACCCCGGTGGCGACTATGCGCTGCGGCTGTCCGGTCCATGGGGCCAGGGGGTGGCCCGGATCGAGGGCGGGGACGGGTATGTGCGCCTGGACGAGGGCGACGGCCAGGTGCTCGAAGGTGCGAGCGCCCGCCTCCTGCTGTGGCAGCGCTTTGGCTGGGACGTCCCCGTCGACGGCCTGCGGCGCTGGCTGATGGGGCTGCCGACCGGGGATGCAGCGCCCGACGCCTATACCCTCGACGACTTCGGGCGGCTGGAGCACCTGCGCTGGGAGGAGTGGGAGATCGCTTACCGGCGCTATACGCAGGTGGACGGTCTCGACCTGCCGGCCGATCTGACCATCCGCCACGTCGCCGAGGGCACGCGGATCCGCGTCGCTGTGGACAACTGGCAGCCCGCGGCGCCGGGCGAGGGCGAGTCGTCCGGTATCCCGCTGATCGGCGAGTGAGGCGGAGGAGTGCGCGATGCCGGAGCAGGCAGCATCCGGAGGCTGGGGCTGGGATTGCGGTTGGCCCGCACCGGCCAAGGTCAACCTCTTTCTGCATATCGTCGGGCGTCGCAGTGATGGCTATCATCTTCTGCAGACGCTGTTCCAATTTGTCGACACCGGCGACGCCCTGCATTTCCGGCTGCGCGACGATGGCCGGATTGGCCGTTCGCAGGCACTGCCCGGTGTTGCGCCGGAGGCCGATCTCGCGATCCGGGCCGCGCGCGCACTGCAGACCGCGACCGGTTGCACCCTCGGGGTCGACATCGCCCTGACGAAGCACCTGCCGCTCGGTGGCGGTCTGGGCGGCGGCAGCTCCGACGCCGCGACGGTACTGGTGGCGCTCAACCACTTGTGGGGGGCAGGGCTGGATCTGGAAGCGCTCGCCCGCCTCGGCGTCAGGTTGGGCGCCGATGTGCCGGTCTTCGTTGCTGGTCACTCGGCTTGGGCCGAAGGCATCGGCGAACGCCTTTCCCCTTTGGTGGTCTCGGAACCTTGGTATCTGCTGATTGTGCCCGGTGTGAGTGTGGCCACCGCCGATGTCTTCTCTGCGGCGGAATTGACACGTGATAGACCCCGGACCACAATACGCGACTTCCTTGCCGGGCGGGCAGTCAACGACTGCGAGCCTGTGGTCCGCCGCCGCTATCCGGCGGTGGGCGAGGCGCTCGACTGGTTGCGCGCACACGGGCTGCAGGCGCGGCTGTCCGGGACGGGCGCGGCGGTTTTCGCCCCCTGTCCAGACGAGGCGACGGCGCGTCGCCTGCGCGGGACCCTGCCCGAGACATGGCAGGGGATCGTCGCCCGCGGGAGGAACCGTTCGCCACTGGCGTACCGACTGCCGGGGACCGGCGGGGTCAGCGACGAAGCGACGAACATTGGGCCGTAGCCAAGCGGTAAGGCACCAGGTTTTGGTCCTGGCATGCGCAGGTTCGACAAAATCGCCGGGAGCGATTTTGCGCGAGCGCAGCGAGCCCGAAGGGCGCGGCCCAGGAAGGGCCGCGCAATCCTGCCGGGGACCGGCAGGATTCACGACGAAGCGATGAACATTGGGCCGTAGCCAAGCGGTAAGGCACCAGGTTTTGGTCCTGGCATGCGCAGGTTCGAATCCTGCCGGCCCAGCCAATAATGTAGCAAGTAGTTGCAGCGCCGACGCGAGCGGCCTCCTATCCTTCGCAGCCAGCGGATCAGCACCGTGTCGAACAAGTCGATGATGGTCTTTGCGGGCAATGCCAACCCGCAGCTTGCCCGAGGCGTGTGTGACCACCTTGGACTGCCGCTCGGGGACGCCACCGTCTCCCGCTTCAGTGACGGCGAGACCTGGGTCGAAATCCTCGATAATGTGCGTGGGCGCGATGCCTTTATCCTGCAGCCCACCTGCGACCCATCGAACGACAATCTCATGGAGATCCTGCTGATGTGCGACGCCCTGCGGCGCGCATCGGTCGATCGCATGACGGCGGTCGTTCCCTATTTCGGCTACTCTCGTCAGGACCGCCGCAGTCGCAACCAGCGCGTGCCGGTTTCGGCCAAGGTGGTCGCGAACATGCTGTGCGCGGCGGGCATCGACCGGTTGCTGACGATCGACCTGCACGCCGACCAGATCCAGGGCTTCTTCGACATCCCTGTCGACAATGTCTACGCCTCGCCCGTGCTGCTCTCCGATGTGTGGCGGCAGGAGTACGAGAACATGGTCGTCGTCTCGCCCGATGTCGGCGGTGTTGTGCGAGCGCGGGCACTGGCGAAGCGTCTCGACGATACGGATCTCGCCATCATCGACAAGCGGCGGCCGCAGGCCAACGAGTCCGAGGTCATGCACATCATCGGCGACGTGCGCGATCGCACCTGCATCATCATCGATGACCTGGTCGATACCGCGGGCACGCTCTGCCAGGCGGCGACGGCGTTGAAGCAGCATGGTGCGCGCGCCGTGGTTGCCTACGCCACGCACCCGGTGCTCTCCGGACCCGCGGTCGAGCGCATCGCCGCCTCGCAGGTGGATGAGCTCGTGGTGACCGATACGATTCCGCTGCGTGGCGAGGCGCAGAACTGCGCCAAGATCCGCCAGCTCGGCGTTGCCGAACTGCTGGCCGAGACGCTGCGACGGGTCCATCGTGAGGAGTCGGTCTCGTCGCTGTACGTCGATTAACTGTTCCATCAGTCGTCACTGGTCGCGGTGACGGCGGGCGTTTCGTCCATGGGGGGCGGGATGCCTTTTCACGTAGTCACGAGAGAGTACTGCCATGAGTAGTGACATCGAGTTCACGCTGGAAGCGCAGACTCGTCATGACGTGGGGAAGGGTGCGAGCCGCCGCCTGCGTCGCGAGAAGAAGGTCCCGGCGGTCGTCTATGGAGGCGACCAGGATGCCGTGAGCCTGACCCTCAGCCATGACGAGGTCTTCCGCAAGATCCAGTTCGAAGCCTTTTTCTCGCACATCCTGACGCTGAACATCGACGGCGGGACGAAGCAGCAGGCGATCCTGCGCGATCTGCAGCGCCATCCGTTCAAGCCCATCATCACGCACATGGATTTCCTGCGCGTGCAGGCCGACCGCGAGATCCAGATCCGCGTGCCGCTGCACTTCGTCAACGAGGAAGAGTCGGTCGGCGTGCGCATGCACGGCGGTGAGGTCAGCCATATCGAGACCGAAGTCGAGGTGATCTGCCTGCCGAAGGCGCTGCCCGAGTATATCGAGGTCGATGTCAGCGGTGTCGACGTGGGTGAGACCCTGCACCTCACCGACATCACGCTGCCCGAGGGCGTTCAGTTCGTCGATCTCGTCCACGGCGAAGAGAACGATCGCGCGATCTTCGGCATCCACATGCCGCGCGTGGCGGCCGACGAAGAGGCCGAGGAAGAGGCGGCCGCGGCCGAGGAGGGCGAAGCGCCCGCCGAGGAGGGCGGCGACGACGAGGCGGGCGGCGATCAGGACGAGGACAAGGGCTGAGCATCCGTTGCCGCTGCCACGGGAGCGTACATGGCGGCACTGCACAGCGAGTTTGCCCTCGTGGTCGGCCTCGGCAACGTCGGGGACCGCTACGCCGGGACACGCCACAACGCCGGCTTCTGGTATGTGGACGGCCTCGCCGAGCGCTTCGGCGAGGCCTTCCGCGAGGACCGGCGTCTACCGGGGGCGTTGGCCCGGGTACAGAGCGCGGGCCGCGACGTGCGCCTGCTCAAGCCCGGGAGCCTGATGAACCGCAGTGGTACGCCGGTGGCGGCCGTCGCGCGTTTCCATCGAATCGAGCCCCAACGCATCCTGGTGGCGCATGACGACCTCGATCTGCCGCCCGGCAGTGTCCGGCTCAAGCAGGGCGGTGGCCATGGTGGTCACAACGGGCTGCGCGATCTCGATGCCCGGCTGGGGACGCGCGATTACTGGCGCCTGCGCATCGGCATCGGCCACCCGGGGGATCGCACGCAGGTGACCGGGTACGTGCTGCGCCGACCGGCACCCGAGGAACGTCGGTTGTTGCTTGAAGCCATCGATCGGGCTCTCGACGAGACCGATCGCCTCATCATCGACGGCGACCTTGAGGGCGCGATGCACGCCCTGCACAGCGCCAACCCCTGAGGGCCGGGCCGCCGCGTGCGGCCGCGACAGTGAGAGCAAGCGATGGGATTCAAGTGCGGCATTGTCGGCCTGCCCAACGTGGGCAAGTCGACCCTGTTCAACGCCCTGACGGCGAACGAGATCGAAGCGGAGAACTACCCGTTCTGCACCATCGATCCCAACGTCGGGATCGTCGAGGTGCCCGATCCCCGTCTCCAGCGCATCGCGGAGATCGTGCGGCCGGCGAAGGTGGTGCCGACCACGATGGAGTTCGTCGACATCGCCGGCCTCGTCGCTGGCGCCTCCCAGGGAGAGGGGCTGGGTAATCAGTTCCTTGCCCACATCCGCGAGACCGACGCCATTGCCCAGGTCGTGCGCTGTTTCGAGGATGACGATGTCGTCCATGTCGCCGGCCGGGTCGACCCCGTCGCCGACCTCGATACGATCGCCACAGAACTCCTCCTCGCGGATATGGATACGCTGGAGCGGGCCGTAGAGCGCGCCGCGAAGGCGGCGAAGTCGCGGGCACGGGAGGCCGTCGAGCGCGAGGCGTTGCTGCGGCGCGTCAAGGCGCACGTCGACGCGGGGCAGCCCGTGCGCACGTTTGAGTGCTCGCGGGAGGAGGCGCCGCTGCTCGCGGAACTGCACCTCATCACGGCGAAACCGGTGATGTACATCGCCAATGTCGACGAGGCTGGGCTCGAGGGCAACGCCCACCTCGACGCGGTGCAGGCGCGGGCCGCCGCCGAGGGGGCCGTGGTCGTCGCCGTCTGTGCGCGGCTGGAGGCGGAGATCGCGCAGCTCGACCCCGACGATCGCAGTGAATTCCTCGCCGATCTCGGGCTGGAGGAGCCCGGACTGAATCGCGTGATCCGCGCCGGCTACGAACTGCTGGGCCTGCAGACCTTCTTCACCGCGGGCCCGCAGGAGGTGCGCGCCTGGACCGTGCGCAAGGGGGCGACCGCACCCGAGGCGGCTGGGCGCATCCACACCGATATGCAGCGCGGCTTCATCCGCGCCGAAGTCGTCAGCTACGACGACTTCGTCGACTGCGGCGGCGAAAACAAGGCCAAGGAGGCGGGCAAGTGGCGGCTCGAGGGCAAGCAGTACGTCATGCGCGAGGGCGACATCGCCCACATCCGCTTCAATGTGTGACCGATCTTGACGGCCACGCGGCGCGCCACCATAATTGCCGATCGCCTGCCCAGTGGCTATGTAGCTCAGTTGGTTAGAGCACAGCATTCATAATGCTGGTGTCGCTGGTTCGAATCCAGCCATAGCCACCATCTATCCGTTTGTGCCCCGTTACATCTCCCGCTACGTTGGAGGATGGGCTCCGTTCGCCCGGGCCCGCGCCAGCCAGGCGCGGAAGTCGGTCTCCGGCATCGGCCGGGCGATGTGGAAACCCTGCCCGTAGTCCACGCCCGCCGCGCGCAGGTACTCGATCTGCTCGGCATCCTCGACGCCCTCGGCGACGGTCTGCAGATTGAAGGCCTGGGCGAGGTCGATGATCGCGCGCGTCACCGTCGCACCGCCGGAATCTCCGGGGATCTTGTCGATGAAGCGCCTGTCGATCTTCAGTGTATTGGCGGGCAGCCGGTGCAGGTAGCCTAGTGAGGAGTAACCGGTGCCGAAGTCGTCGATGGCGATGCCGAAGCCGGCCGCACGGAGTGCGTGCAGGGATTCCAGCGTCGGCTCATCCATGTCGCACACCATGGTTTCGGTCAGCTCGAATTCGATCTGTCCTGGAGCGACGTCGTGTTCACGGCAGAGTCCGCGTAGCCACTCGCTCAGGCCCGGCTGCTGCACGTCCACCGGGGTGATATTGAGGGCCAGGTGCAACCGCTGCCCGCGGTCGCGCCCGGTGCGCGCGACCAGATCGAAGGCCGTGGCGATGACCCAGCGGGTGATGTCGCGGATCAGGCCGCTGGTCTCGGCGACGGGGATAAAATCGCCCGGCGGCACCATCGCCCCTGAGGGCAGGCGCCAGCGGATCAGGGCCTCGGCTGAGGGTGGCCCCGCCGCCTGCAGCGGCACTTTGGGCTGCAGCCAGAGTTCGAACTGGCCGTCCGCGAAGGCCTCGCGCAAGCCGGCCTCGGTACGCAGGTAGTGCAGCGCCGCGGCGCACTGCTCCATGGTGTAGAACGCCGGCTCGCCCCCACGTGCGCGGCCGGCGGCGGCGATCGCGGCATCGATCAGGCCGGCGGCGCTGTCGGCGTCGGCGGGGTAGCTGGCGACGCCGATGCGGGGGGCGAGGTAGACGGTCTCGCCGCCCGCCTCGATGCCGCAGTCGGCCAGGCGGTCGATGCGTGCGCACAGCTCGAAAACCGCCTCCATACGACCCCCGTCGAAGAGGCGGACGCCCCACTGGTCCATGCGCAGTCGGGCGAGATCCACGTTCTCCCCCGCGAGATCGCACAGGTGTGCCGAGCAGGTCATGGCGGCCTCCTCGACGGCCAGCTCACCGACGCTCTCCAGGACATGGGCGAGCGGCACGTGGATGACCGCGACGAAAAGCCCCGCTCCGCGGGTATCGGCACTACGCATCGCCGCCTGGACGCGGTCCGTGAACAGGTGGCGGTTGGGCAGGCCCGTAGCGCGATCGAAATTGACCAGGCGCACGAGTTCGTCGCGCTGTTCCAGCGCCTGCTGGCGTGCCCGCAGCAGGATCTGCACGCGCTCCATGAACTCGGTGCGATCGATCGGGGTGGTGATGAAATCATCGAGGAGATCGGACAGCCCCCTGCGGCGATCGCGCAGATCGGTGCGCGGGAGGAGCAGCATCAGGGGCAGGAAGACCGGCTGGGCGGCCGCCTTGGCCTCGCGTAGTGCATGGTTCCACCGGCGCAGCCCGGGGCCGTCGGCAATCGCCAGGTCGAAGCCGTCGGCGGGCAGCGCGTCGCCTTCGGGATGCACCACCGTGAACCGCTGGGCCAGTTCGCGCTCGATCTGCTGGCGATTGCCCCCGCCCGCGATCAGCAGCAGGATGCGGCTCGTGCCCGCCGGGGAGCGGGCCTCCGCCGTCGCGGGGCGCCAGGCCGCGCTCACGGCCCTGCCTCGTCGCGCCGATCCAGACTCTGCAGCAGCTTGAGCAGCGCGTCTTTGGTCACGGGTTTGCTCAGCACGCTGGCGGCACCGTATTCGAGCGAGCGGTGACTCGCTTCATGGTCCTTCGCGGTCGACAGCACGAGGAAGGGGATCTCGTGCTCATGGAGCAGGCCGCAGAGCGCCCACACGGCGTGGCCGAAGCCGGAGGTGTCGACGAGCGCCGCCCGCGGCGGGTTGTCGTCGGTGAGACAGGCGCGCAGTGCATCCTCGCTATCGATGGCCACCGGGGTCCTCCCGATCTCCGCGACCGCTTGGCCGAGGACGCGGCGGTTGCCGGGCTCGTGGACAATGATCACGATGCGCTTGTCGGCACGGGCGCTCAATTCCGTCTCGATGGTGTGTTGCCGATGCCCACACTGATCCCCAGTTCCGAGGCCAGGCCGTTGATGCGGATGCCGCCCGGCCCGATCTCGAAGGCGCGCTGGCGCGTGTCGAACCCGGATAGCCGCTTCTTCATGATGCCGATGATCTTCGCCAGCGCGTCGCCCGACTGTACATAGGCGAGGTAGATCACATTGTCGGCGACATAGCTGATCTCACGCTCGGAGACCTGCAGGTTGCCCACGGCGGCGTGGTTCTCGTTGACCAGGATCACGGTCACGCCCAGCCGGGATAGCGTCTTGATGAAGGCATGCAGCGGCTGCTTGACGTCCTCCTCGCCGCCGAGTGCCAGCTCGAAGCCGGCCACGCTGTCGATGACCACCAGCTCCAGGCCCTCTTCGCGGACCCGGCGGCTTACGTTATTGGTGAATTCCGCGGCGAGATAGCGCAGCGGCTCGACCTGCTCGAGCGAGAGCATCCCCTCGCGCACCGGCGAATCGGCGTCGACACCGAGCGTGCGCAGGCGCGCGAGCCAGCCGTTCATCTCCTCCTCGAACTGGTAGACGGCGGCGGGCCGGCCGGCGCGCGCGCTCGCGACCGCGAACAGGCCCGCAAGGGTGGACTTGCCGATGCCGGTCGGGCCGGTCACCAGCGTCACGGTCCCCGCTTCCACACCGCCTTCGAGCATGCCGTCGAGTTCGGCGTTGCCCGAGCGCAGCTGCACGGCTGCGGTCTCCACGACTCTCTGCGGGGGGGGCAGAGTGCGCCGGTAGACGTGGAAACCCGAGTCGTCGACGCGGAACGGATGGGCGCCCCGCTGGAATCCCGAGCCGCGGAACTTGGTCACCCGCAGCTCGCTACTCGACGGGCCCTGCGCCAGGGCGATGACACCATCGGCGATGAACTGCAGGTCGTCGTCGGGCACCTCGCGGGTCGACTCCGAGGTGAACAGCACCGTCGCACCGCGGCCGTCGAGAAAGCGCAGGAACGAGGCCACCTGCTTGCGGAACTGGCCGAGATCGGCCGAGACGAAGCGCAGCTGGGTGAGCGAGTCGACGAACACGCGGGTGGGCCGGATCCGGTCGATGGCCTCGACGAGTTGGTTGACCATCGGCGCCTGCTCGACGTCCGAGGCGGCGAACACGTCATAGGCCTGGGCCTCCGTGAAGAAGGCATCGCTCTCCGCGAGGCTGAGAATGTTCACATTACTGGTGTCGATGCCGACGCTGGCGGCGTTTGCCCGCAGCTCCGCCTCGGACTCCTGGAAACCGATGAACAGTGCGCGCTCGCCCTCGTGGCCGGCGCAGAGGAAATGGAGGCCGAGCGTGGTCTTGCCCAGGCCGGGGCCACCGCGTACGAGGTAGTCGCGGCGCGCGATCAGCCCGCCGTCGAGGATCTCGTCGAGTTCGAGAATACCGGTGCTCAGGCGTTCGGGGCTCGAGACACTCTGATCGATGTCCGACGGCTGGGCATGGAATTCATTTACGGCGCTGGACATCTCGTTCTCCGATCCGGGATTGTGGCTGGGGATGTCTCGTTGATCTCACTCCAGCCGTCTAATCATCAACCTAACACATGTCAAGTGTGTTCCGATCGGTTTGACGGGCGAATCGCAATGACCGTTTCTCCATATGGGACGCGGAGGCCCCGTTCGCGGGTGGTGGGAATCGGGGCAATGCGTGGCATCCATGGGGCGTCACGTCGCGGCCTCGCGCACGATCTCGGCGATGCGGTTGAATTCGCGGGCGAGGGGATTGCTCCGGCGCCAGACGATGCCGACGGTGCGGGTGGGCTCCGGGGCGCGGAAACGGGCGATACCGACCGACGCCGAGCGGGTCTCGATCGGTACGGCCATCTCCGGGATCAGCGTCACCCCGATGCCGGCGCTAACCATCTGCACCAGGGTCGACAGCGAACTCCCCTCGAGCAGTTCGCGGGTCTTCGTCGAGCTCATGTTGCAGCAGGCCAGGGCTTGCTCGCGGAAGCAGTGCCCCTCCTCGAGCAGAAGCAGGCGCATGTCGCGAAGCGCCTCGATCTCTGGCACGGGTTCGTCCGCATCGGCCGCCGGGCGCACCAGGACGAACGACTCCGTAAACAGCGCGACCTCGGTCAACGACGGCTCCGACACCGGCAGCGCGACGAGGGCGGCGTCCAGCCGCCCCTCGGCGAGTTCCTCGATGAGCCGTTGCGTAACCGTTTCGCGCACATGGACGTCGAGCCCCGGATAGGCCTGGCTGAGCCGTTCGACGACGGCGGGCAGGAGGTAGGGCGCGATCGTCGGGATGACCCCGATGCGCAGGCGCCCGACGAAGCGCTCGCGCGAGGCGCGTGCGAGGTCTTCGAGTTCGTCGATCGAGCGCAGGATACCGCGCGTGCGTTGGGCGAATGCCTCGCCGAGCGGGGTCAGGTGCACCTGGCGCGCGCTGCGGTCGAACAGCGCCGCACCCAGCGTCTCCTCGAGCTCCTTGATCTGCATGGAGAGCGCGGGCTGCGAGATCGCGCAGGCCTCCGCAGCCCGCCCGAAGTGGCCATGCCGTGCGAGGGCATCGAAGTAGCGGAGCTGCCGCAGGGAGAGATCAGTCATAAGAGGGCCTGATGGAGTGGATCAAAAGATTCTACTTTATCTGATGGATCGGGTCTGGTTAAGATGATCGCCGATTCCGGGCCCGGTGCGCGGGCCTACATGGCGATCGATAGAACCGATACAGGAGACAAGCATGGGTGCAAGCAAGACGGCGACTGCGGGCAAGTGCCCGGTCGTGCATGGCGCCAATACCGAGGTGGGCAGCTCCGTGATGGAGTGGTGGCCCAACAACCTGAATCTCGACATCCTCCACCAGCACGATCGCAAGACCGATCCGCTGGGGGCGGATTTCAACTACCGCGAAGAGGTCAAGAAGCTCGATGTGGCGGCGCTGAAGAAGGACCTCCACGATCTGATGACGACCAGCCAGGACTGGTGGCCGGCCGACTGGGGCCACTACGGCGGCCTGATGATCCGCATGGCTTGGCATGCGGCCGGCTCCTACCGCGTCGCCGATGGGCGTGGCGGCGGTGGTACCGGCAACCAGCGCTTCGCGCCGATCAACAGCTGGCCCGACAATGCCAATCTGGACAAGGCGCGCCGCCTGTTGTGGCCGATCAAGAAGAAGTACGGCAACAAGCTGAGCTGGGCCGATCTGATCATCCTGGCCGGCAACGTGGCCTACGAGTCCATGGGTTTCAAGACCTTCGGCTTCTCCTTCGGCCGCGAGGATATCTGGCACCCGGAGAAGGACACCTACTGGGGTTCGGAAAAGGAGTGGCTCGCCCCGAGCGACAGCGAGAACAGCCGCTATGCCGGTGACCGCGAGTCCCTGGAGAACCCGCTGGCCGCGGTGATGATGGGCCTGATCTACGTCAATCCCGAGGGCGTGGATGGCAATCCGGACCCGTTGAAGACCGCCAAGGACGTGCGCATCACCTTCGAGCGCATGGCGATGAACGACGAGGAGACGGTCGCCTTGACCGCCGGCGGCCATACTGTGGGCAAGTGCCACGGCAACGGCGATGCCGCCAATCTCGGTCCCGATCCGGAAGCGGCCGATGTGGAAGAGCAGGGCCTGGGCTGGAACAACAAGGTCACCCGCGGCGTCGGCCGGGACACCGTCACCAGCGGCATCGAGGGCGCCTGGACGACGCACCCGACGCAGTGGGACAACGGCTATTTCTACCTGCTGCTCGAGTACGAATGGGAACTGAAGAAGAGCCCCGCCGGTGCGTGGCAGTGGGAGCCGGTCGATATCAAGGAGGAGGACAAGCCCGTCGATGTCGAGGATCCGTCGATCCGCTACAACCCGATCATGACGGACGCCGACATGGCGATGAAGGTCGATCCGGAGTACCGCAAGATCTCCGAGCGTTTCTACAATGATCCGGCGGCCTTCAACGATGCTTTCGCTCGCGCCTGGTTCAAGCTCACCCATCGCGACATGGGGCCGAAGTCCCGTTACATCGGGCCGGAGGTGCCCGAGGAAGACCTGATCTGGCAGGACCCCGTGCCCGCCGGCAACACCCACTACGACGTGGATGCGGTGAAGGCGAAGATTGCCGACAGCGGTCTCACCATCCCCGAGATGGTCGCCACCGCCTGGGACAGCGCCCGGACCTTCCGCGGCTCCGACAAGCGCGGCGGCGCCAATGGCGCCCGCATCCGCCTCGCTCCGCAGAAGGACTGGGCGGGTAATGAGCCGGAGCGTCTGGCGAAGGTGCTGGGCGTGCTCGAGGGGATCGCCGCCGATACGGGGGCCAGCGTCGCCGACGTGATCGTCCTCGCCGGCAATGTCGGCATCGAGCAGGCCGCGAAAGCCGCCGGTCACCCCGTCACGGTGCCGTTCTCCCCGGGGCGCGGGGACGCCACCGACGAGATGACCGACGCCGCGTCGTTCGAATACCTGGAACCGCTGGCCGACGGCTTCCGCAACTGGGTCAAGAAGGATTACGTGGTCGCCCCCGAGGAGATGATGCTCGACCGGACCCAGCTCATGGGCCTGACAGCGCCGGAGATGACGGTGCTGGTCGGCGGCATGCGTGTGCTGGGCACCAACCATGCGGGCACCAAGCATGGCGTGTTCACGGAGCGCGAAGGTCAGCTGACCAACGACTTCTTCGTGAATCTCACGGATATGGCCTACACCTGGGTGCCGACCGACAACAACCTGTACGAGATCCGTGACCGCAAGACCGACCAGACCAAGTGGACCGCCACGCGCGTCGACCTGGTGTTCGGGTCGAACTCCATCCTGCGTTCTTATGCAGAGGTCTATGCCCAGGACGATGCGCAGGAGAAGTTCGTCAACGACTTCGTCGCCGCCTGGAACAAGGTCATGAACGCGGACCGCTTCGATCTCGTCTGAAACGGCCCGATGTCCATCCGGCGCCT
>SLKC01000105.1 GCA_007134775.1 Ectothiorhodospiraceae bacterium | reverse complement strand
TCGGGCTCGACGCACACCTCACGCTCGGCAACCGAAAGGGCGTGGACATCGTGGTCCTGCGCGATGATGGAGATGCGGTGACCGTCGAGGTCAAGGGGCTGGCGGGCAAGTACGAATGGCCCGCTGGGAACCTCGAGTCCCAGCGTCCGAACAAGCACTACGTGGTCCTGATCAGCTTCGAGGGTCAGATCGACGAGCTGGCCATGCCGCCACCCCGCGCCTGGGTCGTTCCCTTCACCGACATGGATCGCTTCGTGCGGCACTACCGAACACGCACGAACGTCTCCCGCTCGGAGATCCTTCGAGCAGGGACGGAGTACGAGAACGCCTGGCGGCTCATCGCGGGCGATGGGTAAGAGCGACGACCGTTGAGGCGCCCCAGCTTCCGGTATGAGCGGGGCCGCAGATCGAGCCGGCCCTTCTCCCCCCACGTCACGAACCCCTCGGACGGTGGCCCGCGAAGCAGCTGCTTCGTAGCGTCGACCCCGCCCTTGGACCCGACCAGCTGAAGGAACCGGGTCGCGTTGTAGACCAGATCACGCTTCGCCACCCAGTCGGACCGCCCCGACCAGCACCTTGTAGAACTCTCCCGCCGCCGCGTCCCGCGGTCCACCACCCGTCCTCCCTGCACCGTCCCGGACCGTGACGTCCGCGGCTGCCGTCACGTCATCTTCACATCATCGCAGCAGCAGCACGCAGATGCTCCGGGAAGCCCGGCTCGGCCGCCACCGCCTCACGCACCCGCACGCCTTCGCTAGCCACCAACCGCTCCAGCCACCCGGTATCGAAACGGCTCGCGCCGAGCCGGCTCACCATCCGCACCGCAGCCTCACCCGCAGTGCCGGCCCGCACCTGCCCTGGTGTATCGCGCATCCCGTCCAGCACACTCCGGCCGTCCACCTTCCACCGCTCCGCGTAACGCACCAGTGCTGCGTGCTCCTGATCGCTACTCACCCACACGCGCGGCAGCCCCCCTTCCCGCATGCCGGCGCGCCACACAGCCATCAGCGCCCAGCCTTTCGGGCGGCGCTCCAGATACGCGAAGGTGGCCTGCGGCACCCCTTCATACGAGCGTGACACCTTGCCGGTGACGCCCACGAGCGCGCCAGCGGTCGGACGCACCGCCTGCGGCATGCCAGCAATGACTTCTTCACAGCCGGTCGCGCATTGCTGCAGATCATCCACGTCCAGCATCCGAACGCGAGCGCGCTTCTGTCCTTCGCTGAGCGCGTCGTCGAGCCGGCCGTGGTTGTCGTCGTCGATCAGAATCGGCGCGTTCGCGACATACATCGTGTGCTCCTCCCGCGGGCGTAGGGGATCGGTAGCCCGCTGTCATGAGTGACGGGTCGACCAGAGATCGGCTGCTGCACGAACTCCAGCCAGGTCGGCACGAACGGTTGCACACGACCGCGACACCACGGGCGCAACCCAGCTACACGCGCGCCGGCCGGGCCGCCCCGTCACGTCCAGATGCGATGCAGCTGGCCGCGCCACCAGGCATCGTGAAGCTGGCCTGCCACCCGCGCCAGGCTCCGCTCAACCTCCGGCGACGCCCCCTGCTCACGTGCCGTCAGCACCCGAGCTCGATAGCGGTCAGCAGCGACTGATTGCCATCAATGTCACTGTTGGCGAACTAGTGGCTCACTGCGTGGCAGCGTCGCAGCCGTATTGCAAACTTCTGGCTCGCGATCCCAACGGCTAGGAGATGCGCATGTACCGCATTGAGAGCGTTACACCGGAACGTGCCCTCGTCGACGCGCTCGAACAGCACTTGTTGACGGTCTACGACGACACGGTCCACGACCTGCTGTTCGTAGACATGCTCACCAAGGCACTTGAGCGCTTCGGGCGGGCGACACTTCGAGGCGTAGCCTTGAAGGTTCTGGTTGCAGTCGCCTGCAGGTTGCACCGCAACGGCGAAGTCGCAACGGCACCGTTTGGCCACCCCCCGCACCCTGACCCGGACATCGTCAATGCTCACGCTGCCGCGATCGAGGCTGCGCGAGCGGTCCCCCCGGTGGGGTGCCGATCAAGGTCCGCGGCGCTGAAGAGTCTCGATGTTGCGGCCGAACAGCATGGCTGGGACTGGTACGTGCTCCTCATGGCGTCGTCGGTTGTCGCCAACATGCTTTCGGTGCTAGAGGAACCGCAACTCGACGACCTTGACCGGGGTTGGACCGAGCATTTCGTGGCGGAACTACGGACGGAGGTTTACGGGGGTGGTGCCTGACGACCCTGCCGCCCTGTGCGCACCGCAGGCGGCCCTGACACTGCAAGATGGCCACGGACCCGGTCTTGGCACACTGGGTTGTTTCGCCAACATCCGTAGCACAGATGGCAGTCATGCTTGCCGCCTCTGTTCGGATGGATGGCAGGTGGCCAGGTCGCTTCGAGCCAGGTTGGGGTCGAGTCGGTGGCGTCGGGCTTGGTGCTCGACCAGCGCGGTCAGCGCTGTCGCGGGCGACCAGCGTCGCGGAGCAACGACGACCGGACGCCCATGGTCGTCGGGCTCGATGATCGCCCACTGCGGCTCGGCCGGGTTGATGTCGGCCGACAGGCAGGCCAGGTAGCGGTCGTTGGAGGCAGCGGTCACGTGACGGTGCCAGTGCCCGCACACGTGAACGGTCGGTAGCGCGTGGTCGTGGACCTGTTGGAGAAGGCGACGTTGCTCGAGTCCGACCTGCCAGTCGCCTACCGGTCCTACCGGCAACACCAGCGGAGCCTCATGGCTGACCATCACATCGATCCGTTGGCCGTCACGGTGCACGGTGTCGATTAGGTCGATCGCGGCGACCACATCGGCGGGGGCAATCCGCTCCTGCGGCCACCAACCACCGAGATCGAACCCGGCCTGGCGGCCACGTAGCCGACCGCGGCCGTCCGTCACCGTGGCAGACCGGTCCAGCGGTCCGCGGACCTGGTCGAAGATGCCGCCGGGACCGTCAGCGGAGGCGGCCCCGGACACCGCAAGCCAGGTCAAGCCGTCCAGTTCGAACCGGTGCGGTCGCGGCGCGACCAGGATCCGATCCCGTAGCAGCAGCCAGCCGTCATCGCGCGAGGTGAGCTGTCCGATCTGGTCATAGTCGTCATGGTTGCCAGGTACGACCAGCACGCACACGTCGCGCTGGGACGCCATCAGATCAACAGCATCGAGGAACTCCCGGCCCGTCGGCCCCGGCCAGACACCGAAGTCGCCGACGGACACCACCGTCCCGCATCCGAGCTGCTGTGCGAGACGCAACGCTTCGCGCAGCATCGGCCGGCTGCCGTGGCTATCGCCAATCACCACGACCGACACGCGTTCTCCCTTGACCACCAGCTATCCGAGAGCCAGCAGTGGACCGCACCAACCCGACCCGCGCTACCCGCTGCCCTGCGGCGCTCTCGCAGTCAGCCGAGCCCCACAGGTGACCGACACCGCCATCACAGATGCCCAGATCACGATCGTCTAGGCGGTGTCGGAGCGGAACGCTGGGGAGAACTACTGCCGGGTCTGG
>SLKC01000059.1 GCA_007134775.1 Ectothiorhodospiraceae bacterium | reverse complement strand
GAGTCAGAATGGGGTCAAGTCTGTTCTTGTTCATCGCGCCGGGAGCGGAAGGGGGTCGGGCTTACTGCTCTGCGGCCGCTCGCCTTCCAAGGCCATAGTGCCCAGGCATATCGGTCGCGCCTGAGAATCCGCGAGCCCCGGCACGAGGTGCAGCGGAAGCGCTGATCACCAGGTCTCCAATCGCAATGCCGGGACGCGGCGGAACTCGCGCGTGTTGCGGGTCACCAGGACCGCGTCATGGGTGCGAGCGATCGCGGATATCAATAGGTCATTCGGGCCGATGGGCTGGCCCTGGGCGTGGAGATCGGCTCGGATCAGCGCGTAGTGTTCGGCGCAGCCGTCGTCGAAGGGCAGGCTAGTCAGCGGAGCCGCAAACTCCTCCACGCGTTGGAGATTCTCCTCGACACGGCCGCTGTTGCGCGCGCCCCAAAGCAGCTCTGCCCGCACGACGCTGCACAATGCGAGTTCAGTGGGGCGATGCGCGAGAAAGCGCTCGATCAGCCCCGCTTCCCGGGCATTCAGCAGGTGGATGCAGATGTCTGTATCCAGCAGCTTGATCATTCCAGGTCCGTGCGCGCCTCGTATTCGCCCTGTACAGTGCGTTCCATATTCCCGCCTTCAGGGCAACGAAAGACGCGCGCCGCATAGCCTTCGGGCCATTCCGGCCCGGCATCTCGACAAGCGAGTTCCGCGAGATAGCGAGACACACTCATGCCTGCTTGGGCTGCCTGGCGCCGGATGCGATTCGCGACCTCGTCGGGCACGTAACAGTGGAGTTGGGCCACGAATTTCCCCAAATGTATTTGTAGTATGTCTACGATGATTACCCGTTGCGCCGGCTTTGTCAACTAAGCAGAGGAGCAGGGTCAAGTCTGTTTTTGTTCATTGCGCCGGGGGTGAACGTAATCGTGGCGGGGTTCTTTCTGGTGATTCCGGCATGCCCCCTGGCGGTCACCGCCACTGAGCCATCTCTTGCCGAAAGGCCCGGCCCCAGCGCCGGGCCTTTCCGCCTTCGATCAGCTACTGGAGCCGCTCCAGCGGGAATACTGCTTCCCATGCCAGCCGATCCCGGCCGGACAAGCCGCGCCTTCACCCTCGTCGAACTCGTGGTCACCCTGGCGCTGCTCGGCGCCCTAGCATCCGTCGCCCTGCCGCGATTCATCGACCTCGCCAACGAAGCCAACCGGGGGACCGTCGAGGCCACCGCCCAGCAGATGCGCAGCGCCGTTACGCTGGTGCGCGCCAAGGCCGCCGTCTCGGAACTCGGTGACGGTTGCCGCGACGGCGACGCCAGCCTTGAGGACTTCAGCTATGGCGGTGATACCGGCAACATCTGCCTGATGGGGAAAGGGGCCCAGAGGGAAAAGAAGGGGGTCAAAAAGAAGGGGGTCAAGTCTGTTCTTGTTCGACGGCGCGTGAGGCCCTATTCGGCCAAGCGCCCAGTGCCCGGTGCAGTGACCCAGAGGTAGTCGCCGGGGCGAAGGGGCCGCGAGCGCTGACTCCGACCCCATTCTGGACAGATCCATGTCGCAGTCATGCTTTCATGAGCGCCGTTCCGGTTTGTTCGGCAGCCTTGCGGAGTGAGGCGTCGAGCGTGGCCAAAGCGATACCCTCGCGCAGTGCGAGTTCAAGGTACGCGGCATCGTACGTTGATAGATTGAATCGTCGGGCAAGATCGATCACATGACCGAAAGCCGGCCCCTGCAGCTCCGGGTCGATCCGGATCGCCATGTGCTCCAGCAGGTGCGTGAACTCCCGGCCTTCTGCCTCGGTAATCCAGCCCCGTGCCTCGGCACGAACCACGACGTCCCCCGCTTCAAGCAGCCAGATGCCGGGTGAGAGCGCTTGCGCCTCCGTGTGCTCGAGCGTCGCGAGCACCGCGTCCGCGTCCTCGGTGTCCTGGCCACTGCCATCACGAAATAACCAGCGCATGGCTACAGAGTTGTCCAGCACGAAGCGCATCAATCCCGGCCTTCTTCGATCAGGTCGCGAATCACCACGTCCGTGCGGCCGCTCCGGCGTGCTGCAAACGCGCGCATTCTGCGAGCGACATCCTCGGGGCTGAGCGTCGCGACCTGCTGGATTGGCACGAGGTCGGCAACCGGTTTGCCGCGCTGCGTAATGCGGAAACGCCCGCCCGCAGTAACCTCGCGCAGCATACGCGGCAGATGGGTTTTCGCCTCGTAGGCGCCGATCTCCTGATGTTCGCGCTCTTTGACCATCATTCCACCCCGATAGACTAGTGCAGCGACCAATCTAATCGCCGGGGCAGTGCCTGCAAAGGGCGGCATCGGGTCATGAGGTCAGACGCTGCCTGGTTCCAGCGATCCGCGATCGGGTTGCCCGCCAGGACTCGCCGGTGGTGGCCGTGATCGAAACTGGCCATCAGTTGACGTGCTCGGTCATGCTGTACACAAGCCGTCGAGTCTGGGTGCCACGCCTTGGGAGGTCTGAGTGTATTGATCAGACCTTCGTAGCCGATTCTGCCCGAGGCAGCGGGATGGGTCGCGCGCAGGCTGCGATCCGCGCGGACGAGAATGGTACGCTCGATCCATGGCCAGACCATTGCGCATCGAATTCGAAGGGGCCTGGTATCACGTGATGAACCGTGGTGCCGGTCAGCGCGAGATCTTCGCAAGCGACGAGCAGCGCCAGGGTTTCCTGGATCTGCTGGGCGATGTGCGCGAGCGTTTCGGCGTCGAGACGCACGCCTTCTGCCTCATGGGCAACCACTACCATCTGCTGCTGCATACGCCGCAGGCGAATCTTTCGCGCGCCATGCGCCACATCGACGGCGTCTACACGCAGCGCTACAACCGCGCCGTGGGAACCGATGGGCCGCTGTTCCGCGGGCGGTTCCGTTCGATTGTGGTGGACGCGGACGCGTATCTGCTCGCGGTATCGCGCTATATCCATCGCAATCCGGCCGCGGCCGGGCTGGTCGCCGAGCCGATCGACTATCCGTGGTCGAGCTATCCGGCCTACGTCGGGCGAGCCGAGGCGCCGCCGTGGCTGGAGCGGGATGTGGTCTGGTCGGCTCTTGGGGCGCGCAGCCCCGCCCGCGCCTATCGGCGATTCGTCGACAGGTCCGAGACGACCGAGGTGGACGCCTTCCACGAACGCGGCGATGGGGGTGCCATCCTCGGCAGTGACCACTTTCGCGACACCGTGCTCGCCGGTTTTACTGGCAACGATCGGGAGTTTCCCGATCTGCGTCGGCGCCGCACCGAGCCGGTTGCGGCCGAAGCGATTGTCGAGCGGGTGGCGGTGGCATTCGGGGTGCCCATCGAAGAGGTCACCGGCGCCGGGCGCACGCGCCGGGGCGGTGCCTCAAGCCACGCGCGGATGCAGGCGATGCACCTGTGCCAGACCCTTGGGGCGATGCCGCTCGAAGCGATCCGGCAGACCTTCGGCCTCGGCCACTACGGCAGTGTTTCCGCCGCGCTTGCCCGCTATCGCGCGCTGAAGACGGAGCTCGATCACCTGGCCGCGCTGGAACAG
>SLKC01000020.1 GCA_007134775.1 Ectothiorhodospiraceae bacterium | reverse complement strand
GATCGGCCCGCATCGCCGCCGCGGCCGTCGCCTCCTCGTAACCGGGCACGGGCTCACCACCGGCCACCAGCGAGACATCGCCCAGGCCGATGTCGATGGTGGCGACATCGAGGTCGGCGACGGGTGCCCGCCCGACCGCGGCAAGGATTCGGCCCCAGTTGGGGTCGCCCCCGAACACCGCCGTCTTGACCAGCGGCGAGTGGGCGACCGTAAAGCCGACGTCCCGACACTCGGCGACATCGCGACCGCCCGCCACGGCGATCTCGATCAACCGCGTCGCGCCTTCCGCGTCGGCGACAATGGCCTGGGCGAGTTCGATGAATACCGCGTCGATCGCCGCCGCGAGCCGTTCACGCTCGTCATCGTCGGCCGGCTCGGCACCCGCGGCCCCGGTCGCAGACAGGGTGACGGCATCGTTGGTCGAGGTGTCACCATCCACGGTGATGCAGTGGAAGGAGCGATCGACTGCACGCCGCAGCAACCCGTCGAGCTCGGCCCCCGCCACGACCGCGTCCGTGGCCACGAAGGCGAGCATCGTGGCCATGTCGGGGCGGATCATGCCGGCCCCCTTGGCCATGCCGGTAACGGTCACTGTGCCGCCCGCGAGCGTCACACGCCGGCTCGCCACCTTGGCCCGGGTGTCGGTCGTCATGATCGCGGTGGCCGCCGCATGCCAGCCATCGGGGGTGAGCGCGGCGAGCGCGCGGTCGGCACCGGCACACAGGGAGTCGACCGGCAGGCGCGGGCCGATGGTCCCGGTGGAGAAGGGCAGCACCCGGGTGGGCTCGACGCCGCTGCTCGCGGCGACATGGGCGCAGGTCGCACGCGCATCGGCCTCGCCTTCCCGGCCAGTGCCCGCGTTCGCGCAGCCGGCATTGATCAGCAGCAGCCGCGGCGCACCGCCGGCGAGGTGCTCGCGGGCGACGTGCACCGGGGCCGCGCAGAACGCATTGCGGGTGAACACGGCGGCCGTGCGAGTCTCCGGGGCGAGGCGCACGAGCGCGACATCGAGCCCCCCGGAGGACTTCAGCCCCGCGGCCACGCCGGCGAGCTCGACACCGGCGACGGTCGATGCCTCGGGCTCCGTCACGACAGCTTGCCGTGGCAGTGCTTGTACTTCTTGCCCGAACCGCACCAGCAGGGCTCGTTGCGCCCCATCTTGCGGCCTTCGCGCACGTAGGGCTCGGGTGCCGATGCGGCGGCGCGCTCACCCTGGCCGTCACCATCACCCTCGCCGCCGCTACCCGCGGCAGCGCCGCCCCCGGCCGCCGCCGCACCGCCGGCCGCACCCGCGGCCACGGGCGAGCGCGCCTGCGCATGCTGGTACTGGACCGCGTCCTCGCTCGGACGGTTCTCCGCCTCGACCGCCGCGGCATCCTCTTCGGTTCGCACCCGCACGCGCGAGAGCACGCGGATCACCTCGTGCTTCATGCGGTCGAGCATCTCGGCGAACATCTGGAAGGATTCGCGCTTGAACTCCTGCTTCGGATTGCGCTGCGCGAAACTGCGCAGACCGATGCTCTGGCGCAGGTAGTCCATCGCGGCAAGATGTTCCTTCCAGTGCGTATCGAGCACCTGCAGCAGGACCGCCTTCTCGAAGCGGCGCATCGCCTCGCTGCCGGCGAGCTCCTCCTTCTCGCGGTGGGCGGCCTCGGCACGCTCAAGCACGCGCTCACGCAGGGCATCCTCCTCGAGCTCCTCCTCGTCGTCGAGCCACTGCTGGATCGGCAGATCGAGCCGGAACTCCTTGCTCAGCGCCTCCTCGAGCCCCTTGACGTCCCACTGCTCCTCGAGCGAATCGGGTGGGACGTATTCGCTGATGAAGCTGTCGAGCACATCGGCGCGGATCGACTGGATCGTCTCACTGACGTCGTCGGTGTCGAGGATCTCGTTGCGCTGCTCGTAGATGACCTTGCGCTGGTCATTGGCGACATCGTCGAACTCCAGCAGGTGCTTGCGCTGATCGAAGTTGTGCCCTTCGACCTTGCGCTGCGCGTTTTCTATGGCGCGCGTGACCCAGCCGTGCTCGATCGCCTCGCCCTCCTGCAACCCCATGCGCTGCATCAGGCCGGAAACCTTGTCCGAGGCGAAAATCCGCATTAGCGGATCTTCGAGCGAGAGATAGAAGCGGCTGGCACCCGGATCGCCCTGACGCCCCGAGCGGCCCCGGAGCTGATTGTCGATGCGCCGCGACTCATGGCGCTCGGTGCCGATGATGTGCAGGCCGCCAGCGGCGATCACGGCGTCGTGGCGGGCCTGCCAGGCATCGACGATCTCCTGGCGGCGCGCCGCGTCGAGATCGTCGCCGTGCTCCGCGAGTTCCGAGTCGAGATTGCCGCCGAGCACGATGTCGGTACCGCGCCCCGCCATATTGGTGGCGATGGTCACGTTGCCGGGGCGGCCGGCGTCGGCGATGATCTGCGCCTCGCGCTCGTGCTGCTTGGCGTTGAGCACGTTGTGCTCGATCCCGCGCTTGGTGAGCTCGGCCGAGAGGCGTTCCGAGTTGTCGATCGAGGTGGTTCCCACCAGCACCGGCTGGCCGCGGGCGACGCAGTCGTCGATGTCGGCAACGATGGCGTCATATTTCGAGGTTTCGTCGAGGAAGACGAGATCGGCCCGATCTTCGCGGATCATCGGCTTGTGCGTCGGAATCGGCATGACCTCGAGGTCGTAGATCTGCTTGAACTCGCGCGCCTCCGTGTCGGCGGTGCCCGTCATGCCGGCGAGCTTGCTGTAGAGGCGGAAATAGTTCTGGAACGTGATCGAGGCGAGCGTCTGGTTTTCGCTCTTGACCTCGACCCCCTCGCGCGCCTCGATCGCCTGATGCAGGCCCTCGGACCAACGCCGGCCCGGCATGGTCCGGCCGGTGAACTGGTCGACGATCACCACCTCGCCATCGCGCACGATGTAGTCGACATCGCGCTGATACAGCGTCGCCCCGCGCAGCGTGGCGTGGAGATGGTGCAGCAGGGAGAGCTGGCCGGCGTCGTAAAGGCTCTGGCCCTCCTCCATCAGGCCGTGCTCGACGAGCAGGCGCTCGACGCGCTCGATGCCGATCTCGGTGAGATGGACCTGCTTGTTTTTCTCGTCGATGCTGTAATCGCCATCATCCTCCGGGTCCTCCGGATCCTGCTCGGGCTTGAGCGCATCGACCACCGGGATCATGCGGTGGTAGAGGTCGGAGCCGGTGTCGGCCGGCCCGGAGATGATCAGCGGCGTGCGCGCCTCGTCGATCAGGATCGAGTCGACCTCGTCGACAATCGCATAGTGCAGCTCGCGCTGGACCTTCTGCTCCTTGGTGAAGGCCATATTGTCGCGCAGGTAGTCGAAACCGAACTCGTTGTTCGTGCCGTAGGTGACGTCGGCGGCGTAGGCCTCGCGACGCTCATCGGTCTTCATCCCGCTGACGATCGTGCCGACGCTGAGGCCGAGGAATTCATAGAGCCGCCCCATCCAGGCCGCGTCGCGCTGGGCGAGATAGTCGTTGACCGTGACCACGTGGACGCCGCGCCCGGTGAGCGCGTTGAGATAGACCGGCAGCGTGGCGACGAGGGTCTTGCCCTCGCCGGT
>SLKC01000082.1 GCA_007134775.1 Ectothiorhodospiraceae bacterium | reverse complement strand
CCACCACCGCACGGAAGCCTACCAACGTGCCCATGACGCTGGTTACGTCACAGCGGTCGCAGCGAACCTATACTGGCTGGAGCGTTCGATGGGCTACGCGCAGTCGGAGCCCGGTAAGTTCGCGTTGCTGCAGCTCAAAAAGGTGCGCGCGCTGGCCAGCCCCTACACCTTTGATTCTCCCGAGAACGTGCTGATCGCAAAGGCCCGCTCGACGGTTATGCAGCTCGCCATTGTCGACTTTGGCGTGGTGCTGGCGGCTGCACTCGGGGCGATTTCGATTGGACGCTTGCGTCGCGATCCCTTCGCACGCACGTTGCTTTTCTCCAGCGCCGCCTTTGCCGCCGCGCTGGTTGTGTTTTTCGTGGCCGAACGCTACCGCATCACGCTACTCGTCTTCCTTCTGCCGCTAGCTGCTGCGACTTTGGACCACCTCAGCCGGCGGCCAACGGCTCACCCCGTTGCGATTGCAACCGTACTAGGCGCATGGATCGCGACCTGGTTGGCCTTCGCTTCGATGCCGGCCGGATCCGGCTGGTCCGACGCGCCGAATGAGCTGGTGGCACGCGAGGCGGATGAGCGTGTGAGAATGCGTTCGGTACACGACATCATGGCCACATATGGACGCGACACCGACGCCAGGGAGTATGAGCGGCTCGCCAGCCATCTGGCTCGCCACGGCTTTGCTGAAGACGCCAGGCGGATTGCGTGGGATGGGGCCGAACAATGGCCGTACCGCCATGAACCGTATGAAGCCCTACGTGCGCTGGCTCGGCGCACGCACGACTGCACGCTCGCCCGGGACACCGTCGAGTGGCTGCGGGAACATCGCACTACGGCAGATGCTCCAACGTTCGGTGATCGCCTTATCCTCACCCAGGAGCGACTGGAGCAGTGGCTCGCGACGTGCGATAGCGCTGACTGATCCACATCGAGGCGGAAGCGGGTTTGAGCATCGCGCCGGCTAGGGGCTTTCACCGTCCGTGCCGGCAGCCGGCAGCTCATCCGGCGGCACCGGCCGGCCAAACAGCCAGCCCTGGAACTGGTGCGCGCCCATCTCGAGCAGGTGGCTGCGCTGCGCCTCGGTCTCAACACCCTCGGCGACCACTTCCAGGCCGAGACTGCTGCCGAGATTGATTACGGCCCTACAGATGGCGCGGTCATTCGGGTCCGTCATGAGATCGCGGACAAACGAGGAGTCGATCTTGAGTTCGTGCAACGGCAGGCGCTTGAGGTAGGCCAGCGAGGAGTGCCCGGTACCGAAGTCATCCAGGGAGAAGCGCACGCCATCAGACTGCAGTGCTGCCAGTTTCTCTGTGGTCGTCTCGATATCTTCGAGCAGCATGCTCTCGGTGATCTCGAGCTTCAACTTCGCCGGGTTCGCACGCGTCTCCCGCACGACCCGGCGAATCTCGTCGACGAAGTCGTCACTGCGTAGCTGCCGAGCACTGATGTTCACGGCAACCGGCAAAGTGGACAACGCCTCTAGGGATTCCCACTGCAGAAGCTGACGGCATACCCGCTCGAGGACGAAGCGCCCAAGCGGGAGAATCAGCCCCGTTCGCTCGGCCAAGGGGATGAACTCCGCAGCCGGAACCAAGCCGCGAACCGGATGCCGCCAGCGCAGCAATGCTTCCATACCCGCAAGCGCTCCCTGACGGTCGACCTGGACTTGGTAGTGGACCTCGAACTGGCGTTCGTGGAGGCCGACGCGCATATCCTGCTCCAGCGCTGCGCGTTGATCCACCGCTGCCTGCATGAGGGGGTCAAAGGTCTTCAGTGCGTTGCCGCCGGCGCTCTTCGCCTCGTGTGCGGCCAGGCCCGCTTGCTTCATCACGTCGTCGGGCTCACACGAGTCGCCCCCGAACAGTGTCGCCCCGATGCTACAGGTTGCCTGGTAGTTGCGACCGCCCACGTCATAGGGACGGGTCAGCTCCCGCCGAATCCGCTCCCCGATCGCCTCGATTCGGGCGGTGGCCGCCTCCGGAGTACTGCCGAGGTCCTCGGCGATGAACACGAACTCGTCGCCGCCGAGATGCGCAACCGTCTGCCCCGGGCGCGCCATAGACTTCAGACGCCGCGCGGCCACAATCAGCAGTTGATCGCCACTGGCATGGCCGAACGATTCATTGACTGTCCTGAAGTTGTCGATATCGATGAGCACAACCGCGCCCATGGCGTGCATGGGCGCATCCGCTGTGAGGGCGTTATGCAGATGATCCATCACCGAGCGCCGATTGGGCAGGTGCGTCAGGCGGTCGTAGAAGGCGAGATTCCGCACCCGGTCCTCCATCGCCTTCTGCCCGGTCAGGTCGGCCAACGTGAGGACATAGTGGGTCACAACACCCTCGTCATCCACGACGGCGGTGATCCGCACCCAGGCGACGAAGGCCTCGCCATTGCGCCTGCGACTCCATACCTCACCACTCCAGGAGCCGGTCCGGTCCACCGTATCCCAGATCGCGGTACAGAACCGCTCGTCGTGGCGATCGTTCCGTAATACGACGGGTGGCCGTCCGAGCACCTCCTCCGCGGTATACCCGGTAATCTGCACGAACGCCGAGTTCACCCGTAGCACGTTGGCCGCCGCATCCATGATGACGATCCCTTCCTGTGCTTCGAAGGCAATGGCGGAGACCCGCAGATCGGACTGCGCACGCCGGTCGTCGGAGACATCCCGGGCGAGCACCACAGCCGCCGACTCCTCCGCCTCGGGACCGAGGGGATGGGCACGCGCCTGGAAGTACCGGCGCCCGTCGGGTCCATCCAGATCGTACTCGACCGCTCGCGTGTCGCCGTGCGTCAACGCCTCGCTGACCGCCCCCTGGACGCGCTCATCCCGTTCAGGTCCCCAGGGATCTTCGTGCGCCGGAGTGCGCGACATCGCCCCACGTTCTCGGCCGCGCTGGCGATCGCGCGAATCGACCGGCAACGCCCTGCCGTTCGTGTCCATGATGCGCAACCGATCAGGAATCGCCGAGACGATCGCGCGCAATCGGGCCTCGCTCTGTCGCAAGGCAGCCGCCGTTTCCCGCCGCTGCTCGATGTCGAGCAGGATGGTGCCGAGCAAGGCCATGGCAAGCGAGAAGGTCACCAGAAACGGCACCGCGATGTCGTCCATGACGCGCGCCGCCACCTCACTCGGCAACTGGGTGAATAGCGCCACAACGGCGGTGTGGGTGACGAGGCCAAAGACCAGGAACTGGAGGAAGCCGACACCCAACCAACCGCGGGATCGAGCATGGCGATAGGCGAGCCCGGCGAGCACAGCAACCACAACGGTCGCGACGCCCACGAACGTGCCCGGGCCGCCCAGATAGGCCCGAAATGTGGCCGCAATGCCCGCCGCCAGGAGCCCCACGACGGGGCCGCCAAACAGCCCTGCCATCGCCAGCACAACCGAGCGAGCATCGAAAATGACTCCCTCCACCAACTCGATGGGAATCAGCATGCCGATGATGCAGACAACACCGAACAGAACGCCCGAGAGCAGCCCCTCCGTGCGCGGATAGTCCTCGCCGAGGCGCAGAGTCAGGCCATAGAGCAGCGAAAGTGCGAGTAACAGGGCCGCCGCCTGGACGAGGTCGAGGAACATCGGGCACCTTTGTG
>SLKC01000099.1 GCA_007134775.1 Ectothiorhodospiraceae bacterium | reverse complement strand
TCCTCGCAGACGATCAGCGTGCGCTCGAACTGGCCGGTGTTGCGTTCGTTGATGCGGAAGTAGGTGGACAGCTCCATCGGGCAGCGCACGCCCTTGGGCACGTAGACGAAGGAGCCGTCGGAGAACACCGCGGAGTTCAGCGCGGCGTAGAAGTTATCGGTGTGGGGCACGACGCTGCCGATGTACTGCTCGACGATTTCCGGACACTCCTGCAGCGCCTCGGAGATGGAGCAGAAAATGACGCCCGCCTCGCGCAGTTGCTTGCGGAAGGTCGTGCCCACCGACACGCTGTCGAAGACCGCATCGACGGCGACGCCGGCGAGTTTTTCCTGTTCGTGCAGCGGGATGCCGAGCTTGTTGTAGGTCTCGAGCAGCTTCGGGTCGACCTCGTCGAGGCTCTTCGGCGCGTCGGCCTCGAGCTGCTCCTGCGACTTCGGCGCGGAGTAGTAGGAGATGGACTGGAAGTCGATCGGCGGATAATGCACATTCGCCCAGCGCGGCTCCGTCATCGTGAGCCAGTGCTCGTACGCCTTGAGCCGGAAGTCGAGCATGAACTGCGGCTCGTGCTTCTTGCGCGAGATATGTCGGATGACACTCTCATCGAGGCCGGGCGCCAGGGTGTCCGATTCGATATCGGTGACGAATCCCGCTTCGTACTTGCGGTTGACGACTTCTTCAACGTTGGCTGCCATCGCGATCGACTCCGCGTCTGCTGCTTTCAGGAATTCCGGTTCGGTTTGGTCTGGCCGGAGACCACGTGGCGCAGATCCGTGAGCGCGACGGGGATCGGTGCCGGCGCGGCGAGGTCGGCCAGGGTGACCTCGTCGAGGGCCGCGCGGATCGCGCGATTGATCCGCCGCCAGTGGTGGCCGATATTGCACACGTCCTCAATCTCGCACTGCTGGTCGCCGAGGCTGCACTCGGTCACCGCCATCGGTCCCTCGACGGTGTCGATGATCCGGGTCGCGGTGATCGCCTCGGGCGCCTCGGCGAGCACGTAGCCGCCGTGGGCGCCGCGATAGGAGCGCAGCATGCCCCCGCGCGAGAATTGCTTGAGCAGCTTGCTCACCGTCGGGCGCGCCAGCCGCGTGCGCTCGGCCAAGCTGGTGGCCGTGTGCACCGCTTCGGGGTCACGCGCCATCTCCGTGAGCACGACCGTCGCGTAATCGGTGAGCTTGCTGACTCGTAGCATCCTTAGACTCCGTCTAATTGCGGACCATTTTAGTGCTCTTTGATGCGTTCGGCAAGTGCGTCACAAGTGCAGCGAAGCGGTGGGGCCTTCTCTGCGGGTCACTTGAGCCGCCGACGTCGGGTACCGCTGCACTCAGAATGCCTTGCGGCTGGATTGACACCGTGGTCTATAGCCGCGAACAATGCCGGGCTGGATCACACACACGCAGGGAAGGGCTGCGACAGACGGATGAAAGCGATGATCTCGACCGGAATGGGCCCGCGGTTCGCCGTGGCCGGCATGCTCGTTATCGGCCTGGTGGCTGGCTGTGCACCGGAATCCGACGATGCCGCCGCCGTCGGCGAGGAGGAGCCCGGTGCCCTGCGCGTCGGTGCGCTGATGCCGATGACCGGCGATCTGCGCGCGTACGGCGAGACCTCTCTCAATGGTCTGCGCCTGGCCGTGCAGCAGGTCAACGCCCAGGGCGGGGTCCGCGACAGTGAGATGCGCATCCTGGCCGAGGATACGGAGTCGCAGCCGAGCATCGCGGTGAATCATGCGCGCAGCCTCGTCGCGAGCGACGGGGTCCCGGTGCTGATTGGCCCCCACAGCTCGGATGGCACGATCGAGGTCGCCGAGCAAGTGGCCATCCCCGAAGGCGCTCTGCAGATCTCGCACGCGGCCACGTCGCCCGCGATCACGGCGCTCGATGATGATGATCGAGTGTTCCGGACCGTGCCCTCGGACGCCTATCAGGGGATTGCGCTGGCCGAACTCGTCGCCGGCGAGGGGATCGAGGAGGTGGCGATCCTCCACGTTGACAACGAGTTCGGTGTCGGGCTGAGTGGTGCGTTCGTCGACGCGTTCGAGGAGGGCGGTGGCACGGTCGGTGCGACGGTGGCATTCGCCGATGTGGCCGATGCGGAGGTCCGCGCCGAACGCTTCTCCGAGGTGTTCACGGGCGATGAGCTTCCCCTGGTCTCCCTGACCGACCTCTTTACCGAGCGCGCGGATCCCACCTACGAGGAGGAGATCGCGCGGGCCGCGGACGTCGAGGCCGAGGCGCTGGTGCTGATCGCCTATCCGCAGACGGGGGCGCGCATCCTGCGCCAGGTGACGACAGCCGACGTGTTTGACCGGTTCGTCCTCAGTGGGAGCCTGCACTCGCGGGCGCTCGTCGATGCGGTCGGCGCGGGGGCGCTGGATGGGGCCTTCGGCGCGGTGCCTGCTGTCGACGAGGACTCGGAGGCGGCGGCCACGTTCGCCAGCGATTACCGTGACATCTTCGGCACGCATCCCTCCGGTCCCTTCATCGACACGACCTACGATGCCGCGTTCGTCACCGCCCTCGCCTCGCAGGCTGCCGGTTCACGCGATCCCGCGAGGATGCGTGATGCGCTGCGCGAGGTGGCCAATCCGCCCGGCGAGGTGATCGGCCCCGGGGAGTGGCGCGAGGCGGTCGATCGGCTCGATCGCGGTGAGGCGATCCAGTACCGCGGCGCTTCGGGCGATATCGAGTTCGACGAGCACGGTGACGTCGCCGGCAGCTACGCCCACTGGGTGATCCGCGACGGCCGCATCGTCACCGAGCGCGTATTCCGGCCGGGCAGTGACTGAAGCCGCTGTCGTTCGCGGTTAGCCCGGCGTCGCATCGGGGCTCAACATCGCCGCAGCCTCTTCTTTATGATGCATTGAGCATGCACCTCTGCGCGGTGCATGATGGGGTGCCCGTGCCACGGGCCGAGCCAAACGTCTCGGGGAGCGAGCGGCAATGGCCGAAACAGAGCAGAACGTCAAGCCGGTGAAGTTCGAACGCGGACGCAAGCCGGGCAAGCCGAAGGGGCGGTCCGCCGACCCGGTTGCGCTGCAGGAGGTACAGCAGCTGCTGGGCGAGAGTCCCCGCGAGGCGCATCTGCTGGTTGAATATCTGCACCGGATCCAGGATCACTACGGCCATATCTCGGCGGCGCATGTCGTGGCGCTGGCCCGCGAGCTCAGGCTCGCAAGCACCGAGGTCTACGAGGTCGCGACCTTCTACCACCACTTCGACGTCGTGAAGGAAGGTGAGCAGCCGCCGCCGCCGATCACGGTTCGGGTCTGCGACTCCGTGACCTGCGAACTGTTCGGCGCCGACGAACTCGTTGCCTCGCTGGAGCAGGGGCTGGGCGAGCACGTCCGCGTCCAGCGCGTGCCCTGCGTGGGCCGCTGCTACGACGCCCCGGTTGCCGTGGTTGGCCGCAACCAGGTGCCGCAGGCCACGCTCGGGTTCGTCAAGCCGAAGGTCGACGTCCGCGAGCTGATGCCGCCGCTGCCCGCCGACGCGATCGACTACGACGCCTACCGTGCCGACGGCGGCTATCGCCTGCTCGCCGACTGTGTCGCGGGACGGCGCGATGTCGAGGAGGTCGTCACCACGCTGGAGGACGCGAAGCTGCGCGGACTCGGCGGGGCCGGGTTCCCGGCTGGGCGCAAGTGGCGCGCGCTGCGCAACGAGCCGGCGCCGCGCTATGTCGC
>SLKC01000065.1 GCA_007134775.1 Ectothiorhodospiraceae bacterium | reverse complement strand
GCCTGGGGGCATCGCAAGATCTTCGGCGTCCGCCCGTGCCGACGGCCACGACATCGGCTCGCAGTCGAGTGTGAAGCGGGCGATGGCACGACGTGAGCTGTTGCAGCCGGTGGCGTATCAGGCCGAGCGCCGGCAGCTCGCCCGTGAGCGCCGTGAGACGTTCCTCGAGCCGCCGACCCGCCGCAACCGTGTGTGGCAGTTCGACTTCTCCGAGTTCGAGACCGAGGCGGGCGGGACCTGGCGGATGGGCGGCACCGTCGACTACTGGGCCAAGACCGCGCTCGGCTGCCGGGTGGCGACCACCCAGACCGGGGTCGACATGATCGCCGCCCTCGAGCAGGCCATCGAGCAGGTCGAAGTGCTGCTGGGACGGCCGCTGCTCGCCGACTGTGTCGACGTCGACACCGGTGAGGTCGAGCCGCTGGTGATCGTGACCGACAACGGCCCGGCGATGCGCTCGATCGCGGTAGCCCGCTGGTTCAACGCCCGGCCGCATCTCAAACACGTACGGACCCGGCACAAGGCCCCCGAGACCAACGGGGTGATCGAGCGCTGGTTCGAGTCGTTGAAGTACGAGCGGCTCTACCGTCACGACGTCGACGACGGCCTGATCCTTGGCGAGCACGTCGCCGACTTCCTCGATCAGTTCAACCGGCTCCGACCGCACGAAGCGATCGGCTGGCAACGACCCCTGGAGCGCTACCTCCAGACCCCCGAACCCTCAAACCCGACCGACCCCGAACCTGAGCAAGAATCCTGAACCGGGACACGTGGGCAGTCATGGGGCAAGCTCAGCGTTGAGCGCCAGATGCTCGTGGCTTTGCCTTCGGCCATCTCACAGGCAGACCCTATGCCAGTCGTTCGGGCTCACCTGGGCGGGTCAAAGCGCGTCGATCACTCACGTGGCCGAGAGCTCCTCGCGGATCTGGCGCTTGAGGATCTTGCCGGAAGCGTTGGCGGGCAAGCGGTTGCCGAAACGGACCAGCTTCGGAGCCTTGAAGCTCGCGAGGTGAGCGCGGCAGTGCTCGATCAGGTCCGCCTCGTCGACCGACATCCCTTCGCGCGGAACGACCATGGCCGCGACCGCCTCACCCCACTGCTCGTCGGGAACACCGGTCACCGCGACCTGGTCGACGGCGGGGTGCTGGAGGAGCGCGTCCTCGATCTCGCGTGGGTAGATGTTCACACCACCGGAGACGATCATGTCCTTGACGCGGTCGATGATGGAGATGAAGCCCTCTTCGTCGGCGCGCGCGAGGTCGCCTGCGGTCAGGAAGCCATCGACGGTGGTGCATGCTGCCGTCGCTGCGTCGTCGCCGAGGTAGCCGTTCATCAGGTACGGCGAACGGCTGTAGAGCTCGCCGACCTCCCCGGGACCGACGGGCTCGCCCTCGGGGTCGAGGAGCTTGAGCTCGGTCAGGAACCATGGATGCCCGACCGACCCGGGCTTGCGCAGCTGATCCTCCGGGCGCAGGCAGGTGACCACGCCGCCCTCGGTCGAGCCGTAGACCTCGTAGAGATCGACATGAGGGAAGGTGGCTACGACCCACTCCTTGAGGGGGAAGGGCATGGCCGCCGCGTTGAAGTAGAACGTCTCGAGGGCGGACAGGTCGAAGCTTCGGATGGCGTCCTCGCCGAGCGACCGCATCATCTGTGCATGCGTCGGGACCAGGAAGACCGAGTTCGCACGCTCCCGTTCCATCATCGCGAGCGCAGCTTCTGGGTCCCACTTACGAAGCATCGTCACGGTCGCCCCGCAGTAGACCGCAGCGTAGGCGAAGGCGAAGCCAGCGCCGTGGTACATCGGAGCGACCGCGATGGTCCGACGACCCGGACCCAGGCCCCACTCCAACGCGGTGGCGAGGAAGGTGAGGCACCGGGACCGGTGGCTGATCTGCACGCCCTTGGGCTTGCCGGTCGTCCCGGAGGTGTAGGCGATCACGAACGGCGATCCCTCATCGACGACCACGCTGGGATCGACGTCCCTGGCGCTGGCGAGCACCGACTCGTACTCCGGGCCGAAGTCGGTGCCGCCGATGCCGATGACGGCCACGAAGGTCCGCTCATCGAGCACGGGGCTCAGGGTCTCGGCGACGACGGTGTCGGCGATGACCGCACGGCTCTGGGAGTGGTCCAGGATGTAGCTGATCTCACCCCCGGAGAGCTTCGGGTTGGCCGGGACCATGATCAACCCGGCCTTGGCGATGCCGGCAGCGATCTCCGGGTACTCGAGGCGGTTGCCGAGGATCACGCCGACGCGGTCGCCAGGTTGGAGGCCAGCTTCGAGGAGCGCTGTCGCCACACGGTTGGACCGCTCACCGAGCTGTCGGTACGTGAGGGTCTGCGAGCCATCGATGACGGCCGGATGGTCCGCTCGAGCCCGGGCGAACTCACGGATGCCGTTGGCGATGTTCAGCTGAGCACCGCCAGCGAGGATGGTCATCGCAGGTTCCTTGTGTGTGGGGGAGGTTCGCGGACGTTCGAGCGGACTCAGGCGCCGAGATCATGCGTGGTCAGCGTCCAGCCGAACCCGAAGCCGAGGGTCTCGAGGGCGGCGTCGTGTCGTGCGCCGTCGAGTTCACCGCATGCATCGGAAGCGACGAACGTGCGGTCGTCGCGCTGGCTCGCATCACGCCAGCCCTGGCCGACAGCAAGGCGCTGGCGACCGTGGTGGAGCAACACGACCACGTCGTCGACAAGAACCCGTCGAGGTAGTCAGGGCGGTAGACGAACCGGGTGAAGATCAACGGACGGGAGTCCCTTCGCACGGCACGGCCGACGTCATCCTGTCGTGCCCGGAGCATAAACCTCTGACGTTTCCCATCAAACCTCGTCGGCATCGCGGACCAGCATGCGCGCCTTGGCGTCACAGATCATCCGGCCTTGCTGGTCAGCGGCGCGCCAGCTCCACAGGACCGTCCCGCCCGGTGAGCGGTCGGAGGGGTGGGTTTCGAGGACCTCGAAGCTGGAGCGAAGGGTCGTGCCCGCCGTTGCGGGGTTGAGGAACCGAACCTCGTCGAAGCCGAGGAGCGCGACGGTGTGATGGTCGAACGCCGGCGAGGATTCGGCGAGACCACCGAGGATGAACAGCACTAGGGCACCGGGCGCGGGCGGGGACTCGAACGGTGAGGAGGACTCGACGTAGGTGTGGTCGGTGAACAGCGGGTGGGTGTAGCCCCCGAGCGAGGTCATCGTGGTCAGCAGGGACTCGGTGATCGTGCGACTCGGACCATCGAAGACCTGGCCGGGCCGGAGGTCGGAGAAGCTCGGCATCGGGCATCCCTCTCGGTCAGTGGGGTGACGGGCGAAAGCGAACGTACGCCGGGCGCGAAATGCCTGACGTTTCCGACTACGGTCCCTATCGTGGCCGCGTAGTCCCGGGTGCGGGGCTGTTGGCAACGGACGGCGGGCACGTCGTCGCGAAGCTCTGGGACGTCTGGTGAGGATGCAATGGCGACGACGCTGGGAGTGCAGCGCATTCAACCGGCCTACCGGCAGGTGTCCGACCAACTACGGGACAAGATCCTGAGGGGGGAGCTCCCGCCCGGCGCTCGGCTTCCCAACGAGACGGACCTGTCCTCGCTCTTCGGCGTGAGCCGCTCGACCGTCCGCGAAGCGCTCCGGGTGCTCTCGTCGCAGAACCTGGTGACCACCACTCGAGGAGTCGACGGCGGCACCTTCGTCGCCCGACCGGAGCCGGAGCAGGTCGCGGACTACCTCGAAGCCTCTCTGGGGTTGTTGTCGACCAGCGAGGACGTGAACGTGACGCAGTTGCTCGAGTTCCGGCGGATCCTCGAGGTGCCGGCGGCGGAGCTGGCTGCGGAACGGGCGAGCGAAGACGACCTCGAGGTGCTGCGGGACTCGCTCCGAGCGGAGGCCGACGGTCGATCAGGCTCGGCAGCGTTCGAGGGGCATCGGGCCTTCCACCAGACGGTGCTCGATGCTTGCGGGAACCCGCTGCTGGAGATGGTGACCCGCCCGATCTTCCGCACCCTGCGAACACGCTTCCTCCGCGACCAGGCCCCACCGACGTTCTGGGGCGAGGTACATGACGATCACGCTCGGATCGTCGACCGCATCGAGAACGGGGACGTCGGCGGAGCCGGCCAGGCCATGCGCGATCACCTCGATGCCATCGCGCTCACCTACGAGCGCATCGATCGCCACCGGATCGCTCCGGGCCAGTAGGGCACGTACCGGTCACTCGGGCGCGGACGGTCCGCGCGCGTCGGGGACGAGCCCCTGGGCGAGGCCGCGGGCGAGGGACAGCCGCGCCAGTCGGATGGTGGCCTCATCGATCATCTCTCCGTCCAGGGCGATCGCCCCCGTCCCTGTGGCGATGGCCGCCTCGTAGGCGTCGACGATGCGGCCAGCACGGTCGACGTCAGCCTGGGTCGTCCCGAAGGTCTCGTTGACGGGATCGATCTGCTCGGGATGGATCACCCACTTGCCGTCGAAGCCGTGCGCCCGCGCGAGGGATGCGGTGCGACGGAGCCCTTCCTCGTCGTTGAGCTTGACGTACGGCCCGTCCACCACCTGCAGGCCAGCCCGGCGTGCCTGGATAGCCAGCGTCGCACGGACGTGATGCCAGCTATCCCCGGGGTAGCCCGGCTGGACGTCGCCGATCGTAGTCTCCGGGAGCATGAGTGCCGCGGCGAGGTCGCCGGGTCCTAGCAGGATGGCCTCGAGACGGGGGCTCGACATCACCAGTGTCGCGAGCTCGGCCAGCCCGGTGGCGGTCTCGATCTGGAGTTCGAGGCCGACCGAGCCGGGCGGCAGACCGCACTCCTGCTCGAGCTGCGTGAGGAGGCGATCGGCGAAGGTGACGTCGCCCGGCTCCTGTGCCTTCGGTAGGACCACGGTGTGGGGAGGAGCGCCCGAGGTGACGGTCGCCTCGAGGTCGCGGAAGGTCCAGGGGGTGTCGACCGCGTTGACACGGACCGAACGTGTCGCCGCGACCCAGTCGGGTGCCGCCAGCGCCTCGATGGTGGCCCGACGGGCCTCGGCCTTGGCATCCGTGGCAACGGCGTCCTCGAGGTCGATCACGACCTGGTCCACGGTGATCGTGCGGGCCTTCTCGAGCATCCGTGAGCTGGAGCCGGGTACGGCCAGGCACGCCCGCCGCAGACGCGGCCGGTTCGTCATCGACGGTGGGGCGGTGAGAGACACCATGGGCACTTCCGATCCAAGCGAGGTGGGTTATCAGGCGGGCGCGCCGGTCGACCACCAGGTGAGGCCGGCCTTGCTCGGCCCCCTGACCTCGGGTGTTGCCCCAGAACCGGGGCGAGCTCGCGCTGGCTCCGAGGCTGGGGCGGGTCGCAACCGTCGGTCAGCCGCGTCGTCGGCGGCGGGCTCCGGCCGTGCTGACGTCCATGCGGGCCACCGTCGGCCGGACCGGGTCAGCGTCGGCCGGACCGTAGCGAGGAGGGGTCGGCTGTCAACCTCCGACGTTTCCACGATGGGTCGGAAGTTCGGAGAAGGTCCGTCGGAACCTGGATGATCGGGCCCAAGCCGGCATTGGTTCGGGGAAGCGACTTTGACCTTTAAACGTCTGACGTTTATCGTACCCGTCTTGAGTCAGCCGGGCCACAGCGTCTCGGCCAGAACCAGGAGCGGACGGCGATGGCGGTCAAGGAAGGGTGGAACGGTCGGTACTTCGAGGACTTCGAGGTCGGCGACATCTACCAGCATCCGTGGGGTCGGACGATCACAGCGGCCGACAACGCCTGGTTCACGCTCTTGACGATGAACACCAACCAGATGCACTTCAACGACCACTACGCCGAGCAGTCGACCTTCGGGCGGCAACTGGTGAACTCGGGCTTCACCCTGGCGCTGGTCCTCGGGCAGTCGGTGATCGACGTCAGCCAGAATGCCATCGCCAACCTCGGCTGGGACAACATCCGACTGACCCACCCGGTCTTCGTGGGTGACACGATGTACGCCGAGAGCCTCGTCCTCGAGCTCCGCGAGTCCAGCAGCCGCCCGTACGCCGGCATCGTCAAGGCGCGGACCCGAGGTCTGAACCAGGATGGCAAGGTCTGCCTGACCTACGAACGCTCCGTCATGGTCTACCGACGGGACGCCACGCAGGACAAAGAGCACTTCCCCAAGGCGGAGTTCCCCATCGATGCGGAGGGCCCGGCATGACCCTGAGCTACACCTGTGGGCCCTGGGGCGAGACGCTCGCCGAGCAGGTCACGGCAGCGCAGGCGGCGGAGGCTGCCGGCTTCGAGCGGGCGTGGGTTGCTGAGCTTCACCGCAGCGCCTTCACGCCGGCGGCAGCCATCGCGGCGCAGACCGAGTACCTCGGCATCGGCACGGCGATCGCGTGGGCGTTCCCCCGCTCGGAGATGATCACCGCGTTGTCCGCTCTCGACCTCGACGATCTGAGCGACGGTCGGTTCGTGCTGGGGCTGGGCGCCGGCGTCAAGCGGCTCATCGAGGACTGGCACCACGCCGACTTCGGCAAACCCGCACCCCACCTGCGCGAGACGGTTGCGGTGATCCGTCAGTTCATCGCCCAAGCGCACACCGGCGTGCGGATGACCTACGAGGGTGAGTGGGTCAAGGTCGACGTCAAGGGCTACGAACGTCCCTTCCCCCCGCGCCGGACGGCGATCCCGATCTACCTGGCCGCCGTCGGTCCGATCATGACCCGCTTGACCGGGGAGATCGCTGACGGGTGGATCGCGCACGAGCTGGGCTCACCCGCCTACCTGGACCAGCAGATCCTCCCGCAGCTCGCCGAGGGCGCACGGCGGGGCGGACGCAAGCCGGAGGACATCACCCGGGTCGTCTCGGCCTGCTGCGTCCCCTACCACGACGCTGCGCAGGCCAAGCGCTGGGCGGCAGGGCTCGTCGCGTTCTACGCCAGCGTGCGGACCTACACCGACTTCTTCGCCTTCCACGGCTTCGAGGCCGAAGCACGCCAGGTGCAGGATCGGTTCCGAGAGGGCGACGCGCAGGGCATGCTCGACGCCGTCCCGGACGAGATGGTCGACACCTTCACGGCCGCCGGAACCCCGGATGAGGTCCGTGAGCGCATCCGGCGCTACGAGGGTGTCGCCGACGTGGTGAAGCTCACGCCACCGACCCACCACGTCGATCCGGAGGTCACACGCTTGGCCCAGGACGCGATCTTCGAGGTCTTCGCGGCGACGTGATCGATCAGGTGGGCCGGGCCAGCAGCCGCTGGTCCGGGCAGCGAGCGCAAGGAGGACGTCACGTGCGGCCACTCGAGGACATCAGGATCATCGCCGTCGAGCAGTACGGCGCTGGCCCGTGGGGCTCGGTCCACCTCGCAGACCTCGGTGCCGAGGTCATCAAGATCGAGGACCCCCGTAGCAACGGTGACGTGGGCCGCTACGTGCCGCCCTACCAGGAGGAGGAGGACAGCCTCTTCTTCGAGTCGTTCAACCGGAACAAGCGCTCGATCAGCCTCGACATCACCAGCGACCGGGGGCGGGCGGTGTTCCAGGACCTCGTCCGCCACGCCGATGCCGTTTACTCGAACCTTCGCGGCGACGTCCCCGCGAAGCTCGGGCTGACCTACGAGCAGCTCAAGGACGTCAACCCAGCCATCGTCTGTTGCTCGCTGTCGGCCTACGGCATGGACGGTCCGCGGGCCAAGGATCCGGGTTACGACTACATCATCCAGGGGCTGGCAGGTTGGATGGAGCTGACCGGGGAGCCGGACGGGCCGCCGACCAAGAGCGGGCTGTCGCTGGTGGACTTCTCGGGCGGCTTCGTGGCGGCGATCGCGATCCTCGCCGGGATCCATGCCGCGCGGCGCGACGGTGTCGGGATGGACTGCGATCTCAGCCTCTACGACACGGCGATCAGCCTGCTGAACTACCCCGCCGCCTGGTACCTCAACGGAGGGTTCCAGCCTCAGCGCACCCGCCACAGCGCTCACCCGTCTCTGGTCCCGTTCCAGAACTTCGAGACCGCAACCGATTGGATCGTGGTCGGGTGCGCCAAGGAGAAGTTCTTCCACCGCCTCGTGGAGGCCATCGGCCAGCCGGAACTCGCCGAGGACCCCCGGTTCGCCCACTTCGCGGCTCGTACCGAGAACCGCGACGAGCTGTTGGCCCTCCTCGAGGGGCTCTTCCGCGAGCAGCCGGCGGAGCACTGGCTCGAGTTGCTGACCAACGCCGGGGTTCCCTGTGGTCCGATCAACGACGTCGCGCAGGCGATGGAGGACCCTCAGACCGAGGCACGTGGCATGGTCGTCGAGACCGACCACCCACGGTTCGGCACCATCCGCCAGGTTGCCAGCCCGGTCCGGGTCGGCGAGGCGTTCGACGGTCACCGGCGGGCTCCGACGCGTGACGAAGACGGCCCAGCGATCCTGCGTGACTTGCTCGGCTACGGCGACGCCGACATCGCCGCGTTGCGACGCGACGGGGTCGTCGTACCGGCGGAGACGGCCGGTCCATGACCCTGAGCGAGGACCTCGTCGGATGGGCGTGGGGGCTCGAGGCGGCTGACCTGCCGGCTGCGGTCCGCCGCACGATCGCCAGGCACGTCCTGGACGGTGTCGGCACGACCATTGGGGCGCTGCGCACCGGTGCCGCGCCCTTCGCCGCCGAGGTGGCGCGACGGCTCGGCGGCCCGCCGGTCGCCACCCTGCTCGGGTCCGACGAACGGGTCGGTCCCGGACCGGCCGCGTTGGCCAGCGGCACCAACATGCATGCGCTGGACTTCGACGACACCCACGCCGGTGCGCTGATCCATGGAACGGCCACCGTGCTGCCCACGGCCCTGGCCGTCGGCGAGGAGGTCGGTGCGAGCGACGATGAACTGCTGTCGAGCCTCGCGGCCGGCTACGAGGTCGTCCTGCGCATCGGGGCGGCCGTGCCCCACGGCTTCCACGCCCGCGGCTTCCACGCCTCGTCGGTCTGCGGGGTCTTCGGCGCCGCACTCGTCGCGAGCCGGCTGCGGGGCGCGTCGGCACGTACGGCCGTGAACGCGCTCGGCATCGCCGGGAGCCAGGCGGCCGGGTCGTTGGAGTTCCTGGCGACGGGATCGGCGACCAAGCAGCTCCACCTCGGCTGGGCGAGCTTTTCCGGCATCGTCGCCAGCGACTTCGCGATCGCGGGCGCTGACGGGCCGGTGTCCATCCTCGAGGGTGACGCGGGCCTGTTCCGAAGCTACACCGGGCGCCCAGGTGACCCGGAGGCCGTGCTGAGCGGCCTCGGCTCCTGGTTCGAGCTGGAGCAGATCACGATCAAGCCAGATCCGGTCTGCCAGCTGTCGCATGCCGCGCTGGACGCGGCCCGCGAGCTCGATGCACCGGTGCCGCCCGGACGGATCGAGCGCATCGAGGTGGCGCTGCCTGAGGACAGCGTCGACATCGTCGGTGAGCCCGTCGCGGAGAAGGCCAGGCCGAGGACGGGCTACGAGGCGAAGTTCAGCCTGCCGTGGTGCCTGGCGCTGCTGCTCCACGGTGAGGAGATCGCCGTCGACACCTTCGCTCCCGACGTTCTCGCTCGTGAGGACCTGGCGGCGCTCGCCGCCAAGGTCGTCATCGAACCGTTCGACCCCGGCATGGCTGCCGCTTCGGCGCCGTCCCGCCTTCGGGTCGTCGCCGACGACGGCAGCGTTCACGAAGCGTCGGTGCCCGGTAGCCGCGGGACACCGGAGCGGCCACTGGACGATGCCGCCCTCGAGGCGAAGTACCACCGCAACGTCGGAGGCGACCGGCAGCTGGCCACCGAGCTGGCCGACCGGATCCGCTTGCTCGCCGAGGTCGGCGAGCGGTCGTCGACCCCCCTGTACGAGGCCGTGGCGGAGCTCGCCGACGGCGCAGCGAAGGAGAACTGATGAGCTTCACAGCACTGCGACCCGACAGCTTCCCGTGGTTCGACTACTCGCGCTACACCTTCTCGCTCGGGCTCGGTCACGGGGAGCGCGCCTACCTGTCCGGCCACTCCGCCTCCGAGTACGACGCGGATGCCGGACGCATCGTGGTCAAGGGCGGCATGGCGGAGCAGGCGCGCACGGCCTACGCGAAGATCGAAGCGATCCTTGGCGCGGCCGGGCTGGGTTTCGGCGACGTCATCCGCCTGGTGGAGAACGTCACCGTCGACGGCATCGACCACTACGCCGAGGCGGAGGGGGTCCGTGCCGAGGTCTTCGGTGAGCACACCCCGGTGGTGAGCACCGTCTGTGTCCAGCGGCTGCTGCGACCCAAGGCATGGATCGAGATCGAGGTGGTGGCCGGGCCCGCGGAGGCGCCGGTCCGGCTCTCCTCGAACGGTCGTGCCGCGTACGCGGACGCCCGGGAGGCGGCTGGCATCGTCTACCTCGCCTCGGCGCTGCCGGTGGACGAGCGCGGCCAGCTCGTCGGCGAGGGCGACCTGCTGGTGCAGACCGAGCAGGTCTACGACAACATCTCGCGTCGACTGCAGGCGCTCGGGCTCGACGAGTCCCACATCGCCAAGACGGTGGATTTCATCCATCCCGATGCCCTCGAGGCCTACAAGCACACCGGCAAGGTGCGCAAGGAGCGGCTCAGCGCGCCGTACCCCGGTGCGACGGGCATCCTCATGCCCCGGATCGCCGGTCCTCCCGGGGCACTGCTTCAGGTCGACGTACTCGCCACCCGCGAGCCGATGGAGCCGGTGAACCCGGGCTGGGACCGCTACGACAAGCTCACCTACGCCCCTGGGCTGAAGGCCGGCAACGTGCTGTTCCTCTCCGGCCAGGCCGCGCTCGACCCGGAGACCGAGCAGGCCGTCCACGCCGACGATGTGGTCGAGCAAGCCCGCTACACCTACGACAACCTCCTGAAGGTCCTGGAGACAGCGGGGGCTGGCCCGGAGCACCTGGTCAAGACGATCGAGTACGTCACGCCCGAGGGGCTCGACGGCTACCGCGGCGTCGCGGGGATCCGCCAGGAGCTGCTGCACGAGCCCTACCCGGCGAGCACGGGCATCGTCTGCGGTGGTCTGCTCCGTCCGGAGTTCAAGATCGAGGTCGACGCCCTGGCGCTGTTGGGCCCGGCATGACCCTGCTGACTGACGAGGTACGGGCCTACATCGGACGGACCGTGCGTTACACGGCGCCCGAGGCGCTGGGACGGTCCTCGATCCGGTACTTCGCCCGCGCGGTCGGCGACGACAACCCGTGCTACACCGACGACGAGGCAGCTGCGCGGGCCGGCCACCGCGATGTCGTCGCCCCTCCGACCTTCGTCTGCGAGACCAACCAGTACGCCGACGGCCGGCCGGACGACGATGGCTACGTGGGCCACTCCTGGGACCTGCCCGTACCCGAGGGGACCCGCCTGGTCCGCGGCGGCCACGAGTACGAGTTCCATGCGCCGGTGCATCCCGACGTCGTACTGGACGTGTCGTGGACCGTGGAGGGCATGGAGGAAAAGACCTCGCGGTCGGGGACGTCGCTGCTGCTCGTGACCTCCCTGGCGGAGTACCGAGACCAGGCGGGCACGCTGCTGGCCAGGAACCGGGAGACGCTCATCTACCAGGAGGTGGCGACGTGACCGGCGGGACGACCCCGCAGGTGGGCCTCGCGCTCACCCCGCTCCGACGCTGCCTACGGTCCGTGGACCTGGTGGCCTACGCCGGGGCGACGTGGGACTGGCATCGGCTGCACTTCGACCAGGCCTACGCCGCGGAGCGTGGCCTGCCGGGTCCGATCGTGGACGGCCAGATGTTCGGCGCGCTCCTGGTCGAGCAGGTGCAGGACGAGTTCGGGCCACGAGCGCAGGTGACCAGCGTGGTCTTCCGGTTCGCGTCCATGGTCTACGCCGGAGAGCCGGTCAGAGTCGACGGCCGCGTCGTCGAGGTCGAGGAGACGGACGGCTGCCATCGGATCACGGTGGACCAGGAGGTCACGGTCGACGACGAGGAGGGCCGGACCGCGGTCAAGGGGGCCCGCACCGTCGTCGAGGTGCCCGTCGACGGTCAGGAGGTCCCGGCATGACGCGGCGTGCCGCGATCGCGGGCGTCGCCGAGTCCGATCTCGGCGTGACCGGCGCCTCGATCCTGCAGCTCCAGAGCCAGGCGATCCTTCGGGCCCTCGACGACGCCGGCCTGCGCCTGGACGACGTGGATGGCCTGGCGACCACCGGCATCGACCGTTTCCCGGCCGTCCAGGTAGCGGAGTACCTAGGGCTTCGTCCGAACTGGACCGACACCACCTTCGGTGGTGGGTCCTCGTTCGAGATCATGGTCGGGCACGCCATGGCCGCGATCAGCCACGGTGATGCCGAGACGATCGTCGTGTCGTACGGCTCGAACCAGCGGTCGGCCAAGTCCCGCCGACTCGGCGGGGTGATGAACCCCAACCAGCCGGAGAGCCAGTTCGATGCGCCGTTCGGCGTGCTCAACCCGGTCTCCTTCTACGCCATGGCCGCGCAACGGCACATGTACGACTTCGGTACGACCGAGGAGCAGCTGGCCGAGATCGCCGTCGCCGCGCGCGCCTGGGCCCGGCTCAACCCCAAGGCGTACCGGTACACGGCTGGACCGTTGACGCACGAGGAGGTCCTCGCCTCCGACCCCGTGTCGACCCCGCTGAAGGTCCTCGACTGCTGCCTGGTCACCGACGGGGGTGGTGCCGTCGTGCTGACCACCTTGGAGCGTGCCCGCGACCTGCGCACCCAGCCGATCGTGCCCCTGGGCTACGGCGAGGCCTCCACCCACCACAGCATGTCCCAGGTGCCGGACCTGACCCGTTCCGGGGCCTACGAGTCGGCGCACCGCGCCTTCGAGCGGTCGGGGCTCTCCGTGGCGGACATCGACGTCTTCGAGGTGTACGACTCGTTCACGATCACGGCGTTGCTGACCATCGAGGCCCTGGGGTTGTGCAAGCCGGGGGAGGGTGGAGGCTTCGTCGCGGATGGTCGGCTGCGACCGGGCGGCGGGCTCCCGTTCAACACCTCCGGTGGGGGCCTCTCGTACTGCCACCCGGGGATGTTCGGCCTGCTGCTGATCATCGAGGCGGTCCGCCAGCTGCGTGGTGATGCCGGCGAGCGCCAGGTCGACGGCGCGCAGACGGCGGTGTGCCACGGCACCGGTGGGATCCTGTCGAACCATGCGACCCTGGTACTGGGGGTGGACCGATGACCCGTCCGCTGCCGCCCCAGACCCCGGAGACCGAAGGCTGGTGGGAGGCGACCCGCCACCGGCGCCTCACCGTCCAGCGTTGCCGGTCCTGTGACCATGTCCAGCACTACCCGCGGGCGCTGTGCCTGTCCTGCCGCTCGACGGACCTCGACCTCGTTGACGCGAGCGGGTACGGACACGTGCGCAGCTTCAGCGTTGTGCACCGCTCCGCCGACCCGGAGGCGTTCGACGCGCCCTACGTCGTGGCGCTCGTGGCCCTCGAGGAGGGCCCCACCCTCACGACCAACCTCGTCGGTGCCGACGTCGACGCGTGGACGTGCGACGACGCCGTCGAGGTCGACTGGCTCGAGCTCGACGATGGCCGGCACCTGCCGGTGTTCGTGCCCACGCCGCCCTGAACCGACTGCCCGGCCCGTGCGGTGGAGCGTGCACCGCTGGCCCCGCCGCCATCCAGACCCACGGAGACTGCTGTGGACTTCTCGCTCAACGATGAACAACGTCTCTACCGCGACTCCCTGCGTGACTTCGTGCGCAAGGAGATCGCCCCGGTTGCCCGCGAATGGGAGCAGACCGAGCGCTACCCGACGGAGATCGTCGACACGATGCGGTCCATGGGCCTGTTCGGCTTGACCGTTCCCGAGGAGTACGGCGGGATCGCCGTCGACGCGGTGTCGTTCGCCATCACCTTCGAGGAGATCGCCAAGGGGTGGATGGGAG
>SLKC01000140.1 GCA_007134775.1 Ectothiorhodospiraceae bacterium | reverse complement strand
CTGGAGGCGGCAACGAGCTTGACCGATCTCCGCCGATTGCCCGGCAACCGACTCGAAGCGCTCAAGGGGGGCAGGCAGGGCCAGTACAGTATCCGGATCAATGACCGATGGCGCATCTGTTTCGAATGGTCGACGAACGCGGACGGCCCCGAGAATGTCGAGATCGTGGACTACCACTAGGAGGAAGATTGATGCCACGCACCCCGATCCATCCTGGCGAGCTCCTCGCGGATGAGATGGAGGAGCTGGGCCTGAGCGCGGCAGAACTAGCGCGGCTTATCGATGTGCCCGCCAACCGGATCACGCAAATTCTGAGCGGCAAGCGAAATATCACGGCCGACACGGCGCTTCGACTGGGTCGGTATTTCGGCACCTCGGCCGATCTCTGGATGAACCTGCAGAAGACCTACGAACTCGATCGGGCCCGCGCCGAACTCGGTGCGGCGCTTGAGCGCCTGCCGCGCGCCCAGTAGCCGGGTCGAAACCCGGCCGGCGATGGCTACGCGGCGAGGCCGTCGTCGCTCGCGAATACGGGGCCGCCCAGGTCGGCGAAGGGGCCGAGTTCGGCTTCGGGGATCGGGCCCTCGGCGAAGGCGACGTCCTCGGCGTAGCCGTCGGCCTGGAGCAGGGTGAGGACCCAGTCGTGGGCGTCGTTGTCGATGGGCGCGGCGACGGGGCTGTGCTCGAGCAGGCCGGCGTAGACGCCGACGAGTTCGAAGCCGTCGCCATCGCTGCGGTAGACGGGCGAGCCGCTGGCCCCGGCGGAGCCGTAGAGGTCGTTGCTCATTTCGAGGCCGCCGTCATCGAAGGTGGCGCCCGTGACCGTGCCCTCGTTGCGCCACTGGAAGTTCAGCGCGCCCTGTTCCATCTCGTTGACGGGGTAGCCGGCCCACTCGACCGCCGCACCGCCGTGCTCGAGCGCGGGCTCGGCGGCCGCGCTCCAGGCGGCGTCGAAGGCGAGTGCCGGCTCGATGCCCTCGACCGGTTCCTCCAGGCGGAGCACGGCGAGGTCATTGTTGGGCCAGGAGGGGTCGAAATCCGCGGTGCGGGTGTAGACCTCGCGCACCGCGAGGGGCGCCCCGGCGGATTCGGACGGGGACCCGGCGTCGAGTTCGAACGTCACCCGCTCCAGCGAACCGAGATCGCCGGAGAACGCGCCTTCGCTGACGACGTGGGCGTTGGTCACGACGTGCTCGGGGCTGACCAGAAAACCGCTGCCGAGCTCTTCACCGCCGAAGAAGGTCCGCCCCTGCTCGGCGGCCACCTGACCGATGCCGCTGTAGGGCGCTGCCGCGGGATCCGCCCACTCGAACTGGAGGTCGCGTGCGAAGGCCTGGTCGCGGAAGACGGCGACGTCGATGGCGTCATCGCGCTCGATCCCGCCCTCGGTGACGACCAGCCGGGCCGTGACCGCGCCGGCCGCCACATTCAGGCCGGAGGCGGTTACGGTGACCGACTCCGCGCCGGCCTCGTCGCCGAGTAGGATGCTGTTGTCGGCGACCGTGGCGTCGCCCTGTTCCAGTAGTAGCTGCGCCTCGCCACCACCGTTGTGCATGATCTCGCCGGTTACGGTGATGCCGTCGCCGACCTCGCCGGCGCGCACCTCGAGGATCTCCGCGCCCAGAGCAGAGGGGAGGAAGTCGTCATCGTCGTCGTCCTGCGCCCGCGCCGCGGTGGCCGCAGCCGTGAGCGTGGCAAGGTCGATCACGATCGCCTCCGAGTGCCCGCCGCTGACGCTCGCGGCGAGATCGGCGAGGGCCTCGACCGCGCGCTGATTGCCCTCGAAGTCGGCCTCGTCGACGTGGTTGCCGCGATCGGCCGCCGCTTGCTGGAGGAAGGAGGCGATGAAGTCGTCGCGCGTGAGGTCAGTGGCGAGCCGCTCGGTCCAGTAGCCGATGCGCGCCTCGGCGGCGTCCATTGTGGCGACATCGTAGCCAAGCAGCTCTTCGTAGGCGCGGGTGACCACGCCCTCGGCGCTGCCGTCGAGCCGACCCGCCTCGGCGAAGCTGCGCGCGAGCACGGGGATGTCTTCGTCTGTGACCATCGCGCGGTTCCGGCGTTGCGGGGGAGGCTGCTGAGTATATACCAGCGGCGGCGCGGCGCTCGACGATGTCGCCGCCGCCGTTGGGGAGCGCCGCGACACCGAGCGCTGTGCCCGAAAACGTGCGCGCCACGATCGCGCCAATGAGCGCGGTCGTCATCTGCGTGGGTTGGTAGACTGGACCCGCGGGCGGGTGACCCGCGGCACACTTTTTCGGGGGATATACCGTGGCGGGATGCAATGCGGCGCGCGAACGTCGGGGCACGGCGCGGGCCTGGAGCGGCGTGGCTCGCTGCGCGCTGGTGTTGCTGTTCGCACCGCTGCTGCTCACGGCCTGCGGCGGCGGCGACGACGATACCCCCGACGCCTGCGCCACCGCCGTCGAGCAGGACCTCGATGACGGCCAATATGACCGTGCGCTCGAGCGCCTCGACAGCCGCGCCTGCGAGGCCGGCATGAGCCGCGAGGACCGCGAACTCAACCGCGCGGCGGCCTGGATCGGCAAGTCGGGCTTCGATGTCGGTGACCTGATCGACGTCGTCGTCGGTATCGAGCCGCCGCTGCCGACGGGGCGGCAGGCGACGCGGATCCTGGAGATTCTGGCCGGTCGCGATGGCCAGGCGCGCGCGCTGGCCTTCCTCTCCCAGGCCGATGCGGCCTACGCGCGCATGGTCGCCGCCTTCCCCGATGGTTTGCGCCAGGCCTGTCGCAGCGGCAATGTCCATCTGCTCAGCGATGCCCAGCTCGACGCCTGCTTCAACCACGGCCTGGTGGCCTTCGCGCGCTTCGCCCGCGCGATGGACCTGCTGCTCGCCGGCGACATCGTGGAGTGGATCAGCGGCGAGGGCCTGACCTGCGCCAACGACCGCAATCAGACCGGCCTGCCCGATGAGGCGGAGATCAGCGCGTGTGCGCTGGAGGTGGCCTACACCGAGGAGTTCGACCCGGCCACGGGAGCGGGGACCTGCCGCGCCGCGGGCACACGCAACGGCATCGAGACGGGGGCGGTGCGCTGGCAGGCGCTCGGCGGCCCCGCGGCGTTGACCTTCCGCGATGGGGAGGGGCCCTTCGCCGATCTCGACGCGATCCGGATCACGGTGGAGCCGGGCGGATTCTGTACGGGCGAACGTGTCGCCTTCCGCCTGTTGCAGGCAGAGCCGCCGCCCGCATCGGTGGTGCTGACCGAAGGCTATTGCGGCCTCGATACCACGAGCACCTGCGATGGCCCGCAACCGGGGGCGGGCTGCTGGCCCTGTCCGATCGCGCGCGCGGACCGTTCGGGGGCGATCACCGTCGATGATGCCGTGGTCGAGTCGATCAACGTGGCTGCGGAAAGCCTCTTCGTCGGCATCCCCGAGGCCGATGTCGAACGTGCCCGCGAGACGCTCGCCGGTGTGCGCGACGAGATCTGCGCTGCCGCCGATGCCATCGGCGAGCCCTGCCCGCTCGACGAGGAGGGCCTGCCCGAGATCGATCTGCGCGCGCTGGCGGCCCTGCTGCTGCGATGAGGCGCGGCGGGCTCCTGTCATTGTTGTTGCTCGCCGTACCGGGGTCGGTGGCGGCCTTCAGCGGGGAGCTGCCCGTGCTGCACCAGACCCCGCGCGCCCTGGCGATGGGCGGCGCGGATGTTGCCGTCGGCGGCACGCCGGGCGCGCT
>SLKC01000017.1 GCA_007134775.1 Ectothiorhodospiraceae bacterium | reverse complement strand
TCGCGGCGGTCGGCGCGGCCGCTGTGGTTGCGGTCACCGTAGGTGCTCTCGAGCACGAGGATGTCGGCGCGCTGGGGCGGCTTCGGGGCCGGCAGCAGCGGGGTGTTGGGCGGGCCGAGGTCGCCGGAGAAGACGATTCTGCAGGTGGTTGGGGTGACCTCGTCATGGTGAGAGGTGGTTCCATCATGGTGGGAGGTGGTTCCATCATGGTGGGAGCGAGCTTGCTCGCGAATCCAGCCTCTGGAAACCCCAATTCGCGAGCAAGCTCGCTCCCACCAGGAATCCTCTTCCCTGGAGGAATCCTCTGCCCTGGAGGAATCCTCTTCCCTGGAGGCATCCTCTGCCCTGGAGGCATCCTCTGCCCTGGAGGCATCCTCTGCCCTGGAGGCATCCTCTTCCCTGGAGGCATCCTCTTCCCTGGAGGCATCCTCTTCCCTGGAGGCATCCTCTTCCCTGGAGGCATCCTCTTCCCTGGATGAATCCTCTTCCCTGGAGGAATCCTCTTCCCTGGAGGAATCCTCTTCCCTGGAGGAATCCCCCTCCCTGCAGGGGTTCTCCGGGCGAGTTTCCACATCGCACTCGACGTAGGCCGAGCCGAGAATGTGGCCGGCACGCTGGAGGCGAATGCGCAGGCGGTGGCGGTCGTCGTCGACTATGGTGTGCCACTCGTTGTAGGGCAGCGGGCGCAGGCGCTCGCCGATCAGGGTGTTGAAGCGTTCGATGAGGTCGCGCTCGCGGGTGAAGCCGATCTTCAGCGCATCCTCCAGCACCAGCGGCAGCAGCTTCGCGGAGGGCTGCGAGCAGAAGATCGGCCCTCTGTAGCCGGCGGCCAGCAGATGCGGCAGGCGGCCGATGTGGTCGATGTGGACGTGGGTGATGACGAGCCCGAGCAGGTCCTCGACCGGGAAGCGCACGCGGTGGAAGTCGAGGACATCCCGGCTGCCGAGATCGCGCCCCTGGAACAGGCCGCAGTCGATCAGCAGGCTGCGGTCAGCGGCGAGGCGCAGGCGGTGGCAGGAGCCAGTGACGCCGGCGGCGCCGCCGTGGTGTTCGAGGGTGGGCATGCCTCAGATCCAGTTTTCGACCAGGAGACCGGGCACGCGCGTGAACTCGCGCTCGTTGTTGGTCACCAACCGGAGGCCGGCACTGCGGGCGTGGCCGGCAATCATCAGGTCATACACGCCGATCGGCTCCCCCGTGCGCTCGAGCTCTGCGCGAATGCTGCCGTAGTGGGCCGCCGCACGATCATCGAACGGCAGGACTTCGAGGCGCGCCACAAACCGTTCGATCCGATCAAGGTCATGTTCCGGCTGGGCCGACTTCTCGGTGCCGTAGAGGAGTTCCCCGAGCACCACGCTCGATGTGCACAGGTGTGCAGCGTGGCGGTTGAACGTCTCGCGCACGCTTTGTGGGCGGTGGCGCAGGACATGGATGCAGATGTTGGTGTCCAGGAGGTAGCGCAGCATCAAAACCCGTCCCGTTCCTGGGCAGCGGGCTGACCGCGTGCGGCCATGAAGTCGTCGCTGAGGCCGGGCTCATCGAAGAAGTCATCCCAGGCGTGATCCGCTGGCACGATCACGCGGGCGTGGCCCAGACGAAATACCTCGACGCGGCGGATGCCCTCCGGCAGGGCCATCTGCTTTGGCAGGCGCACGGCCTGGCTGCGATTGCTGCGGAAGATGCTCGCTCGCGCCATGGAATGACTCCGCGTTCGCTCGACGGGACATCAAGCAGTCTGCGATAATGAGCGGGATATATCAATGGGATATACATGATCGATCGCCCTGACGCGAACGGCTGCACGGGTACTCACGCCCGCGCATGCGCAGGTCGCACCGGGTCATCCAGGCGATCGCTCATGATCGTGAGCCGGCCCTTTTTGCGATCGCGCGCAGCGCCTTTCGCGGGAGGTCGCGTTTGCGCAACCAGAGCGTGATCGGCCCACGGTCGATCTGGTGAAAGCGGTGCGGCTCTGCCCGCTGACAGGCATCGAGCAGGGTCTCGTCGTCGTTCGGATACGCTTCGGACTCGGCCGTTGTGAGCGCCTCGCCATAGAGGTGATCCAGCGCCCGCCAGGCGGTCTGATCTCCGCTCAGGTAGCTGGCCTGCACGGCCAGGCGCCGGCCATGCTTGCGACTGGCACTGGCGTAATGGCGGATTCGCCCGGGGCAATCCTCGACCTCGTTGAAGCGCCAGCGATCACGCCGTCCGTTGAAGCGGGCGACCGAGGTATCGATCCAGGCAAAGTTCGTCGATCCGAACGGATTGGCGCGCGCGACCGCCGCCATCACCGGTACCTTGCTCAGCCATACGCTGAGGATGTCGCCGTAGACATCGCCACCACTCGCACGCAGAAACCGACACTTGCGCGGGGCCTTCTCACGCCCGAACGGCCTTTGCCGATCCCGGCCGGCATCGGCAAAGGCCCGAGTCCGCTCGAGAAACGCGCGGGCCGACACCCTGGCCGGCAATTCAGCCAGCGGCAGCCGCTGTTCATGCAGATCGATCCCCAGTTCCGCCGATCGCTCGCGGAGCGGGACAATCAAGCCGGGCGAGTCGTGGACGAAAACGAGCTGCCTGCCGGCTACCATGGCCAGTGTCTGGTCCAGCAGACCGGTGTAGTGGTCCAGCGAGCGCTTGCGGTTACCGGGAATGTCCCAGAACCCCATGCAGTAGGTCTTGGCATCAGGTGCGTTCATGCGTGCGCCCTTCCCCCGTGCTGCCCATCAGCGCACGAAGCGGTAGCAATAGAGGCTGTACACGTTGGTTATACAGTAGCGCCAGAACAGGCGGCGCGGTTCGCGCGCGAGGCGGTAGAGCCATTCGAGGCCGGCCCGCTGCATCCACAGCGGAGCGCGCGTGGCCTTGCCGGAGAGGAAGTCGAACAGGCCGCCGCAGGTCTTGAGCCAGGCGACGCCGGCCAGTGCATCGCGGTGGCGCAGACACCAGAGTTCCTGCCGCGGGCGGCCGAGGCCGACCAGGACCAGCGCGGGCCGGCGGGCGCGGAGATCGGCGAGCAGGGCCTGCTCTTCGGCGGAGCCATCGGCGAAGTAGCCGTGGTGCCATCCGGCAATGTCCACGCCGGGATACTGCGCGCGAATGCGCTCCACGGCGGCCTCGAGCACTTCGGGTTGCCCGCCCACCAGATACATCGACAAACCGTCCGCGACGCACGCCGCGGCAAGATCGTGGAAGAAGTCGGTGGTGGCGACGCGCTCGGGGAAACGGGCCTCGGTGTAGCGGTTGCCGGCGCGCACGACGGACATGCCATCGGCGTGGACGAGGTCAGCCGCATCGATCGCGGCGCGGAAGTCCGCCTGGCGATGGTAGCGATAGACGCCCTCGCCGTTCATGGAGAAGACGAGGCGGGGCTGCGCGGGCGTGTGCTGTGCGTCGTGCCGGAAGCGCGCGGCGAGGCCATCACGGCTGACCGCGTGCACGGGCACCCCGCCGACCGTGACGCGCACGGGCGTGTTCATCTCGCCCACGCTACAGCCACCAGGCAGTTGCGAGTAGATCGCGGAGCGGCGGATCGGGGGCCCGCCGGGCCTCGATGGCGGCCACACGCTCACCGACCGCGATGGCGGCCAGTGCGCCCGGCAGGCGGTGCGAGCTGGCGAACCAGGCGCTCGGTGGCTGACCGAGGCAGTAGGCGCGGATGGCGGCGCTGCTGCGCTGGATCAGATCGCGCACGGCCTGCGCCTGCGCCCCGTCACCCAGATGCGGCAGGGCCTGCTCGAGCAGGCAGAGGCGGTCGAAGTCGAGGCAGTAGGGGGTGTCCTCGCAGATGGCGCGGTCACCGGCATGGGCGAGGATGTAGTCGGCCATGGCGCTCGGCGCGCCGACGTTGCGCCCGAGGCGGTGGTGGATCCAGTAGATATGCGCCGCGCCGCCGATGACGGCATAGGCCTCGCGATGGCGGCGCCAGCTGTAGGGGATGTAGAACAACTCGCGCAGCGGTGAGCCGAAGCGCCAGAGGCCGTCCGCACCGGCGGCGCGATCCCAGCATTCGGCCCAGGTGGCGAGCCAGGCATCGGCGTCGTCGATGCCGAGCAGATTGGCGGCAGCGCCGGCCTGATGGCACTGGCCGACGATGGCGGCGGTACCGCCGGCCTTGTGCGACCCGCGCCAGAAGTGGATCCGATCCAGCAGCGAGAGCGCCTCGGGGCCCAGCAGCGCGGCGTACGCCATTTCGGGAAATCCGCTGATCGGCCGCAACCGGGCGAATGGCGTCCGGGCGCCCCGGCGCTCGGCCAGTGCGAGCACGCCGAGGGCATAGGCGGTGACATGCAGGGGGTGATGCCCCTGGGCATCACCCGAGCGGAACCAGCCATCCTCGGCCTGGGCGGCGATGACGGCATCGGCCAGCGCGGCCCACGCCCCGGCATCATCCACATCGGGATCGTCCGCATTGGGGGCGGCTGCGCCGACGATGTAACGCCCCGCGGCATGATCGAGCAGGCCGAAGAGTTCGCTCTCCCGGCCATCGGCATGGCAGGCGAACGCGGGCAGCTCACCGGTCCGTGAGCGCCGCCGCGCCTCGAGAAACTGCAGCACGCGTGCCGCCAGTGCCCGGTTGTCGGCTCCGACTGCCGAGCCGACTGCGGCGGACTGGGCACCGGCGTCGTGGACACCGGGGCTGCTGGTGGAAGCGTTGCTTGTGAAGTCTGGCAGCGCCATGTCCATCCGGCACGGATACAGGGATCTTTCAGTATACCTGCTGGTGCGCGCGCACGCCGGCCCGTCTGCTACGCTGCGCCGGCAATCGCGAGGGAGGCGCGTCACGATCATGCCCGCAAGTCCAGCGCCGATGGTGGCGCGTGTGCTGTTCGGCCTACTGGTGGCGAGCCCGGCGTGGTGGCTGCTGGGCATCGACTGGCTGCTCTACCCGCTGGCGCTGTGCGGCCTGGCACTCGCGCTGCCGGCGGTGCGGCGCCCGCCACTCGACCGCTGGCAATGGCTGCTGGCGCTGCTGGTGCTCTGGCTGTTGTTCTGCCTGCTGCTGGCCCTCCTGCGCGGGGACGTACCTACGATGCGCGGCCTGGCCGCCGCGCATAACCTCGTGCTGCTGGCCACCGGGCTGGCCGTTGTGCGGGTGGTGGAAGCCATTGCCACCAGCGGCGTGCCGCCGGCATGGCCACGGTACCTGGCGCGGCTGGGCGTCCTCGTTGCCGTAGGTGCCATCGCGCTGCCGCTTGCCGTGCCGGCGCCCGCCACCGGTTTGCAGCTGCCGACCCTGTTCGGCGCCCTCACCGGCCGCGAGCTGCCCGGCCTGCTGGGTGAGGCACAGATTGTCGAGATCCTCGACCCCTACTCCTTTCCCGCGCTCCCGCTGGGTCGCCCGGTACTGCTCGGGATGACGACGATGGCGGCCACGCTGATCATCCCGCTGCTGGCCGCGGCGGCGCTGGCGCACGGGCTGACGGTACGGGACAGCACCACGGCGCACGACCGCCGCATCCTCGGGTGGCTGGCCGCGCTGTTCATCGCGGCGGCGCTGGTGTCGATGTCGCGCTCGGTCTACCTCGGCCTCTGCGCGGGCCTGGTTGCGTATCTGCTGGCGTCGGGGGTCCGCTGGCAGCAGATCCTTGCCGGGGCTCTGGTTGCCGCCGGGCTGGGGGCCCTGTGGCTGCTGGGCGAGGGGCTGGGCCGCGCGGGCTCGACCGAGCTGCGGGTGTGGGTCTATGCCGCTTCATTCGAGGCGCTCGATGCGGCCGGGTACCTCACCGGTGTGGGTTTTCGCCCGGAAGGGCTGACGGAGCCGAACATTCCGGTCGGCTCCCACTCGACGCCGCTGTCGTTGCTGGTGCGCGGCGGGCTGCCGGCGCTGCTGGTCGGGGCGGTGCTCTTCTGGGGCCTGCCGTGGTGGCATCTGCTGCGGACCACGCTGCGACTGCGCCGGGCCCAAGGCGCCGGTCACACCCGGTGTGCGCAGGCGCGGCTGCTGCTGCTCCATGCGGTGCTGGGCATGATCAGCGTGTGGCTGCTGTTCGCCGACATCGATGCGTACGCGCTGGTCACGGTGCTGGTCTTCATCGTACTGGCGATCTTCTGGCAGCCGGACCGGCTGCACCGCTGGGTGGTGGGTGAGGCGCGTTGGCGCGCTCAGACGTAGCCGTAGTGTCGCGCCTCGGCGCGAGTCAGCGCCCGAATCAGACGCTGCTGCCAGGGCGGCTGCTCCTGTGCCCAGGCGTTGTCCTGCCGGATCTCGACCGCGCCGGTACGAAAGCGGCTGGGGTTACCGGAAATGGAGTGGTTGACCGGCAGTGTGGCGCGCCCCTCGGCCGTGATCGGTACCGGCGCGAGGCCGGGCGCCACGCTCTCGAGCAGCTGTTGGATCGACGCCTGGGGCCGCGCGCACAGGTCCTCGTAGCGCAGGCGGATGCCGTGCGGGTCCGCGGCGACCATACGGCGGCAGATGCGATTGAACAGCACCCAACTCAGCGCCGCGCGCACGAAGGTGCGCCGCATCTGCTCACGCCCGCTGCCGTCGCGCATGTCCTTGCGCTTGCTCAGGGAGTGCGCCACCGCACGCGGCTCGCGCACCAGGTGGACGAAGCGGCAGGGTAGATCACCCGCACCGGCGATGGCCGCCGCATGGGCCGGATGCTTGGAGGAGTCGATGAGCACGCCTGCGCCGAGCCGTTCACTCGCCTGCCGGTAGAAGGCCTCGTGGAAGCGGGCATAGCGGCGCTCGCGCTCGTTGCTCGAGGCTCCGTCTCGGGCATAGGGGCGCGCACGCGCAAGGCTCTGCCACAAAACCGATTTCCGCCCGCAGATCTGTTGGCGGAGTTGCTCGACGCCCGCTGCCCCCCCCAGGGCCTCGAGTTGCGGCTGGAGATCGCCGGCGACCGCCGACCAGATGGGGCACTCGGGGACGCACATACCACAGCCGCAAAGGCGCTGCTCAAGCCATCCGCGCCGGGCCAGGTACATGGCCTCGCCCAGCGACGCCACGCCCGGCGCGGCGCCAAGCAAGGAGTCCAGGATCGTGCTTCCGCTGCGCCCCCAGCCCAGGATGAATATCACGATGGGCCGGGATCCCCCGCGCTGTGCCATCCTCGGTCTGCCCCCCGCGTCTGAGGCGAGCGATGGTACCATTCGCCACAAGTCGGTCGATGCAACGGCACGCACAACGGTCGGCCGCGCGGTAACGCGGGGGACACGTTGCTGCTAGACTTTGCCCCTACACGGACGGAAGTGGCGTCCGGCCTCGGCCCGGAAATCCCCGCCCACCGGACAGACGGTAGACGATGCCCGCGACTGCCCTGCAAACGCTGCGCAAGCCCCTGGAGGGCGCCGTCCAGAGAGGATTGCGCCGCTGCCTGGGGCGCACGGGCTATGAGTATCTGCGCGCAGGCATCGTCAAGGGCGCGCTACCCAGTCTGAACGAACCCACCACGTTCAACGAGCATCTCTCCCATCGCAAGCTGTTTGCGCCACCGCGCAACGCCGTCCAGGTATCGGACAAATATCGTGTGCGCGACTACGTGCGCGAGCGCGTGGGTGACGAGATCCTGACGCCGCTGCTCGCGGTCGCCGATACGCCGGAACAGGTCGACCTGGCGGCGCTGCCCGAGGCGTTTGTGTGCAAGGCCACGCATGGCAGCGGGCGTGAGTTCGTGGAATTCGTCGAGAACCGGAGCGCGCTGGATCCCGAAGATTTTCGCCACCGGGCCGGCGCCATGCTCGCGCGCGATTTCGGCTGGCGCAGCAACGAATCCTGGTACGGGCAGATCGACCGGCGCCTCATCGTCGAGCCGCTGTTGCGCGATCAGGCACACGGCTATCCGCTGGACTACAAGTTTTTCGTCTTCCACGGTCGCACGGCCTTCATCCAGGTGGACACGAACCGGCATCAGGGCCATCGCCGGGCGGTGTACTGGCCGGACTGGACCCGGGCCAGCCTGCGCCTCAACCGCCACCCGGAGGCGCCCCCCGTTCCGCGGCCGACGCCGCTCGACGAAATGCGCCGGATCGCCGAGGAACTGGGCCGATCGCTGGAGTTCGTGCGGGTGGACCTGTACTGCCTGGATGACGCCCATATCCGCTTCGGTGAGTTGACGCTGACGCCGAGTGGCGGCTGGATCCGGTTCGACCCGCAGGAGTGGGATCAGGAACTCGGTACGCTGTGGCGTGACCCCGAACGCGATCCCGAAGCGCTCCGGGCGCTCGCCTGAAACGCCCGCGCGCAGGCGTGGGCCTCAAACCTCGCCCGCGTGAAATACGTTGCGGAACACCTCGCGTGCGGCCGCTTCCGGGTATTCGCCACCGGTAACCGCAGCCCAGTGCGGCGCATCGTCTTCGCGGATCACGCCCTTGATGCGCACGAGAACGGTCTCGTGGCCGAGCGCTGCCAGCACGGACAGGCGGTGGTAGCCGCCCGCGAGCATCCAGCGGCAGTCGCCACTGCTCGCAACGAGCAGGCGCCCGCCAATATCGGCATCGACGCCGCCCGAGCGCCGGTAGCCGTGGCGCTCGATTGAGGCCAGCAATCGCCACAGGCGCTGCGTTTCGGCGGCCACCCTGCGTGCATCCCGTGAGCCGTAGCCACCCCCACCATAGCCATCCAGCGTGACGCCGCCCTTGGCGTTGTCGATGCGGATCTGCGCGTTGGTGCTGGCGATGCGCTGCTCGAGCGAGACCCGGTGCCAGGGGTACCAGTTCACCCAGGGCGGTGCCGCGTCGAGCCGCGGCACGCTTCCGGGGGCCAGGCCGAGCTTGGCGGCCCCGGTGGTGGCCGTCTCTGCGGTTATTGCGGCGGCAAGGCAGGCGTGGATGCGCTCGCGGCGTGCCTCGGCATCGGTTGCGCCGAGTCCCTCACGGGCCGCGCGATAGAGCGGATTGGCATCGTCGAGGATCGGTCGCGTGGAGGCGCGGGCGATGGCAATCGGCATGACGGCGGTGCGCGGGACCACATCGAGCCGCGCACGCAGCGCACAGGGATCGCCCCGCCAGGGTTCTTGCGCATCGCCCTGCACGCGCACCAGCGCGTAGCCGCGCCCGCGCAGAAGGCGCTGCAGCCAATCCGTAAGGCGCGCCTTCATGCGGCCCTGCCCCACTGGCGATGCCTGCGGCTCATGGATCCGCAGCCGCGGAGAGTTGCCGGAAGTAGGCGCTGCGTGCCGCGAGGTCACTCGCCGTGCCCTGATCCACAATGCGGCCACCGTCGAGCAGGACGATCTTGTCACACCCCGCCACCGTCGTCAGACGGTGGGCGATCATGATGATCGTCTTGGACGTACTCAGGCGATCCACAGCCTCCATGACCGCCGCCTCGGTGGCATTGTCCAGAGCACTGGTCGCTTCATCGAAGACGATGACGGGCGGATCGTGATACAGCGCCCGGGCAATACCGAGGCGTTGGCGCTGCCCGCCGGAGAGGCGCACGCCGCGCTCGCCGACCTGGGTGGCGTAACCCGCGGGCAGTTCGCCAACGACGAAGTCGTGCACCTGCGCCATGCGCGCGCAGGCCTTGACCTGCTCGTGATCCACCTCGTCCGCCGGTACCCCGAGCGCGATGTTCTCGGCCACGCTGGCATCGGTGAGGAAGATGTCCTGTGGCACGTAACCCAGCGCCCGCTGCCACGCGCGCAGTCGCTCATCGTCGATCTCGACGTCATCGACGACCAGCGCGCCACGGTCCGGGCGCAGCAGGCCGAGAAGGACATCGACCAGCGTGGTCTTGCCCGCGCCGGTACTGCCGACCAGCCCGACCGAGCTGCCGACCGGGATGACCAGGTCGATGTGCTCCAGGGCGGGCGCTTCCGCACCCTCGTAGTGGAAGGAGAGATCACGCAGGTGAATCTGCTCGCGCGGAGCCATCGCCGGCGGTTCGCGTTGTGGTAGCGCAGCGAGCGACGCGCGCTGGTACAGATCCCGATGCACGCCTTCCACGGCCGCCGCCCCGAAGCGGAGTTTGGCGATGCCGCCGTAGATGCGCTGTGCCGCCGGCATCATGCGGTAGCCGGCGAAGGCGTAGAGCCCGAGGATGGGCAGAATCTCGCCCAACCCCCCGCCGGTGGCCATGAGAAACAGCGTCAGCAGGATGACGCCGCCGAACCCCACTGCTTCGACGATGTACTTCGGCACATCGACCAGAATCCGGCTGGTGGCCTGGTGGCGCGCCTGGCGGACCGAGGGCCCGCGGAAGCGATCCAGATACGCGCGTTCGCGGCCGAGCAGCTTGATGCTCTTGATGCCGCCGAGCGCCTCGCTGGCAATGGTGAAGCGCTCCTGATTGGCACGCGCGCGGTCACGCCCGATGTGGCTGAGCAGGCCCTTGATCACGAGGAAGGTCAGGCCGTACAGGCCACCGATGACAGTGGCGACCACCAGCGCCAGCCAGGGATCGACGATGACCAGCAGCGTGACGATCGCGAGCACGACCACCGCGTAGGCAATGACCTCGAACGCCGGCCGGAAGACGAACTCCACGAGTTGATCGACCTCGGAGAGAATACCCTTGGCGAGGTCCCCGGTGTGTCGCTGCAGGAAAAACGCGTAGGGCTGACGGAGGTAGGTTTCGAGCAGCTTCTGGCCGACGCTGTGACGGCGCATCTGGGTGAAGCGGTAGATCAGGTAGAGCGTGACCGTACGCACGGCCGCCGCACCGATGACCAGGCAGAAGGCGGCAATGCCGAGCGCGAACAGGAAGGTTTGCGTATCCGTGAAGCCAAGCGCGCTGTAGAGCGTGGCGAGGACCGGGTTGGTCTCGACCAGATCGGGGTTGCCCAGCACCGCCAGAAAGGGCATCACCGAGGCCACACCAGCCATTTCCACGACCGCCATGACCATGACCATCGCCAGCACGAGCGCGCCCTGGCGCCGTTCGCGCGCCGAGAGCAGCTGCATCGCCTTGCGCCAGGTGGCGAACATGCGGGTGCCCCTTCCGGCGTCAGGCCGCGGCCCGCTGCAGGCGGCGGTCCATGGCCTCCCGCAGCAGTACGGCACAAATGACGGTCATGAGGATGAGATACAGCGCACTGCCCTGCACGCTCCACAACCGGGCGCCCTGGAACGTGAGGGTGCCGAAGTGGACGAGGAAGGCCCCCAGCAAACCGACTGCGAGTACAGCCTCGCGCTGGGCAACGAGCCAGCGCACGCAACGCGCGACCGCCCACAGATGCAGCCCGAGCCAGAACACCGTCCAGGGAATGCCCATGGCAACCAGTAGATTGAGCCAGGTGCTGTGATAGTTGCCCGAGCCGCCGCGCGGCTGGCCCCAAATCTCGTGCAGCATGTCGCGCACGGAGCCCGGGCCCACGCCCCAAAGCGGATTCTGGCCGATGTCGATCAACGCCTGGCGGAACATGCGGTAGCGGGCGCCGAACGACCCACCGGGCACGTCGTCCTGTTCGACGTTACCCGCGAGCAGCACAGCAATCGTCTCCGTATCACGCAGCAAGCGGCTGGAGAGGATGTCCCACGACAGCACGACAAAGACCCCGAACAACGCCAGACCGCCGCCGACCGCCATGAGTGCCGTGCGCCGTTGCCGGCGGTCGGCGTGGCGCAGGAGAAACCAGCCACCCCACAGACCGAGCAGCAGCAGCGTGACGATCATGGCGAGCCAGGCTGCACGGGCCTGCGCGGCAAAGAACACGGCCAGGGCGAACAGGGTCAACGCGCCGGCGGCGATGAGGAGCCCGATGCGGGTGGCCGGCCGAAAGTCGCATGGGCAACGCCAGACATCGATGGCGGTCGCCCCCGTGAGGAAGAAGACGGTGGCGGCGATGATGCCTGCCTCGCCGAACGCGGAGCTGAAGGGGGACTCGCCACCCGGCAGGCCGCGCATGAGCCGATCCCAGTCATTGACGACATAGACCAGCGCGGACACGCCGATCAGCACCAGCAGGAAGTGGCGATGGCGCCAGAATGCGGCCAGCCAGAAGGCGAGCACCAGTGGCAGCAGGAGCGTGAAGCGCGCGTGGTGCCAGACCGCGCGATCATCCGGCTCGAGGCCGCGTGCCGTCGCGGTCTCGAGGTCGATCCAGCCCCGCACGAGCACCCAGGTGAAGAGCACGATCGCGGCCCAGAACAGGGGCTCGCGCAGCAAGGCGGGCAGCGCGCGATCCGCGGCCACCACCAGCCCCAGCAGCGTCAGGAACAGGCCAGCGTACATCGCCGTAGGACTGCGCAGGCCCAGGGCGAACATCAGGGCCAGCCCGGTGATGCCGCAGCCGCCGGCGATGCGGAGCCGCAGCGACGATTCTTCCCTTGCCTGCAGCAGGGCTGAGACCAAGGCCTTCCCCCCATGAACAATGAGCGCGGAGTATAGCAACGCACCCGGCGGGTACGGGCGATTGCCGCTGCCCGCGGGCGCCCTGCTCCCGGGCCGGGCAGCCCTCAGCCGGCGGCTACGCCGTGTCGACGCACCGCGGCGCGCAGGAGCACGGCACAGATCAGTGTCATCAGCACGAGATACAGCGCACTGCCCTGCACGCTCCACAACCGGGCGCCCTGGAAGGTGAGCGTGCCGAAGTGGGCCATCGCGGCGCCGACGAGGGCGAGTGCCAGGAAGATCTCGCGATCCTGCACAATCAACTCGCGGGCAGCACGCCAGACCGCCCAGACATGCGCCGTGACCCAGAGAATCGTCCACGGGATGCCCAGGGCGACCAGCAGGTTGAGCCAGGTGCTGTGGTAGTTACCGGAGCCACCGCGATCCTTGCCCCAGATCTCGTGCAGCATGTCGCGCACCGAGCCGGGGCCGACACCCCAGAGCGGGTTTTCGCGGATGTCGATCAGCGCCTGGCGGAACATGCGGTAGCGATCGCCGAACGAGCCACCGGGGACATCCTCCTGGGCGACATCGCCCTCGAGCAGGATGGCAATGGTCTCGGTATCCTGCATCAGACGGTTCGACAGCACCTCCCAGGAGAAGGCGATGGCCACCGCGATGGTGGCGAGGCTACCACCGGTGAGCATGAGCGCGATGCGCTGCTGGCGCGGATCGGCGTGTTGCCACAGGAACCAGGCACCCAGGACGGCCAGCACCAGCAGCGTACCCAGCATCGCCAGCCAGGCGGCCCGCGCCTGGGCGGCGAGGAAGACAAACCCGGCGAACAGGGTCAGGGCCGCGCCGAGGCCGACCAGGATCCAGCGCACGGCCGGTCGGTAGCCATCGCCCGAGCGCCAGAAGCCGACCGTCGCGGCGGCCGCCAGAAAGAGGACCGTGGCGGACATGATGCCGGCTTCACCAAACGCCGAGGCGAAGGGCCGCCCGCCCCCCGGCAGGCCGTAGAGCAGGCGATCCCAGTTGTCGACCATGTAGACAACGAAAGCGAGCCCAACCAGCAGCAGCAGGATGTAGCGCCAGTGCCACCAGGCGGCCACCCAGAGCGCGAACAGCAAGGGCAGCAGGGGCGTGAAGCGTGCGTGGTGCCAGACCGCGCGAGCATCGGGCTCCAGACCGCGGGCATCCGCGGTGGCCAGGTCGACCCAGCCACGCAGCAGCACCCAGGCAAAGAGGACCACCACGAGCCAGAACAGCGGCTCGCGCAGCAGTACCGGCAGGGCACGGTCGGCGGCGACCACGAGTGCGACCAGCACGAGGAACATGCCGAGGTACATGGCCGTCGGGCTGCGCAGGCCGAGGAGGAAGATGAGGACGATACCGGTGAAGCCGACGCCGCCGGCCACGCGCAGCCGCAGGCTGTGCTCTGCCGCCGGTAGCGTGGTGGTGCTCATGAATCGGCGCTCTGGAGTGACAAGGTGGCTTCAGGTACCCACGCGCGTGAGCTGGTGCGCACTGAGCGTGGCGATGGCGTTGCGGTTGACCAGGTCGAGCAGCAGGCGCACGCGCTCATCGCCGTCCTTCGCCTCGATGATGCCCTCGTAGCCTTCGA
>SLKC01000110.1 GCA_007134775.1 Ectothiorhodospiraceae bacterium | reverse complement strand
CTTCGCGCCGGCCTGTGCCGACTCCGATGCGGTTTCGCTGGCCGAGCTCTCCGATCGGCAGGCGAGCTACGACGGCCGTACCGTCGTGGTCGAGGGGCGCGTTGCGATGATCGAGGATCCGCGCCACTTCTGGGTCGAGGATGATGACTTCAACCGCGTCGGTATCGAGCCTGGCGAGCGCGTTGCCGACCATGTCGGCGAACAGGTCCGGGTGCGGGGGATGTTCTCCTACAGCCCCGACGAAGGCCGATCGATCCGCGTCGAGGAGGTCACGCTCGTCGCCGACGAGGAGGCGCTCTAGGCGCCGGGCCGGGCGTTGAACGCCCGACCCGGTCACCCCCTGTTCAGGCCGTAGCTGAACTCGACGGTGCGGTCTCCACACCGGCGACCCGGCGCAGTGCGGCGATGAGCGTATCCGCGCCCTGTTCGATCTCCTCCTCGGTGACCGTGAGCAGCGGTGCCACGCGCAACACGTTGCCGTAGAGGCCCCCCTTGCCGATAAGCAGACCCGCCTCCCGTGCGGCCTCGAGCACTTGCCCGGCCGCGGCGGGGTCGGGCTCGGTCGTCCCCGGCTTGACCAGGTCGAGGCCCAGCATCAGCCCCTTGCCACGGATGTCGCCGATCATCGGCAGATCGCCCACGGCCTCGCGCACGCGAGCGAAGAGCTGCTCGCCACGCGCCCGGGCATTGCCCTGCAGGTCGTTGTTGAGGACGTAGCGCAGGTTCGCCAGACCGCCGGCTGTGGCCAGCGGGTTGCCGCCGAAGGTCGAGATCGAGTTCGCCGGCAGGTTGTCCATCAGGTGCGCGGGGGCGGCGACACCGGCGAGCGACAGGCCGTTGCCGATGCCCTTGGCGAACGTGATCATGTCCGGCGTGACGCCGTGGGCCTCGTAGCCCCAGAAGGTCTCGCCGGTGCGGCCCCAGCCCGTCTGGACCTCGTCGGCGATCAGCAGGATGCCGTGGGCGTCGAGTACCTTGCGGAACTCGGCGAGGAGGCCGTCCGGCGGGTGGGTGAAGCCGCCGACGCCCTGGATCGGCTCGGCAATGAGGCAGGCGACGTCGCCGGCCGTCGTCGTCGCCAGGATGTTCTCCAGGTCATCGACACAGGCGGCGATGAAGCCCGCGTCGTCGCGATCGGCGAACGGGCTGCGGAAACGGAAGCCGCCGTGGACGTAGGAGACGTTCACCGGCGACAGGCTGGAAGCGGACCAGCCGCGATTGCCGGTAATCGCCATCGTGGCGAACGAGCGGCCGTGGTAGGAATTGCGCAGCGCGAGCACCTGGTTGCTGCGCCGGGCGGTGCTGGCCAGCAGCAGCGCGGCCTCGTTCGCCTCCGTCCCCGAGGTGGTGAAGAAGACCTTGGTGTCAGGCCAGGGGCACAGGCGCGCGATCTCCTCGGCGAGGGCGACCTGGGATTCGCACAAGTAGAGGGTGGAAGTGTGCAGGATGCGCGCGGCCTGTTCCTGCACCGCCTCGACGACGTCGGGCAGGGCGTGCGCCGTCATTGTGGTCAGGATGCCGCCGAAGAAGTCGAGATATTCGCGGCCTTCGCGGTCGGTGACGTGGCGCCCCTGTCCGCTGACCAGTTCGATCGGATTGTCGTAGTACAGGGCGAGCCAGGAAGGCATGACCTGGCGGTGGCGTTGCAGGAGTTCCTCATGTGACATCGGTGATCTCCCGGATCGTTCTGGACGGGCCAACTGTCAAGAAAATTGAACGCAACGGGGAGAATGCGTCGCCAGACGATGCGGGTCAAGCCGGCCGGGCGCGCTCGGCCGCGCCCGGCCGCGGCTCACAGTTGCCAGTAGGGGGGATAGTCGACATCCTCCTGGGGATTGCGGTAGATCCGGCTGCGGATCTCGCGCTCGCGGCGGATGACCTCGGGCAGCGTCTCGCCGGTGATCCAGAGCTGCAGCAGCATCACGCCGGCGGCGGTGAGGTCGCCCTCGCGGATCTCCTCGTCGGGCTCCTTGGTATGGCGGATGAGGATCCCCTCGGCCTCCTCGAGGCGCTGCACGAAGTCGTAGTCGAGGATCTCGTGCACCCGGCCCGTCTCCTGGCCCGTGATCAGCACGATCAGGGTGTAGCGGCTGTGTTCGCCGGCACGCCACTTCTGCCACGGCGTGTCCTCGCCGGGCACGTCCCCTGCGGCCAGGCGCAGGTTGTCCGCGTAGAGCCGGTTGCCGAACGAGTAGAGGTAGTTGTAGTGATACGAGTGTGCCGCGCGCGGATTGATCTCGGTGAGGTTGATGTCGCCGTCCGGCATGATCCAGAACTCCAGGTTGAAGAACTGGTTGCGGTAGCCCAGCTCGACCAGGCGCGCCATGTAGCCCTCGACCCAGGCCTCGATACGATCGGCCATCTCGCGCGTGATCGACACGGGCGGGGTGATGTAGCCGAGGGCCTGATGGTCGGAGAAGTAGATCTCTTCGGTCAGCGCGTAGTGGACGATACGACCGTCGGCGGTGATATAGCCCTCGTAGCAGTACTCGATGCACTCATTGATGTCGACATAATGCTCGGCGACGAAAGGCGGGGCGACGTCCGGGATCGACTCGGGATCGACGCCGTCGAGGTAGGACGCCGCCTGGCTGGCAATCAGGTTCTGCAGCTCCCAGTCCTCGCGGTAGGCGGCCAGGACGTGGCGCAGTTTGTCGGCGTCGGTGATCTTGAAGATGCCGCGCCCCAGCGACAGCGAGGTGTTCTTCAGCATGAACGGCCATTCGTCATCGGGGATGCGCGCGAGGATCTCGTCGTCCGAATCGGCGATCGGGTCAACCGGGGCGAAGAAGAAGGGATTGTGCTCCAGCGTGCGCATCAGGTACTTGTTCATGCAGTAGAAGAAGGCGATGCGCGACGGCACCGGGTTGCCCAGGTGTTCGTTGATCAGGATGTGGTGAAAGGCGTCCTTCTGGGCAAAGCCGCCGACGGCGCGGATGCCGCGCTCGCGGCAGTCATCGGCGATCGCCGCGATCTCGGCGGGCTGCCAGGTCCGCGCCTCGATCCGGTGGACGGTGAGGTCGTCGCCGAGGGCGTCGAGGGCCGATTCCATGTAGGGCTGGGGATTGATGATGCCGTAGTGCTCGGTTGCCGCCATGGTCCGTCATCCTCTGCTATTGGCTGGTGTGGCTCCTGCAGTGGGTCGCTCATGCCCACGCGGGGCAGGAGGATACAGGCCCGGCGCGGGTCCCGACAGCGGTGTGCACCGGGGTGGATCCATCGTCACTCGGGGGCATCCGCGGTGGGCTGGCGACGCTCGCGCTGATAGGCCTTCAGCGCCTCAATCTCGCCCTCAGACCAGCCGGGCGGGTCGGTGACCGCGAGCCACGCGTCGATGTAGTGTTCCGGGGCGAAGACGTGGCCATAACCCATGGGCGCGTTGTCGGCGGCGATGATGTCGATGGCGAGCTGCAGCATGGTCACCACGGGGTACCAGCGCAGCTCGGGTGAGACATCGGGCCCGCGCGGCTCTTCCATCCACGCCGGCTGGCGGTAGAGCGCTTCCGGTTCGAAGAAGGTGATCGGGTCGCTCGCGTACTGCAGGTAGACGATGCGCATCGGCCCCCACTCGGCACCCGGGATGTCGAGATGGTCGTGCTGGTTGGTGAAGCGCACGATCGAGCCGTCGCGAAAGTGTGGCAGCCACGCCGGCGAGTCGGGTTGGCGCTGGCGCGTAATGTCGCGCCAGGTCGCGCTGCGAAAGGGCGGCCCGCTCCACAATGCACCGGAGAAGGGGTCGCCGATGATGTCGTAGAGGTCGGCGGCGCGCTCCGAATTCAATGCACCGAGGCTGAGACCGTGCAGGTAGAGATCGGGGCGTTCGTCGGCGGGGAGCTCGCGCCAGTAGCCGTAGACGGCGGCAAAGAGCGCCTCGGCGGTGTCGGCGCCATACTCCGGCTCGGCCATCAGCGACAGCCAGCTCGGCAGATAGGAATATTGCACGGCCACACTGGCGATGTCGCCGTGGTGGAGGTACTCGACCGTGTCGATCGCCCCGTTGTCGATCCAGCCGCGGCCGGTCGGTGTCAGCAGGATCAGCGTCGAGCGCTCGAAGGCATCGGTGCGCTTGAGTTCGTCGAGCGCGCGCCGGGCGCGCGCCTCGATGGTGTCGTCCGAGTTCAGGCCGACGTAGACGCGCACCGGATCCTGTGCGCGCTCGCCGCTGAAGGCGGCGATCTCGTCGGCGCTCGGCATCGAGTCGATGAAGTTGCGCCCGGGGCGGCCGAGATCCTCCCACGAGACGAGCGAGGCGTCGCTGCCCGTGCGTTGGGGGGCGGTCGGTTTCTCCACCTCCGGCTCGATGCGGGCATCGACCTGTTGAAAGGATCGATCCATCGAGCGCAGCGAATAACTGAGGAAGATGCCGTCGATCACCGACCAGAACAGCGTGATGGCGACGAGGGCGCCGACGACATTCGCGATCCGGCGCGGGATCCAGCGCCGTAGACGCCGGGAGACGGCGTGCAGGATGAGCCCGAACAGGCGTGCGAGTGCGAACAGGAGCAGGAAGACGAGCAGCGCGATCAGCCCGACCCGAAAGGGGTGGGCGCTGTCCACGGGCTCGAGCTCCATGAGCACGCGCACGGAGTTCTGCCACTCTGAGGCGCGCCAGAGATAGACGAGGGCGATGGCGGCGCAGATTGCGCCCGCGATCACGACCACGATGCGGTGGACGCGCGCTCCCAGTGAGGGGAGCTCGAGGTAGTCCCACAACCACTGGCCCATGACCCCGATGGCATAGCCCGCGGCGAGCGACAGCCCGGAAAGGACGCCCTGCAGGGCGTAGGGGCGCGGCAGCAGGCTCGGTGTCAGGGACGCGGCGAAGAACAGCGTTGCTAGCAGCACGCCGGGGATCGACAGCGACGCCAGCAGGCGCAGCAACCCGTCCGGCATCCCTGTGCGTGGCAGGCGCCGCAGGCGGTGGCGAAGACGGTCGTAGAGGTCGCGCATGGGGCGGCAGTGTAGCTCCGAAATGCGGGGTATAGGGCACCGTCCGTCGCGCCGTGCAAGCGCTCGAGGGGCACGATCGTCAGTGCCGGCTCACGCGGCGGGCGGGTAGGGTGATCGACTTTGGCGCCGCAGCTTTCTAGACTCGCAAGCCATGGATCTGCCCATCATTCGCGACCCGCTCCCCGCCTTCTGTCATGCCGAGCGTGACCTCGCGGAGGTCTCCGGGATCGTTGTGCACTACGTCTCCGCCGTCAACGTCGACCACGCACGGCGTTTTTCGCCTGCCACTGTGCGAGCCCTGCTCGTCGACCTCAACCGGCCGGCGAGCGCGCGCACGGCTTTCGACTTTGCCCCGGCCGAGCGCCAGTTCGGCTCCTACCACTTCCTGATCGGCCGTCACGGCGGCATCCGCGAGCTGGTGCCACTCCCGCGGGTTGCCTGGCACGCGGGGGTCAGTGCGATGCATGGCCGCGAGGGATGCAATGAGTTCTGTGTCGGTATCTCGCTGATCGCAACCCACGACTCGGGTTTTACGGCATCGCAGTATACGGCGCTCGCCCGCTTGACCCGGGAATTGATGCGGTTGTACGCGATCGATCCGGAATGCATTCTCGGCCACGAGCACGTGGCACGGCCGCGCGGACGCAAACCGGATCCGGGTCCCCGTTTCGACTGGTCGCGGCTGCACGCGGCGGTCACCGAGCAGGCCTGAGCCGACGCATGCATTTCCTCCTGCTGGCACTGCTGCTGCTTGGCGTGGTCGTGGGGCCGGGCCTCTGGGTCCAGCGGGTGCTCCAGCGCTACTCGCAACCGGAAGCGCGCTACCGGGTCACGGGGGCGGAGCTCGCGCGCGAGCTGCTCGATGCGCACGGCCTGCGGCAGGTACGCGTCGAGGCGACGGCGAGCGGGGATCATTACGACCCGGGTGAGAAGGCGGTGCGTCTCGCCCGGGAGCGATTCGATGGTCGCTCGCTGAGCGCGATCACGGTGGCGGCCCATGAAGTCGGCCACGCGATCCAGGACCGCGACGGTTACGCGCCCTTGCGTGCCCGCACCCGGCTGATCGGCGCCATCAGGCCCTTGCAGCGGCTCGGGGCGGGGCTGTTGATGGCGTCACCCTTTGTCGGCATGGTCACGCGCGTGCCCGGCATGGGCCTGCTCACGCTCGCGGGCGGACTCCTCAGTCTGGGATCCTCAACCCTGGTGCATCTGATCACTCTGCCGACCGAGTTCGATGCCAGTTTCGCCCGCGCCCTGCCCATGCTCGAGCGCAGCGGGTATCTCTATGCGGTGGACCCGCCGCACGCGCGGCGCATCCTGCGTGCGGCGGCCCTGACCTATGTCGCGGCCGCGCTGATGAGCCTGGTGAACATCGCCCAGTGGTGGGCCATCCTCCGGCGCTGATTCGCTGGGCGGCGCTAGTGTGCCCTTGTTCGCAGTCGAGGGCTTGGCCATACTCCCGCGTCTGTCCCTGCTTGCGCGTCCCGTCGCCAACGGCGTGGCCAGACCCGGGAAATGGCCGGAAGATGCACTACCTACTGCAATTCAGCCGCCTGATTGACGGATTCAGCGACCTGCTCATGCGTGGGTTGCGATGGGTCGTGGTGGCGTTGATCGTCCTCGGCGTCATCAACGTGGTGGGTCGCTATCTCGGCGCACAGATCGGCATGCAGCTCAGCAGCAACGCCCTGCTTGAGGCGCAGACCCAGGCCTACAACCTCATCTTCCTGCTAGCGGCCGCCGGCCTGCTGGCGCGCGATGGCCACATCCGCGTCGATATCCTCAATGTCAGTCTGCCGCAGCGCCTGCGCTTGTGGATCGACATCGTCGGTCATGCGCTGCTGCTGATCCCCTTCTGCCTGCTCATGCTCTGGTTTGCCTGGGACTATGTGATGCGTGCGTGGTCACGGCTGCAGGTCAGCCCCCACCCGGATGGACTGCCCCTCTATCCGATCAAGACGGTGATCCTGATCGCGTTCGTCCTGCTGCTGTTGCAGGCGGTCAGCGAGATCATCAAGCGCGTTGACCGGCTGCGCCGATTGGCGCACGGGGCCGGCGACGGGGAGGCGGGCTGACATGGAGTTCATCGCCCTCGGCATGTTCGTCGTGCTGCTGGTGCTACTGCTCAGCGGCTATCCGGTGGCCTTCGCGCTGGGCGGCACAGCGGTGCTCTTTACCCTGTTCGCCAGCGATCTGCTGCCGGCCCTGCTCGGTCTCCCCCTGCCGTGGGAGCCGATCTTCAGCTTCCAGCGTCTCGCTGTCCTGCCGCACCGCCTCTACGGCTCCGTGATGGACAACTACACGCTGGTCGCGGTGCCGTTCTTCATTTTCATGGGGGCGATGCTCGAGCGTTCGGGACTGGCCGAGGACCTGCTACGCACGATGGGGCGTCTGTTCGGGAACCTGCGCGGTGGCGTCGCAATCTCGGTGGTGCTGGTCGGCACGCTGCTTGCGGCGACGACCGGCGTGGTCGGCGCCTCCGTGGTCACGATGGCCGTGCTCGCGTTGCCCGTGATGATGAAATACCACTACGACCACACCCTGGCGGCCGGCACGGTGGCGGCGAGCGGCACGTTGGGGCAGGTTATCCCACCGAGCATCATCCTGATCATCCTGGGCGACCAAATGGGCGCCAATGTCGGTGATCTCTTCCTCGGCGCCTTCTTCCCCGGCCTTGTGCTCGCATCGCTCTACATCGCCTGGATCGCGCTGCTCGCCTGGATTCGGCCCGGCGCGGCGCCCGCTTTGCCGGCGGCCGAACGCGAGTTCTCCGTGGGTAGCCTGTTCGGCGCCATCATCGCCAGCCTGATTCCGCCGTTCCTGCTCGTCGGCGCGGTGCTCGGCACCATCTTCTTCGGCATTGCGACGCCCACCGAGGCCGGTGCGATGGGTGCATTGGGCGCGGTGATCCTGGCCCTGCTCAAGCGGCGCTTGAACCTCGCCTCGCTGCAGGGGGCGGCGGACACGACGGTGCGCCTGACGAGCATGGTCTTCATCGTCCTCGTGGGGGCGACGGCCTTCGCCACCGTGTTCAGCGCGATGGGCGGCACCTGGCTCGTCGAGGACTTCCTCAGTGATCTGCCCGGTGGCACGGCTGGCTTTCTCGTCGTCGTGATGCTTACGGTCTTTGTGCTCGGCTTCTTCCTCGACTTCATCGAGATCACCTTCATCGTGGTGCCGCTGGTGGCGCCGGTCGCCATCACGCTCGGCATCGATCCGGTCTGGTTCGGGGTATTGCTGGCGATGAATCTGCAGACCTCGTTCCTGACCCCGCCCTTCGGCTTCTCGCTGTTCTATCTGCGTGGGGCGGCGCCCGCGGAGATCCGTACCAGTGAGATCTATCGCGGCATCCTGCCCTTCATCGCGATCCAATTGTTGATGCTGGGCGTCCTGGTCATCTTCCCCGGGCTGGTGACCTGGCTGCCGAGTATCGCCGATACCTGATGGAGGTAGGCTAGGGCGCCAAGCGTCCGTATCGGCAGCGGGGCTTGCGGCCGGCCGTCCGGGCAGGCGCCGAGGGGGCGAAGGGGGGGGAGAGCCCGGTCGCGGCCGAAGCCGCACCGCGAACCGGGCTGCTGGAGGCTATGCGTCGCGGAAGATGAAGCGCCGATAGCGGTAGGTGGTCTCCCGGTTCCAGCCCTGAACCTTGTCGCGGAACTGGCTCCACTCGTCGTAGATGCGGGCGTATTGCTCGTCTTCCATGTCCTCTTCGTGGACCTCCCGCGCGCCCTCCTCGAAGGCCTTGAGCACCTCCTCGGGGAAGCTGCGGACCTCGACACCGTGGCCCTTGAGTTCCTCCAGTGCCACCGGGTTGCGGGACTGATAGCGAGCGGTCATCCACTTGTCGCTTTCGGCGCAGCAGGCCTTGATCTGCGCCTGGATGTCGGCGGGGAACTCGTTCCAGACATCCTTGTTGAAGTAGAAGCCCAGCATGGCACTCGGTTCGGCCCAGCTCGGCATGTAGTAGTATTTCGCTACCTGATGCATCTGGAGCGTCATATCGTCGTCGGGACCGACCCACTCGGCCGCGTCGAGTGCGCCCCGATCCATCGCGGTAAAGACCTCGCCGCCGGGCAGTTGCTGGATGTTCACGCCGGCCTTGCTCATCACCCGCCCGCCGTGGCCGGGGAAGCGCATGCGCAGCCCCTGGAGATCCTCCGTCGAGTTGATCTCCTTGTTGAACCAGCCGCCGGTCTGGGCGCCCGTGTTGCCCCCGGGGAAGGCGATCAGGTTGTCGCGTTCATTGAGTTCGTCCCAGAGTTCCTGGCCGCCGCCAACCGTCAGCCAGGCATTCTGTTCCTCCAGCGTCAGACCGAAGGGGATGGCGGTGTAGAAACCGTGGGCCGGCGTGTTGCCGATGAAGTAGTAGGGCGCGGTGTGGCAGCAGGGGAAGGCGCCCGACGAGACGGCATCGTAGACCTCGAAGGGACCCACCTCGGCGCCGCCGGGATAGGTCCTGACCGAGACATCGCCATCGGTTATCTCCTCGATGCGGCGCGCGAAATACTGGGCCGTGCCGTAGAGGTTCTCCAGTGCAGCGGGCCACGAGGTGACCATCTCGAGACGGAAGGTGCGGTTGCTGGCGATGACGTTCGGCGAGTACACGGCGCTGGCCGCGGCAGCGGCGCCACCCAGACCGGCCCCTTTGAGAAACTTGCGTCGATTCATGAGATTCCCCTTCGGATAAAGTGGTGGCGCAAACATAGAATGTGCGGTGCGGCCCTGCAAGGGCTGTGGCGACGGGTGACGCTTGTGACGGTCCGTCTCATCGGCAGGCCACGCGCCTCAGTCCGGCGTATGAAAGGGGTGTGGGAAGCCTATGATCGGGGATGCGAAGTGGGCGCGCGCCCATCTGCGGCTGGCGGACGGGGCTGGCTGGCATGGCGCACGGCCGGCGATCCGGCGGGGGTACCCTGGCGCTAGTGCCACGGTTTCCCGTCAGCCGCGAGCGAGGTCGAGCTGGCCGCCCTGGCGCTTCCGCCCCGGGGAGGGGCACTGTTCGCTGCCGGCCCGGCACATGCGCACGATTCTGGAGCAGGCGACGTGAGCGGTGCCGGGCCGATGATTCACAGCGGGTACTTACTGGACCACGAGCAGGTAGCGCGCCCATCCAGGCTTACGGGGGTGGCGCGCGACATGGATCACGCCGCGGTCCTGGAGTCGCTCGAGGACGCGGGTCAGTGTGGGTTGGTCGACGTTCGCGGCACGGCAGACTTCGCTGCGATCGAGCCACTGGGTCCGCCGCTCGGCGCTGTGCAGATAGTGGATCGCCAATAGCACGCAGAGGCCGTTATGGTCGAGCCGCTCGAGCTCCAGGATCCAGTCGGCGATGCGTGCCTGTGTGGCGCCCATGGCCGTGGTATTGCCGACGGGTGGCGTCTGGTGGATCGAGTTGTGCGGTAACCCCTGGCTGGTCTTCGGTGGTGCGACCGAGCGCCCGTCGAAGCCATCCGGGTCGGACGCTGCAGCCGCGTTGCCGGGAGACGTGGCGCAACGGGCGACGTCAACGCGTTGCCGGGCGCGGCTGGCGGTGCCGCTGTGATCTCTCGATGGATGATTCATGATTCCTCCTCGACATCCGTGGAACGGGAGGAACCGACGCGCAGGAGATAGGGCAGGGAGGCCGACTCGAAGGTGTTTCGCGGACCCATCCGCGGAGACGGCTTCCAGCCCCGGACCTTTGACGCGAAGGCTCCGGGTTGGCCCGGTCATGGCCGGGCGAGTCCTTCTGAGGTACTCGGGCTCGACGGTGGCCTTCAGCCCCGTCACACCGTTGCGCGACAGCCCCGGATTCTCACCGGTGTTCCCCTCGCGAGGCGCTACATGTGACAGCGCCGCTAAGGACAGTCCCAATATATAGCGGTTACGGCAGTGGGTAAACCCCCACGCGACCGGCCGTTGGACGGCCGGTCATGCGGTGCGATAGATCGCGGGCACGTGAGCGACATCCGACAGATCGACCTCGAGATCGTGCAGTAGCCCATCCCGGATGCTGTAGATCCAGCCATGGATGTGTAGCGCCTGGCCTGCGGCCCAGGCGTTCTGCACCGTCGCCGTGTGCGCGAGATTGCGCACCTGCGCCTGGACGTTGAGTTCGCAGAGGCGATCGACACGCGCCTGTTCCCCGCTGAGGCCCTCGATCTCCGCTTCGTGGTGGCTGCAGACATCCTTGATGTTGCGCAGCCAGTTCTGCAGCAGTCCGTAGTCCCGGGATTCCATGGCGGCCTTGATGCCGCCGCAACCGTAGTGGCCGCAGACGATGATGTGCTTGACACGCAGCGCCTCGACCGCGAACTGGATCACCGACTGACAGTTCATGTCGGTGTGGATCACCAGGTTGGCGATGTTGCGGTGGACAAAGACCTCGCCGGGCATGAGTCCGCTGATCTGGTCGGCGGAGACCCGCGAATCGGAGCAGCCGATCCAGAGGACTTCAGGGGCCTGTTGGGCCGCGAGGCGATCGAAGAACCCGGGGTCCTCCTCGCGCATGCGCTCGGCCCAGGCGCGATTGCGTCGCATCATCTCGTTGGGGAAGTCCATCGGGGGCCTCCGTCGTTGTGGTCCGAGTGAACGCCCTGGCGGCTTCCAGCGGGTGTCGCTACACCGGTGCAGCCAGCTCGCCCCGCAGATTCTGCATGAATCGCCGGGCGACGGCATCCGGATCGAGGCCTGTGCCGAGCAGCCAGTGCAGTTTGGCGAGGGCGGCTTCGCGCGTCATGTCGCCGCCCGTGAGGATGCCGGCCTCGGCGAGGGGCGTGCTACTCGCGTAGCGGCCGAGCTGGATGCTGCCGTGCTGGCTCTGGGGGACGGCGGCGACGAGGACGCCGGCGTGTGTGGCCGCGCGGATCGCGTCGACAAAGTCGGCGTCACCGCCGGGGCCGACCCCCGCCGGATAGGCCTCCAGCAGGATCGCCGCGACGCCGCGATCGACCAGCCCGCGAACGAGATCGCCCCGGATGCCGGGAAAGATCGGTAGTAGCACGACCTCGCGTGTGTGCTCTGTGGCTCGAGGCAGGGCACCCCCCGGCGGTGGCGCCACGGATGTCCATTGCAGGCCGCTGTCGAAGTGGCCTACGGGGTCCTCATTCGGCGAGGCGAAGACGTGTTCGCGGCTGCCATACCGTTTGCTGGTGCGATTGGCCCGGAGCAGGCGTCCGGCGAAGGCGACCAGGCATTCGCAGCGCTCGCCGTCGGCGGCGGCCTGCAGGGCGCCGGCCAGATTGGCCAGCGCATCGCTGTTGTTCTCGCCAAGCGGGGCGCGGGCGCCGGTGACGATCACGGGGCGGTCCAGATCGGCGAGGAGGAAGGAGAGCGCGGCACCGGTGTAGGCGAGTGTGTCGGTGCCGTGGATGATCACGAAGCCGCGGTGCACGTCGCGGTGGGCGCGGATGGTCTCGGCCAGGCGATACCAGAACGCGGGCGTGATGTCGGAACTGTTGATCGGTGGTCCGGCATCGTGCTCGAGCCAGCGGAGCGCCGGCAGCGCATCGTGCGTTCCCTCGGCCAGGGCGGCGTCGACACGCGCAGGGAGGTCGTTCGAGGGTTGATAGCCGTGTTCGGATGGGACCATGCCGAAGGTGCCGCCGGTATAGATGATGCCAACGGTGCCTGGATCACTCGCGCCCATCGTTGGCCTCCGTCGTACTCTTCGCACTCTCCTCGACGGCTGTGCCGGCCGCCGCTGGCGCGGCGTTTCTGTGCGTTCGCGGTCGCCTGCTCCGCGTAAGGGTATCGATCCACGCAGGGATCAGTGACAGGGTCCGTCCCGGCAGCTGCGGCGCATGGGTCTGTTCCTCGATTTTCAGCGGACGACCGCGGCGGATGCGCCAGTAGGTGTAGGCGCCGAGGCCGCCGAGAATCGCGAACAGGAGCCAGAAGAAGCCGCTCGGTCCCAGCGCTTCCATCGCCGGTCCCGTGATCAGCGGCCCCACGATGGCGCCCGAGCCGTAGAGCATGATCAGGCTGCTGCCCGCGCCGACGCGCTGTTCGGGCTCGATGCGATCGTTGGTGTAGGCCACCAGCAACGGATAGAGCGCGAGCACGGCTGCGCCGATGACCATGCCCAGGCCGATGACGGCGGTGGCTGCTCGCTCGGCCAGGAGGATCGTGAGCACGGCGGCGACCAGCGCCGCTACGGCCCCGGTCACGCTGGCCAGGACCAGGACTCGGCGACGGTCGAAGCGATCGGAGAAGCGCCCGATCGGCCACTGTGTGAGCGCGCCGGCGCCGACCAGGGCGGCCATGAACAGCGAGATCTCGGCAACGGACATGCCGACGCTGGCGGCGTAGACGGGGCCCATGCCGAGCACCACGCCGCCGGCAACGCCGGAGACGGTCGTGCCGATCGCGCCCAGGTGGGACTGGCGCAGGAGCTGCAGCGGACTGAGGGCCGACCATTCCTGGACGACCGGTGTCTGCGTGATGACCAGGAGAATGGGCACCGAGGCCAGGGAGACCAGGATGGCAATGACGATGAACAGGTCGTGCAGCCCCGGATCGGCCAGATTGAGCAGCAACTGGCCGCCGGTCAGGCCGAGATAACTGATGATCATGTAGATCGACAGCAGTCCTCCGCGGTGCTCGTTCGTCACCCGATCGTTGAGCCAGCTCTCGGCGACGACATAGATGCCGGCGAAGGCGAAACCCGTGACCAGGCGCATGAGCACCCAGATCCAGGGCACGATGAGCACGCTGTGGACCAGGATCGACACGGAGGAGAGGGCAGCCAGTGCCGCGAACACCCGGAGGTGGCCGACACCGGTGATCAGCTTCGGCACAATGACCGAGCCGGCGAGGAACCCGATGAAGTAGCCCGACATCACCAGGCCGATGCTGTTGCTGGTGAAGCCCTCGCCGCTCGCGCGGACGCCGATGAGGGTGCCCTGGAGGCCATTGCCGAGCATCAGCATGAGCATGCCGAGCAG
>SLKC01000052.1 GCA_007134775.1 Ectothiorhodospiraceae bacterium | reverse complement strand
GCGCGCGAGCCTGGGGCCGGGTTCGGGACCCGAAACTCCGACCGCAAGGCGCCAACGGGCGCCGGATCGCCGTCGCTGAAGGGTTGGGGTGTCCACGGCGGGGTGTTGCGCGGGTTGATCGCGTCCACTCGGTGGCGTGATCCTGCGAAGGAGGCGGTTGGAGTTCCTATCCTTCTCGAAGCATCTTACGGGTTGCTATTCCGATGGCTCACTTGGTGCTAGAATCGGGATCAATTGACCTCGGAGGGTGCATGAACACGCAGATTGATCCGCGCCAAGTCCATGATCTATTGTTCGGCGACAGGAGGCAGATGCCCTATTCCTTCCTGGATCTCAATACCGAGATCCACGAGGGTGTGCCCGTCGAGGCGGTGAGCCGGCTCGCCAAGTTGGTCGCGCCGACGAAGCCGGAGTGGATTGAGGAATTGGTTGCTTCCCGATCGACACTCAAACGTCATCGCCGGGCCACCAAGGTCCTGGGCCCGCTCCACAGCGAACGGTTGGGCCACCTCGCCGAAGTCTGGCTCACCGCGCTCGATGTCTACAAGGATGCAGAAACCGCCCGGATGTTCCTGCAACGGCCCCATCAACTGCTACATGGACGCGCGCCTCTGGAGGTCGCCGTGGAGAGTTCGTATGGTGCACGCACCGTGCAGCAGATCCTGGGACGGTTGAAACATGGCGCTGCGGCGTGACGGTGCAGCGCCTCGATCGAACCCTGACAGTCTTTCGAATTGGGGACCCCAACGGGAGCTACCCGATTTTTGATGCTCGCGGTACGGTCGACTACCCGGGGCGCTGGAACCACTCTGATACACCGGTGATCTATGCCGGCGAGCATTACTCGACCGCGATGCTGGAGAAATTGGCGCACGCTTCCGGGCTGTTGCCGCCGAACCAGCATTACATCGCGATCACCTTGCCGCGGGGGTTGAGCTATGAAATGGTGACCAAGGATCATCTTCCGACCTGGGCTTCGGAAGAGCCGACCGATGCGCGGGCCTACGGCGCTCGCTGGGTTCATGAGTCGCGCTCCACGGTTCTTATCGTGCCCTCCTTCGTCGCGCGGGTGGAGCACAACGTCCTCATCAATCCTTCACATCCGGAAACTTCGCAGATCGAATACACAATCCCCAAGCCAGTGTGGTGGGACGAGCGGCTTTTCGCTTGACGGCTTCACGCCTTTGCTGCCCATCTCGATTCCCGCTCCTGGGACAGGATCGCATGCAAGACCGGACGTAAGCCTGATACGCCCTTGCCGACGAAGGATCGGATCAGAGCAATGCGTGTAGAGCCCGGCCTGGCGGAGACAGCGGCGCCCCGCATCGATCTGCGCTCTTATCCAGGCGAATACCGCCAGCATCATCACAGCCACCATCAGCGGGTGATGCCGCTTATGGGCACGCTGGAGGTTGATGTCCCGCAGGGGTCGCGTCGGGCGACGAGTCCGGCGGCGGCTGCACCGCGCGAGCAGGGGCATGATGGTGACGCGACGGCGGTGGTGTTGCCGGCCGGTATGAGCCACGGCTTCTTCGGTCGCGGGCCCAACCGTTTCGTCATTGTGGACTTGCCTGCAGCCCACGCGGCCCGGCTCCTCGAGCAGGGCGGGGACGAGCAGTTCGAGCTGCATCGGGCGGATGGCCGCTGCCTCGCCATCCGCACCGGCCACATCCGAGAGGGTGCCGCCGAGGGGGTCGTGGTGGTGCTGCGCGAGGTGACCGAGGAGCGGGCCGCACAGAGGCGGCTGTTGCAGGCCCAGGACGAGCTGCGAGCGCTGAATGCCCAGCTGGAGGAGATGGCCCACACCGACACCCTGACCGGACTGGCGAACCGTCGTGCCCTGGACAAGCGTTTCGCCATGGAGTGGTCCCGCGCCCGGCGCGCCGACGAGCCACTGGCCTTCCTGCTCTTTGACCTCGATCACTTCAAGCCGATCAACGACACCCATGGTCACCAGACCGGGGATGAGGTACTGACGACCATCGGGGCGCGACTGCTGGAAATGGTGCGTCCCGAGGACCTGGCGGCGCGTTACGGTGGCGAGGAGCTGGCACTGCTGTTGCCGGAGACCGGTGCCGAGGCCGCCATTGATACAGCGGAGCGGTTGCGCTGGGCCATCGGTGAACTGGAGTTCGGCTCCGAGGGACGCACGCCGTTCCACGTCACCGTCAGTATCGGTATTGCCGTGCGGGAAGGGGAGGGCGACAGCCCCGCGGCCATGACCAACCGTGCCGATGCCGCCCTCTATCACGCCAAGGAGAGTGGCCGTGACCTTGTGGTCCTGGCTCGCGCGGAGGGGGAGGCGCTGGCGTTCCGCCACGCGCAAGGGTGATGGATCTCTTCCATCCCTGCCGTCTGCGCCCTATTGTAATGGTTCAATCCCGTGCACGGAGAGGATCTGCTCGTGCGAGTGTTCGCCATTGTTGTGCTGTTGTTGATGGGTCTGGCCCTTTCGCCGCTGGCACTCGCCGAGCTGCACACCGAGGAGGTGGTCTACGCACATGAGGGCCACGAGTTCACCGGCTATCTGGCTTACGACGCGAGCTTCTCCGGGGCGCGTCCGGGAGTGCTGGTGGTCCACGAGTGGTGGGGGCACAACGACTATGCCCGCCAGCGGGCCGAGCAGCTGGCGGCAGAGGGCTGCGTCGCCTTTGCTCTGGACATGTATGGCGGCGGCGAGGTCGCCGGCCACCCCTCCGAGGCCGCTGCCTTCGCCGGGCGCATCCGTCAGGACCATGCCCTGCCGATGTCCGCCGGCAGCAGCAGCCACATACTCTCTACATCCTCGACGAGCCCACCGTCGGCCTGCACATGGCCGACGTCGAGCGCCTCATTCGCGTCCTCCACCGCCTGGTCGACGCCGGCCACAGCGTCATCCTCATCGAGCACAACCTCGACGTCATCGCCGAGGCGGACTGGTTGATTGATCTCGGGCCGGAGGGTGGCGATGCCGGCGGCAGAGTGGTCGCCGAAGGACCGCCGGAGAAGGTGGTCAAGACCCGCAGGAAGAGCGAGACGGCGCGGGTGTTGAAGGAATTTCTGGCGGAACGCTGAGCCGACGCGCCCACCGCCATTGGCTCTGGCCCGCGAAAGCCCGCCGGCAAAGTGCGAAACGGGTACCGGATCGTCGTCGTGGAGGGATTGGGACCATCGTGGCGGGGTGTTGCGCAGGTTGATCGCGTCTGCTCGGTGGCGTAATACTTGAGGCCATGGGCGTGAATTCCTGTCGTCTTCCTCACAGGATGGCTGGCCAATGGTTGCTTACGCCACAAGCATCTTCAGCCACCGTTGCCGCAGTATCTGAACATCGCCCCAGACCAGTGCGGCGCCGGCCGCAGTGTAGTCTGGAGGCGTGCGCAAGCCCGATGCCCCCCTGTCGGCCCAAGCTGCAGTAGCGGGCGTTGATCTGACAGCAAGCCGTGGTCGACCGGCGGCGTACGTCGGGGCGGGGCGTAGCAGGGTGGCTGGGGCAGGGCGCAAACGGGGTGGAGCGCGCGGGGGTCGGTTACGAGGATCCATTCGTGAGTAGACAAGCGCTGTTACGCGCCCGTCTGGATCCGCTGTCTGGCGAGGACGCGGCTACGCGAACGGAATTCGCGACTTGGCTGCGGGCTACACGAATGCCTCAGGTGCGCTACATCGCACTGCTGACTGCTGCCCTGTACCTGTTGTATGCCGTTATCGAGCAGTTGGTCACCGACGATGCGCCGGTGCTGCGCTCGCTGGGCCATGTGCTG
>SLKC01000102.1 GCA_007134775.1 Ectothiorhodospiraceae bacterium | reverse complement strand
GCCCGAGGTCGATGAGGTGGTGCTCGCCGTCGCTCCCGACCCGGCGACCGGCGCGGCCGCCGAGCGGCTCGCCGCCGCCGACGGCCGTGTGCGGGTCGTGCCCAACCCCTCGGGCCGCACCCCAGACGCGTTGAACGCGGCCGTCGAGGCCGCGACGGGTGAGGTCCTCGTGCGGGTGGACACCCACGCCCGGCTGCCCGAGGGGTACGTGGCCCGGGCGCTGGAGACCCTGCGGCGCACCGGCGCGGCCAACGTGGGCGGCCGCCAGGTGCCGGTCGCGGAGGAGGGCTTCGCGCGGGCCGTGGCGGCCGCGATGGCCTCACGGGTCGGGGCCGGCGGTGCCACCTACCGGGTCGGCGGCGTCGAGGGGCCGGCCGACACCGTCTACCTCGGCGTCTTCCGGCGCGAGGCGCTCGAGGCGGTGGGCGGTTTCGATACCGCCTTCACCCGCAACCAGGATGCGGAACTGAACCTGCGCCTGACCCGGAGCGGTTACCTCGTGTGGTTCGACCCGCACCTGGCGGTGCCCTACCGGCCCCGCGGGGACGTGGCGTCCCTGGCCCGCCAGTACCACGGCTACGGTCGGTGGCGGCGGCGCACCGCCCGGGTCCACCGCGGCTCCCTGGCCCCCCGGCAGCTGGCGGCGCCCGCCCTCGTGACGGGGCTGGTCGCGACGGCCGGGCTGTCGGCCGTGGGCCGCGACCCACGGCCGCTGTCGCTGGCTGTGGGTGGCTACGCCGGTCTGCTGGGGGTGGCCGGGCTGCTCGAGGCGCCGCAGCCCCGGCTCGCGCCCCAGACCGCGCTCGCCCTGGCCACGATGCACCTGTCCTGGGGAGTAGGGTTCCTGCAGGGGCCGCCGCGGTCCGCACCCGCCCCCGTCCCACCGCAGAGTCCGAGATGAGCACCGAGCCCGTGGAGCCGATCGAGCCCCCGGGGCGTCGTGCGCGGCAGGCCGACGGTGAGCCGTCCACCCGCCGGGGGGACGTGCAGCGGGAGGCCGACCCGCACCCGGACACCGACGGGGTGGAAGACGACCACGTGCGCCTGCTGGGCCGCCTCAACGAGCGCGGTTTCCGGCTCGTGATGCTGATGGACTTCGTGGTCCTGGTCCTGGTGACCGTGGGTTCGATGGTGGTGCGATTCGGGTGGGACTGGCCGACCTACCCGATGGGCTGGTACGTCGCCTCGTTCACGGTGGCGATCGCGATCTTCATGGCCAGCCTCTACTTCGGGGGCCTCTACGACCGCGAACCGCGACTGGGTGCTCCGCCGGCCCTGCCACGGGCCATGCGCCAGACGCTGGCGGCCGGCGGGCTGGTCGCGCTGCTCACCCTGGGTGCCAGCGGCGTGGCGCGCGAGATCGGGCTGACGGCCACACGCGCCCTGCCGTTCCCGATCGTCAACCTGGTGGTGCTGATCGTGCTGGGTGCGGCCGGGGTGGCGGTCAACCGCCGCCTGGTGCACTGGGTGCGCACCCGTCGGGAGGGCCCGCCCCAGGTCCTGATCGCGGGCGAGCCCGGCGACGTCGACGTCGCCCGCAACCACCTCGCGCTGGAGAGCGCCCGCGCACGGGTGGTCGGGGAGGCCTCCCATCCCGACGAGCTCGCCGACCTGGCGTTCGCCACCGACGCCACCGACGTGGTCCTGGTCTCCGGCGGCTGGGTCGATCCGCTCTACCCCGCCACGCTGGAACGCCTCGAGCAGGCGGAGATCACGGTGCTGCTGCGGGTCAGCGCCCGCGAGACGATGTTCGGCCTCGAGCGCGTGCGCGAGATCGCCGGCCTGCCGTTCGTGCTGCTGCGCTCGCAGACGATGCCGCGCTCGCGCACCCGGTTCAAGCGCTTCTTCGACCTGGTGCTGCTGGCGCTGTCCGTCCCGGTCACCGTGCCCCTGCTGGCGCTGATGGCGCTGTATCAGCTCGCGGTCGCCGGGCGGCCGCTGCTGTACTGGCAGCGCCGGGTGGGCGCCGGGGGGCGGCGGTTCTGGATGGTGAAGTTCCGCACCATGGTCCCCGACGCGGAGGCCGACGGGCTCGGGGCGCGGCTGGCCGAGCGCCGCGATCCGCGCGTGATCCCGGCCTGTACCTGGGTCCGCGACATGCGCCTGGACGAGCTGCCGCAGCTGTACAACGTGCTGCGCGGCGACATGTCGCTGGTCGGCCCACGTCCGGAACGGCCCGAGCTGACGGCGGCGTTCGAGCGGGAGATCCCCGGCTACGCCCGACGCTACGAGCTGCCACCCGGCCTGACCGGTCTGGCGCAGATCCACGGGCGCTACCACACCGACCCGGAGTACAAGCTCGGTTACGACCTGCAGTACCTGGTGAACTGGTCGCCGGTGCTCGACCTCGAGGTCCTCGCGCGCACCCTGTGGGTGGTGCTGGCTCGCAAGCTGTGACCGGCTGCCGCCGCAGGCCCCGGGCCGGGCGGCCGGGCCGGTGGCCGGGCGGCAAAGGGCCTGGCTGGCAGTGACTACAGTGCGGGCGCGTTGCATGTCACGTCCGTTTCAGACCCTTGAGGCCGCGCATGACCCGGACCCGTTCCCTGCTGCCCGCCGTGGTGCGCCGGCTGACGCCCGGCACGCTGCCGCACCGCATGCTCGACCGGGTCGAGCGGGTGCTGCTGCGTCGTTCGACGCCGGTGGCGGCGTTCGAGGAGGCGGGGTCGGTCCCGGTGCGTCTGGGCGGCACCCTGGTGGTCTCCCAGCCCGTCGAGGCGCCCTGGCCGGACGAGGCACAGCGGGCCAACCTGGACCTGGTGGTCGAGATCTGCGAGCAGCTGGGGGCCGAGTACTTCCTCGTCTCGCACGACCGGCGGGGGATCTCCCGGGTCGGGCTGGTCGAGGACGCGCGGGCACGGTTCCTGGCCGAGCTCGTCGACCGGGGCCGCCGGACGCCCATCTACGTCCGCCGCACCCGGCCCACCGGGCAGCCGGAGCTGGCGGCCGGCTTCGACGCGCAGCAGATGGAGGCGGAATCCGGGCTGCGGGTGTGGCGCTCACGCCACGATCCCGTCACCGGCCGCAGCTACGGCGTCGGCCACGCCTGCCAGGTCGAGTTCTGGGAGGAACTGCCCGACGGGCGCCTGACCGCGCCGGCCCCCAACCAGCGCGCCGCCCAGGTCACTCCGCAGGAACGCGCGGCCCGCGTCGAGATCGAGGTGTTCGGTGAGCGCTACCCGAGCATCCCGCCCTTCGACCTTCCCGGCCCGTTCGAGGCGAGGTTCCCCGTCGACGTCGTCTACCTGTGGGTCGACGGGTCGGACCCGGCCTGGCGGGCCCGACGCAACGACCGGCTCGCCGCGCTGGGCCGCGAGCCCATGGACGGGGCCACGGTCGCCTCGCGGTTCCGCGAGCAGGACGAGTTGCGCTACTCGCTGCGTTCGGTGGAGCGCTTCGCACCGTGGGTGCGCCACCTCTATCTCGTCACCGACGACCAGCGGCCCGACTGGCTCGTCGAGGACCATCCACGCCTGACCGTCGTCGACCACCGCGACATCTTCCCCGCCGAGGCGCTGCCGACCTACAACTCGCACGCGATCAGCGCCCGGGTCCACCACATCGAGGGGCTGAGCGAACAGTTCCTGCTGATGAACGACGACGTGCTGCTCGGCCGGCCGGTCGCGCCGGACGACTTCTTCCACGCCAACGGGATCACCAAGTTCTTCCTGTCCAAGAGCCCGATCCCCAGCGGCCCGATCGCGCCCGACGACCTGCCGCACTTCGCGGCCCGCAAGCGCGTCCGCGACCTCATCCAGGAGACCTACGGCTTCCGTCCGTTCCAGACCTTCAAGCACACGCCGGTGGCGATGAGCCGGTCGTGGCTCGCCCACCTCGAGGAGCGTTTCGCCGAGCCCTACCGCCGCACGGTGACGGCCCCGTTCCGCTCGCCCGACGATCTGGTGCCCTCCTGGCTGCACCACTACGCGGGCTTCGCGGAGGGGCGGGCCCTGCCCGCCGACATCAACTACGACTACTTCAACCTCACCTCGGGCCAGGCCTTCAAGCGGCTGTCCTCGCTGGTCGGACGGCGCAGCGTGGACTGCCTCTGCCTCAACGACGACGAGGGCGGCGACCTCGATTTCGACCTGCGGACCCGGATGCTGGCCGCGTTCTTCGAGGTGTTCCTGCCGGAGGCCAGCACGTTCGAGCGCGAGCCGTCGACCGCGCCCGACCGTGCCCGGCACATGGCCACGCTGCAGGCGGGCCTGCGCAAGCTGTGAGGAGGCCGTGCGTGACCACGGACGCCCAGGAACGCTTCACCGCCGGCACCGTCGCCACCCGCAACGCCGACCTGGTCGGTGCGGCCCTGGCACAGGCCGGGGTGGACCCGGTCCGGTTCGCCGACACCTCCTCGCTGCGTGAGATCGTCGCGATCCGCCAGGAAGACCTGCCGCGGGCCCGGGAGGCCCTGACCTCGCTCGAGCCGGGACTGGCGGCCGAGCGTGCCGGCGCCGCCGTCTCCCTGGGGGAGGGCCTCGCGGCCCTCGAACGCGACCCGTCGGGCACCGTGCTTCGTCTGTACCGCCCGGTGGGCGACCCCACCGGCAACCTGGTGCTGGGCGGTGACCTGGGCTGCGAACTGCAGGTCTGGGCCCCCTACCCCGGCCCGGGGGAAGCGGCCGGCCCGGGCGCCGCGCCGACCCACTACCAGGCACCCCGGCCCACCCCCTACGGCCGGTGGTTCGCGGCCGGCGTGTTCGACCCCGGGGTGCCGTGGACACCACCCGCCCCGGTCGACGCCGTCGACTTCCCCATCGACGTCGTCTACACCTGGGTGGATGACACCGACCCCACTTGGGCGGCGCAGCGGGACGCCGCGATGCGTGAGGCCGGCCGCCTGCCGGTGCACGCCTCGTCGGTCGGCGCCGCCCGCTACCGCAACCGGGACGAGCTGCGCTACTCGCTGCGGTCGTTGGAGCTGTTCGCCCCCTTCGTGCGGCACGTCTTCCTCGTCACCGCCGACCAGGTGCCCGACTGGCTGGTGGCCGACCCCGACCGGCTCACGGTCGTGCCCCACCGCGACATCTTCGCCGACCCGGCGAACCTGCCCACGTTCAACTCCCACTCGATCGAGGCGCACCTGCACCGCATCGAGGGGCTCGCGGAGCACTACCTGTACCTCAACGACGACGTCATCTTCGGACGGCCGGTCCACCCGCGGCTGTTCTTCGAGCCGAACGGCCTGCACCGCTTCTTCCTCTCCCGCGCCCAGATTCCCTACGGGCCCACGCGCGAGGACGACATCGGCATCGACGCGGCCGCCAAGAACGGGCGCCGGCTGCTCGAGGAAGCGTTCGGGCGCCGGGTGACCCAGAAGTTCAAGCACGGTCCCCACGCGCAGCGCCGAAGCCTGCTCGCTGAGGTCGAGCAGCGGTTCCCCGAGCAGGTGCGGGCCACCGCGGCCAGCCGGTTCCGCCACCCCGACGACTACTCCGTGCCGGCCTCGCTGGCCCACCACTACGCCTACCTGCAGGGCCTCGCCCTGCCCGGTGAGCTGCGCTACGACTACATCCACCTCGCCGACCTCGAGCGGACCGAACAACGGTTCGCGGCGCTGCTGGCCGAACGGGACCGCGACGCGGTGTGCATCAACGACTCCGACGTCGGCCCGGAGGCGGAGGCCCGGGTGGATGAGCTGGTCCACGACTTCCTGGAGCGCTACCTGCCGGTCCCCAGCTCCTTCGAGCGGGCATGAGCCGCGCACGCGAACAGGCGGGTCACCGCGGTCGGCAGCTGGCCGGGCGGGCGCTGGCGGGCGGTCGTCGCCGGCTCTCCTACCTGCGTGCCTGGGCCCGGCAGCGCCCGCTGGTCGCCTCCGCGCCGGTGGCGCTCGTCCTGCATGCCGGCAGATGGACCTGGGTCCGCGAGCATCCCCGCACCTCGCGGGCCGAGCTGCGGGTGGCGCACGCCGGCCGGGTCCTCGACGTGCTGCGGGAGGCCGGCGTCGAGGTATTCGCGGTCCCCGACCCCACCGGGGCGCGCGAGCAGCTGGGCGTGGCCGGGGAGCAGTGGGCCGGCGCGCTGGCCGCCGTGACGGCCGGCCTGGGCGGCGAGGCCTGGTACGCGGAGTCGGGAGGGCGACGCTGGCTGGCCGACCGGCTGCCGCCCGATCACGACGACGCGGTCAACCTCTACCCCGTCTACCGGGCGGCGGGGACGCCGGTCACGGCCGGCACCGATCTGGGCGTGCTGCTGGTCCCCTGGCGGTACCGGGACGGTCGCTACCTGCCGGTACGACGCAACGCGCAGGCGGGGGCGCTCAGACCCGAGGACCTCCCGGTCGTCGAGGTCGAGCGCCACGGACGGCCGTGGTCGGTCCCGCACGTCCTGGCGACCCCGCACGCCGACGAGGTCGGGCCGCTGCGGTGGCTGGTGCACGTGCCGGCGGAGCTGCGGTACCGACAGCCCGGGGTGGCGGACCTGCTCGGGCGGGCGGCGGCCCGGTCGGTGTGGTTCCACGCCCTCGGGGAAGCGAGCGTCACCGTCCTCGACGAGGGGCGGCCGGCCTGGTGCACGGCCCCGGCGGAGCCCGGTGCGCCGGAGGCGGGCGGCCCCGGGACGCCCCCAACGGGCACCCTCGGGGTGGCGGAACGGGCCGGGGACGCCGACGAGACCGCGGCCCTGGTCGCCGCCTGGCTCGCGGCGCCGGGGCCCCTGGCGGTGCTGCCCGCCGGCGGGCTGCTGTTACGCGACCTCGTCCCCAACGCACTCACCAGCCCGGGCGGGGTGACGGCCGTCGACGTCGACGCCGACGGCCTCGACGAGCGTCCCGAGCAGCTGCTGACCCCGCGGCTGCGGGAGGCGCTGGCCGTGCGGGACTGGTTCGAGGCCCGCACCGGGGTGCGCATGCCCTGGCTGGTCTCCAACGCCCCCTCCGCTCTCCCGCCGCTAGACGGCACGGCCCGGGAGGAGCTCGAAGGCCTGCTGGCCGATCCCGCACGACCACGGACCTCGGGTGGCGGCACGGCGGCGCTGCTGCCGGTGTGGTGGTCCTATCTGCGCGGCACTGCCCTGCCCGGCACGCTCACCGTGGCCCACGTGACCCCGGGCACCCGCCGGGCTGGCCGGGTGCTGCGCACGCTGGCGGGGGGCGGGGGCCGCGCCGTGGCGCTCTCGCTCGACACCGACCGCGTCGACGCCGGGACGGTGCCGGGCGTCGAACAGTTGCTCGCCCAGCGCCTGCCCGTCGCGGCGCCCTGGGAGACGGGCCCGAGCGCGTAGGGCCGCCGGCCGCGTCACGCCCGGGGCAGGCCCACCGCCCGGAGCACCGCCGCGACGGCCTCCTCGGACAACTCGAGGTCACCCAGCGCCACCTCGAGGCGGCGGCCGAGCAGGCTGGTGCCACACCGTGGGCAGAAGTTTCCCTGCCGGATCTCCTCGGGCAACTGCAGGCCGCACCGCCCGCACTCCTCGATCTCGAGGCGGTCGTCGACCCCGGCGTCGCGCAGGGCGTCGACGTACCCGCGGGCGTAGTCCCAGTGGATGTAGCGGTCGGGCTCGGGGGCGAAGGCGGGCTCGTGGACGGGGATCTCGCCGGTGTCGAGCAGCAGCTTCAGGTTCTCCCGCAGCATGTCCCACGGGTAGTAGTGCTCCTCGGCGCAGTCCTCGCACCACACCGCCATGCCCCGGTACCCCTCGGGCCGGAAGGTGGCCTCGAACATCTCCAGGTCGGAGAGGTCTTGGCGCACCAGCGCGGTCTCGTGCTCGTCGAGGGGCTCGCCGTCGAATCCCTCGACGTCGTCGAACTCGTCGTCAGCCACCGCACACGTCCGCTTCGTCGAATACCCGCCCAGCCTACGGTCTCCCGGCTGCGGACGAGGACCCGGTGGGCGGGGCCCACGACCCGCCGCTCGACGGTCGGCCACCACATCCCCGAAACGCCCCGATCCCTCCCACTAGGCTCCCCGGCGGGGATCGACCGGAGGCGAGCGTGGAGGACCAGGCGCACGGCCTCGACCTGCGCTGGGACGCCGTGGTGTCGCAGCCTGCGCCGCCGACCCACGCCGGATCGGACGACGCGGCCCCCGGCGCCGCGGCTGCGTCCCAGACGGAGCCCGACGCGCTGCTGCAGCTCCCGGCGGCCCACGCGGCCTCGGTCACCGGCGCGGTCCTGGCCGCGGTCGTCGGCCGGCTCGAGGTCGCCGACGTCGAGCACTTCTTCGTCGACCGCGCCCGCAGCGGGTCGCGGGTCGCGGTGCCGAAACCGGCGCTGGCCGGGGCCGAGGTGACCCTGCGGCAGTTGGGGGAGGAGGCCGCCCTCCACGTCCGGGTCGACCGCGGGAAGCGGTCCTGGACGGGACTGCTGCGCGACCTGCCCGAGGGGGCGTTCGAGGGGCCGTTGGCCTACGTGCTGGTGTACGCCGAGGTGCTCGAGCCGGCCTCGGGGTTGCGGATGGGGACCTCGCAGGGCTGCCGGATCGAGCCGTGGACCGAGGACGAGCACGGCGGCCTGCAGGCCGTGGACTACAACCCCCGCACCCAGGAGGTCACCGCGCACGATCGGGCCCATCCGACGCTGGTGGACGTCGGGGATAGGTACGTCACGACCGTGCCGCCCTTCGACCTGCCCGACGTGTTCGAGGTCGAACGGCCCGTCGACGCGGTGATCCTGTGGGTCGACGGCGACGACCCCGACTGGCGCGCCGCCCGGGACCGTCGCCGCCGCGACCTCGGCCTGCCCCCACACGATCCGGGTACCGCGGAGCGTCTCTACGCCGACCACGGGGAGCTGCGCTACCTGTTGCGCTCGATCGAGCGCTACGCCCCGTGGCTGCGCCACCTCTACCTGGTCACGGCCGGGCAGCAACCTCACTGGCTGCGTACCGACCATCCGTGGCTGACCCTGGTCGACCACCGCGACATCATCGAGGACTCGGCGCTGCCGACCTTCAGCCCGCGGCCCATCACCGCCCGGATGCACCGCATCGAGGGGCTGAGCGAACACTTCCTGTACTTCAACGACGACATGGTCCTGGCGCGCAGCATCTCGCCGCGCACGTTCTTCACCTCCAACGGGCTGGCCCGGTTCTTCCTCTCCGACACCACGGTGCCGCGCCATCCGAGCGATGAGCCCCACCTCGGCGCCCGACAGGTGATGCAGGAGCTGATCCGCCGCCAGTACCGGGTCGGGGTCTCGCGCACGTTCCGCCACGCGCCCTACGCCATGACCCGTTCCACCCTGGCCGTCATGGAGCGCCACTTCGGCACGGAGCTCGACGCGACGGTGCACCGGCCGTTCCGCACCACCCAGGACATCATCCCGGAGTGGCTGCACCACTACGTTGCCTACCTCGAGGGCGCGGCGCTGCCCGGCAAGATCTCCTACGGCTACTTCCCGATCGGGCTGCGGCGCGGCCTGGAGGGCCTCAGCGAACTGCTGACCGTCCGTAACCGCGACTGCTTCTGCCTCAACGACTTCGGCGACGAGGTGTCGGTCGCCGAGGCGGAGGCGCACCTGGCCGACGTGCTGCCGCGGCTGCTGCCCGGGGCGGGCTCGTTCGAGGCCGACGGCGGGGGCGGGGAGGGTCGGTGACCGACCGCGGGCACCGCCGGGGGGCGGCGACGATCGGCGGGCCTCTACGCTTCCGGCGCGCCCTTCGAGAAGTGGCCCCGTCGAGGGCGGCGCGGCCCCCCCGAACCCGCCGGCGGCTGGCGGGCACATCACGGGGCGTGTGAGAGCGAGGCAGGAGGCGACGTGGCCGACGAACGGCACCAGCTCACGTACCGGGTGCGCTACGCCCTGCGGCACCCCGACAGGATCCGCCCCTACCTGCGCCGCGCCTGGCGCGACCTCAAGCTGCGCATCAGGACCCGGGGGGACCACGTCGCCTACTACCGCGAGGTGATGCGCCACGACGTGGCCACCAACCCGCGCGGCGCGGTGGGCACCCCCAGCCGGGAACGCTGGCTGGCGCTGGGCCAGCTGCAGTTCGACTACCTGCTCGAGCACGGCCTGCAGCCACACCACGACGTGCTCGAGATCGGCTGCGGCAACCTGCGGGCCGGCTGGCGGCTGATCGAGCACCTCGAGCCGCGCCGCTACCACGGCCTCGACATCTCCCCCGACGTGCTGCTGGCCGCCAACCACACCGTCGCCGAGCACGCCCTGCAGGACAAGGAGCCCAACCTGCGTCTGGTCGAGGACCTGCGCCTCGAGCACCTGCCCGCCGACCGCTTCGACGTCGTCCACGCCCACAGCGTGTTCTCGCACTGCCCGCTCGACGTGATCCTCGAGTGCTTCGACCACGTCGGGCGGATCCTGCGGGCGGACGGCTTCTTCGACTTCACCTTCAACGCCACCGCCGGTGAGGAGCACCACGTCCTGCACGAGGACTACTACTACCGGCCCGACACCCTGCTGGACGCCGCCCGCGCCCGCGGCTTCGAGGCGGTCTTCCTCGACGACTGGGAGCCGCGGCACAAACAGTCCAAGATCCGCCTGCGCCACCCGGCGTCGTGAGGCGGCCGGGCCGGCCCCACGCGGCGGGGCGTGACCCCGACGACGGCGGGCGCCTGGTCCGGCTCCACGGCCTCGTGCTGGCGCTGCTGGCACGGCTGCCGGGCGGGCGGGTGCGTGCCGGTGGGGTCACCGGCGCCGAGGCGGGGGTGGTGCTGGTCGTCCACAGCGCCTTCGGGATGGGCGGCACGATCCGATCCAGCATCACCCAGGCCAACGAGCTCGCCCGTGCCGGGCGGCGGGTGACCCTGGTCAGCATCACCCGCGCCGCCGACCAGCCCGAACCGTTCTTCGCCGTCGACCCGGAGGTGGAGATCCGCCTGCTGGACGACCCCGGGCGCCGGCGCGGCCCGCTCGGCCGGTTCCTGCGCCGGGCGCTGACCGCGATGCCGAGCCTGGTCTTCCATCCGGCCGAGACCCGGGCCCGGCGGATGTCGCTTTGGCGTGACCTGCTGCTGGTCCGCGAGATCCGCCGGCACCGCGACGGGCTGCTGCTGGGCACCCGGGCGGGGCTCAACGTCGCCGTGGCGCACGCCGCCCGGCGGGGGGTCGTGCGGGTCGGCCAGGAGCACGTGCCGTTCGCCTCCTACCCGCCCGCGCTGCTGGCCGAGCTGTCGACCTCCTACCGCGACCTCGACGCGCTGATGGTGCTCACCGGCGGCGACGCGGCCCAGGCCCGCGAGCTGATCGGCACCGAGCCACCGGTGGTGGCGGTGGTCCCCAACGCTCTGCCCGACGACCCGTGGACGCCCGCCGACGGCCGCGCGAAGGTGATCGTGACCGCCGGCCGGCTCTCGCGCGGCAAGCGCCAGGACCTGCTGGTGCGCGCGTTCGCCCGGGTCGCCCGCCGCAACCCCGACTGGGAACTCAAGATCTACGGCAAGGGCGGGCGGGAGGCCTCCCTGCGCCGGCTGATCGCCCGGCTGGAGCTCGAGGACCGCGCCCACCTGATGGGGGCGACCGACCGGTTGGGCGACGAGCTCGGCCGCGCGAGCATCTTCGTGCTCAGCTCCGAACTGGAGGCCTTCGGGATCGTGCTGATCGAGGCGATGCGGGCCGGGCTGGCCGTGGTCAGCACCGACTGCCCCCACGGGCCCCGTGAGCTGGTCACCGACGGCGAGGACGGGCTGCTGGTGCCCACCGGCGACGTCCGCGCGCTGGCCCGCGCGATGGACCGCCTGGTGCGCGACGGGGAGCTGCGGGCCCGACTGGCCGCCGAGGCCCGGGCCACCAGCCGCGCCTACGAGCCGGCGGTGGTCGCGGAGCGCTGGGAGGACACCTACCGACGTGCCGCGCAGGTGCGCCGGGAACGGCTGGGTCAGGGGGAACGGCCCGCCTGAGCGCCGGTGGTCGCCGCGGCCGACGCCGCCAGGCCGGCCAGCAGGGCGAGCAGTACCTCGTAGCCGGCCCGTCCGCCCAGGATCTCGATCTGGGCGTGGACCACCAGGCCGAGCCCACCGAGCAGCGCGACGTCCCGGGCCGGACCCGCCTGCAGCGTGGCCACGCGGCGGGCCAGGACCAGCGGCACCGCCAGGCTCACCAGCAGCAGGACCACGCCGCCCTCAGCGAACGCGTGGGTGAACACCTGGTGGGCGTGGTCGTTGGGAGGCGGCAGGCCCTCGGCCGCCTCCTCGAACCCGCCCAGCCCGACCCCCAGGACGGGGTTGGCGATGCCGACCTCCAGGCCGCGTTCGGCGAGGTCGACCCGGCCCAGCACCGACGCGCCCCACGGCCCCTGGCCCTCCGCACCCGGCGGGGGCGAGGCGTCCAGCACGACCGCCAGCGCCAGCACACCGGCGGTGGCCACCATACCGGCGCCCACCAGCCAGGCCTTCACCCGCCGCGAAGAGGCCACGACCAACCCGACCAGCCCGACGCCCAGCAGCACCAGCGCCGCACCGCGCGACAGCGTGGCGACCAGCCCCAGCGTGGTCGCGGCCAGGCCGGCCCGCCAGCGCGCCTCGCCGGCGGCCAGCACGGCGGCGGCCACGATGCCGGGCAGCAGCAGGCCGGCGGCGGTGTTGTGGTCACCGACCGGGGAGACGACCGCGACCTTGACCCGGTAGAAGCCGCCGGGCTCGCCGATCCCGGTGGGCAGGGCACCGAGGAAGGCGCCCAGCAGCCACACCGCCAGCAGCACGCCGGCGCCGGCCAGGGCGCGCAGCCACCGGGTCAGCGTCTCGGGATCGCGGGGGCCGCCGGCGCGCACCCCGACGGCGACGGCCAGGGCGAGCAGGAACGGCACGCCGGCGCGCAGGATGGTGCCGGTGTCGTCGAGGACGAGCGCCTGGACCCCGGCCAGGACCACGGCGGCGAGGTAGGCCAGCACCACCGGGTCGGCGCGCACCTCCGCGGCCGTGGGCCTGGCCGGCACGGCCGCGCGCCTACCTGCCTTGCGTTGGGCCATCAGTGGCGCAGCAGCGTCAGTTCGGCCTCCCGCAGCCGTGCCAGCGACTCGTAGCCGGTCACGCCCATGGCCCGGCGCAGGCCGCCCATGAGGTTCACGGTGCCGTCGTCGCGGTGGGCGGGGCCCTCCAGCAGCACCGAAAGCGGCCCGCGGGTCTCGACCCGGTCGTAGCGGCCACGCGGCAGTTCGTGGTGGGCCGAGGCCAGGCCCCAGTAGGCGCCGCGGCCGGGGGCCTCCTCGGCCGCGGCCAGCGCCCGGCCGAGCATGACGGCGTCGGCACCGCAGGCCAGCGCCTTGGTGACGTCCCCGCCGGTCGAGATCCCGCCGGTGGCGATGACGTCGACGTAGCGGCCCGACTCCTCGTGGTAGCGCGAGCGGGCGGCGGCCACCTCGGCGATGGCGGTGGCCAGCGGCACGTGGATGCCCAGCGCCTGGTGGGTGGTGGACACCGACGAGGCACCCATGCCGACCAGGATCCCGACCGCACCGGTGCGCATCAGGTGCAGGGCCGACTTGGCCGAGCCGACGCTGCCGACCACGACGGGGATGTCGTAGCGGGCGGTGAACGACTTGAGATCCAGCGGCTGGCGGTCGGGCAGTCCGACGTGCTGGGCGGTCACGGCCACGCCGTGGATGACCAGCAGGTCGAGGCCGGCCTCCAGGGCCGCGTGGTGGTAGCGCTCGACCTTCTGCGGGGTGAGGCTGCCGGCGGCCAGGCCGCCGGACTGCTTGAGCTCGCTGACCCGCCGGCCGATCAGCTCCTCCTTGACCGGCTCGTCGTAGAGCTGCTGCAGGCGCACCGTGGCCGCCGGCCCGGGCTCGAGCGAGGCGATCTCCGCGAGTACGTCCTCGGGGTCCTCGTAGCGGGTCCACAGGCCTTCCAGCGCCAGCACGCCCTGCCCGCCGTGGCCGGCGAGCAGCCCGGCGGTGGCGGGGGAGGTGACCGCGTCCAGCGGCGCGCCCACAACAGGGATCTCGTAGCGGTAGGCGTCCAGGCTCCAGGAGACGTCGACCAGTTCGACGTCGCGGGTGCGGCGGCTGGGGGCCAGGGCGACGTCGTCGAGTTCGTAGGCCACTCGGGCCCGGCGGGCACCCCCGATGGTGGTCTCCTGCACGGGCGCGTTCCATTTCCTCGGCGGTGTGGGGCGGCCGTCCGACCGACGGCGCGCCGCGGCAGCGTAGTGCTCCGGCGGTGGCATTACGCTGTGGCCGCCGCCACGCCGGGAGCCGCAGTGACCGACCACGACGACTTCGACCGAGACTTCGACCGGGTGCTCGTCGTCGACCTCGGGGCCCAGTACGCACAGCTGATCGCCCGGCGGGTGCGTGAGGCGCGCGTGTTC
>SLKC01000063.1 GCA_007134775.1 Ectothiorhodospiraceae bacterium | reverse complement strand
TATCGCGCTGCGCTCGTCCGGCGGCACCCAAGTGGGCTCTACCGGGCGACCAAGAACTTCGCCAAAGGCGGCGGCAACATCGCGGGCACTCCAGTCGTCGGGGCCACCGAGCTCCACGGTATGCTTGCCTGTCCAGTGTTGAGTCAAGAGGCGGGCAGCAGTCTGTCCGACATCGACGGTGCTCACCATGGGGATTTTCTGATTGCTGCGCCCTGGTGGCTATCTTGCCTTTACGGATGCAGTCTGGCGCGGGGAGAGTCCACCGGAAGCCGTCAAGGCCAGTTTTGATCTGGACTATCCGAGCATGGGTTGGCTGGAAGATGATCTGGCTGCCATACACGATGCCGGTCTTGAACTTGTCGAGCACTCCACGCTCCCGGATGAAGCCTGGTGGGACGATTTCTATACCCCCATGGAGGCGCGTATTGCCGAACTGCGGACCCGCTATGCAGGCGACCCTGAGGCGATCGCTATCCTGGACCGGCTTGCCGAGGAGCCGGAGATGCATTGCCGCTATTCAGGATTCTACGCGTACGAGTTTTTTGTGGCCCGTCGGCCTTCGGCGGTCTCCTGAGTGGGTCTTGCAGTGAAGGAATCGTCCTTGCCGCGGGTCGTCGAGGTCCTGTCGTGTGCCGGGCACCGCATCGGATGAGGTGCGCCTCGGTGTGCACACGCAGGAGCCCGAACACAAGGAGGTTTGTCACGTTCTTGCCAAAGACATCGGCCGGAATCTGCCGGAAGCGGAAAGTCGGATCTGGCACGCGCATCCGGTCTGGTTTCTCGACGGCAATCCGACGGTCGGATACAGCAAGCAGAAGCCGGGCATACGGCTGATGTTCTGGAGCGGGGCAGACTTCAACGAGCCGGGATTGAATGTGGTTGGCAAGAAGTTCAAGGACGCCTCCGTATTATTCAACGCCGCGTCCGAGATCGACAAGCTGGCGCTGGAGCGCTGGATCGGGAAGGCAAGGGAGATCCAGTGGGACTACAAGAACATAAGCAAGAGGAAGGGTCGCCTTGAGAGGTTGAAGTAGGGACAGGCGCGCTGGTGTCGCGGAGTCTCTCGCAACGGTGAGCCGTATGCCGATTCAGCCTTGCGCTTTCGGGCCACGTGGAAGACCCTGTCCGTGCCTGCGCGGCAGGCTGATCCGCAATGCAACGACGGGTGCGGGAGGGTGACATGAATCCGGAAGAGTTGAAGGCGCTTCAGGAGCCTCTCAAGGAGAGGTATCAACGGGAAGCCGATGCGGCACTGGTGACGCTGCGGGCCGTGGGGGATCTTGGCGAGGGGATCGCCTGCAAGGTCGATACGGGCCGTGCCCTCGTGGAAGCGGGGCTGCATCCTGCGACGGGAGGAGATGGCACCCAGGCGTGCTCGGGTGACATGCTTCTTGAGGCCCTTGCGGCGTGCGCAGGTGTGACTTTACGCGCGGTCGCTACGGCCTTTGGTGTGGAACTGCGCAAGGGAAGGGTCGTGGCCGAGGGTGATCTGGACTTCCGCGGAACCCTTGGCGTGGCGAGGGATGCCCCGGTCGGTTTCAGTGAAATTCGGCTTGCATTCGAGACCGATTCGGATGCGGATGCGGCCACCATGGACAAGATCATTGCCGTGACGGAGCGGTACTGCGTGGTTCTGCAGACGATCCGTTCGGCTCCGAATGTCGTCGTATCGAATGTGTCCGCGGGTGCTGGGGATTCGCCGGGGGCCTGAGGCACGGCGTAAGTCCGACCGAGGAGAAAGACATGAGTGGTATTCGCGCCTGGCGGACAAGTCTTGCACGTGACCCACCTTTTCCTGGGATTTCGACTTGTTTTGTACAATTGCGCCGATTTGTTGAGGCGGACCCATCCGGTTGGACCCTGATTACATCTCGAGTAGACCGAACTCGCGTGTCATGGTGTCGGCGACATCGACATCGCAGCTCGATGGCGCCACCGCACGTGCGATGCGGCGCGGCGCCATGCGGTCGCCCTGCTCGGCGGGAGCGGCAAGATTGACCAGCATGCCCTTGTCATAGGGCTGACCGTCGGGCGCTTGCACCAGCAGTACCAGCGGCTGCAGCCGTGCGTCCGGGCGCGATGAGACGACGATGCCCACGGCACCATTGTCGAGCTGCACCAAGCTGCCCTCGGGAAAGATGCCCATGCAGCGGATGAACGCCTGGACCAGATCGGAACCAAAGTCGTTGGCTGCCTCGTTGGAGATGACCTGCAGCGTATTGTCCGAATCCATGCCGGCACGGTAGGGGCGATCGCTGGTCATGGCATCGTAGGTATCGGTGAGGGCGACGATCAGCACATGGTGGGGAATGTGATCCCCCTTCAGGCCGAGTGGATAGCCCGTCCCCGTTCGCCGCTCGTGATGCAGGCGGACCACCTGCAATGGCTCCGGTGGCAAGCCACCGCTGGCGCAGATCAAGTCGTAGCCATCCTGTGGATGACGTTTGATAACCTCGAGTTCGGTTGGTGTCAGCGGCCCCTCCTTGCCGAGGATCCGCTGCGGGACCCTTGCCTTGCCGACATCGTGCAGCAGCGCGCCGATACCCATGCGGGTAAGTTCCTGTCGGCTCATGCCGAGATGCATGCCGAATGCCAGCGACAGGATGCAGACGTGGACGCAGTGCAGCGACGTGTAGGCGCTGGCTTCCTTGAGACTGGTCAACCAGAAAGCGATCCGGGCATCGCGGGCGACGGTGTCGACCAGCGCTTCGACCAATTCCCGCCCATGTGTGGTGTCGATCATGCGTCCGAGGCGGGCGTCCTTCAGTGTCTCATCGACGACCCGCCGCGCCTCATTGCGCTGTTGGTGTGCTTCGGCGACACGGCGGCGGAACAGATCCCCATCCGGCGCGCGGGCGTCACCGAATACGTCCCGAGAGCTGGCATGCGCATGCGGCCACTCGTTCGCACTGGCTCGGCGCCGGGGCTTGGCAGCCTCCGCCGCGGAGCCTGTCTGCAGACGCTCGATGCCCTTTTCCATCTCCTCGACCGCGTAGCGGTGGGAGCAAGCGGGATGGACACAGACACGGCTGCAGTAACTGCGCAGGATGGCGATCTCCGCCTCCTGGGTGACCTCGAAGCCTTGGAACAGGAAAGGCGTCTCGCTCCACGGGCGATCGAGTTCGGCAATGTACAAGCCCTTGCACAGCGCGTCGACCGGCACCCATCGCTTGTTGCCGTTTGTATTCACCTGCGATCAACCATTTCCGTGGCATTTGATCGGGCGATCGGCGCTCAACTGCCGGAGATCCTTCCGGTCAGGGAATTCCGCAAAATCCGCGCCAGCGACCGGTTCGGTCGTCCGGCGCACGCCGGTTAGGCCTTCAATACCATAATTTGGTGGTCGGAGTCCATACATGTATGCGCCGATGCGATTCCTGTTCACAGGCTATTGAGCTGTAGTTAGCGCTGGAATCGGCGCGGCTGTCGTCAATTACTTGTGGGAAGATTCGCGCTGCGCGGGTATATCGACTTTTGAGATATCACTGGATGGAGTGGACGAGCGCGGTAACGAGCAACAGGTTCGTCGTGCGCTACATTGCCGTTTCGAACGTACGTTCATCGGGGGTCTTGCGGCTCGTTACGCATCGGACTGTACGCGCCCCGTGTAGTGACAGGGCAGCGGGGTCACAGTACCTGATCGAGCGCGCGTATGGCCCGTGATACCTCGTCGGGATGCGTGTAGTGCACGAAACTGAGACGCAGCACGCCATGCTCGGAACCGATGCCGAGGGCCTCAAGCAGGCGTACGGCGTAGAAGTGACCGCCACCGGCCATGATGTCGTTCCCAGCAAGCGCCTGCGCCACTTCGAGGCCTGGCCGGTCGAGGTGGAGTGAAAGCGTTGGCACGCGGGCGTCGGGGTTGTCCGCGCCGAGCAGTCGTACACCCCGACGCGCGCGCAGATACTCCAGCAGCGGCTGCATCAGGTTGCGCTCATGGGCCGTCTGCAGTGCGTGTACGGCTCGAGCGCGTGCCTGGGGTAGTGCTGTGGCAGCGCCACCGTGATGCGCGTGCAGGGCGTCGATGTAATCGGCAATGCCCGCACTGGCGGCCACCTGTGCATGATCGGGTCCGGCCGGTGTGAAGCGCTTCACGGGATCCGTGGCGTTGAAGTAGTGACCCTGGTTGGGCAAACGTGCGGCGAGGTTGCGGCGAATCGCCATGATCCCCTGATGCGGGCCGTAGGTCTTGTAGCTGGAGAACAGATAGATATCGGCGCGGAGGGCAGCCACGTCCGGGAAACCGTGGGGCGCATACGAGACGCCATCCACGCAGGTGACGGCACCCACGGAGTGTGCCAGCGCGCAGATGTCGGCGACCGGATTGACCGTCCCAATGATGTTGGAGCAGTGCGGGAAGCAGACGAGTGCGACATTGTCATCGAGCAGAACCGACAGGTCCTCGATTGCGAGATGGCCGGTTTGTGGGTCCACGTGCCATTCGCGCACCTCAACACCGCGGTCTCCGAGCCGCCGCCAGACCCCGGAGTTGGCCTCGTGATCCTGGTCGGTCACCACGACCGCATCACCCGGCCCAAGTATGGCGGCGAACGCCTGCGCCAGGACGTAGGTGTTCTGGCTGGTCGAAGGCCCGAAGTGCAGTTCGTCGGCGGCGACGTTGAGCATCGCGGCCAGACGTTCATGCGCCTCGTCCATTTCGGCGCCCGCCACCCGTGACGCCGCGTACGGGCCATAAGGCTGTACCTTGCGCGTGCGGTAATAGCGCTGGAGGCGTTCGATGACCGGGGCGCACGCATAGGAACCGCCCGCATTCTCGAAGAAGGCCTGGCCTTGCAAGTCCGGCTCGCTGAAGGCGGGAAACTGCGTGCGAACGAAATCCAGATCGAGGGTCGTCATGGTCGGGGTCCGGTAGCAGGGCGTTTGCGCTGGTGCACAGGGTACAGCGTCAGCGTCACCGCGTAACAGGCTGCTCGATGCGTGCGACGCGAACGACAATCGCGGTGACTGCACTGCTGCCGCCCCGAGTGCCGCCTGGGCGGAGTCTCCCGGGGTAAGGGGTCCTTCGTGTCCCACGGGGTCCTTTGTCTTGCAGTGTCTTCCGCTAGGGGCTACGGTCATGCGCACGGGGCCGTGTGGCGGTTGAGGCCTCGGTACCAGCACATCTCTTCGTGCAGTTCGCCCATTTTGTGGTGAATGCGGCGCAGTTTGAGTTCGGTATCTCCTATTGTGGGCCTGCAGTTCGGCACTATCATCGCGTTCGCCATCATCACGGAAACGGTGTTCCAGTGGCCGGGCGTCGGCGCGCTGTTCATCACGGCGGACCGTGCTTCGAAAGTCTACGGCAAGATCGTTTGAAGTGCGTCGTCGCTCCGGGCCTGAGGGGCGGCTGTTTGCTGGTATGGAGCGATTGAATGCCACAGTGAGTGAAACTTGAGGACGGCAATCGACACGCAGTCTTTGATGGGCGAACCGGATCCGCTGCTGGCTAGTTGAATCGCTCAATCCACACAGTCACGCGTCCCCCAAACCCGATGCAAGCCGATTGCCAAGGACCGGCTTACGCCGCTTGTGGCTGCAGCGGCAGACGCACGCGTACGACCTCCGGATCGTCGGCATTGCGTTCCTCCTGAAACTCCAATTCCTTGCACATGTCCAGCATGTCGCGGTTTTCCACCAGCACGTCGCCCTGGATCATGCCCAGGCCGCGATCGCGGGCGTGGGCAATGATGTGCTGCATCAGCAGATAACCCAGGCCGCAGCCCTTCATGTCCGAACGCACGGCGACCGCGTATTCACCGGTGAGGTTGTCCGGATCACAGGCCAGCCGCACGATGCCCCAAAGGCCGTCGTCCTGGCCGGTCCCGTCCTGGGCGACGAACGCCATCTCGCGGTCGTAGTCGATCTGGGTGAGCTGCGCGGCCTGCCGGTGTGACAAGGACTTCACGCGTGTGGAAAACCGCATGCGCACATCTTCCGGATCCATGTGCTCATAGAACGCCACGAGCGCCGGCTCGTCTTCCGGGCGCACAGGGCGCAGGAAAACCTCCGTGCCGTCGTGCGTGTGCGTACGGCTTTCCAGATGCCTGGGATAAGGCCGGATCGCCAGCCGGCTGGTGCCGTTGAGCGCGGGTTTCGTCACCTTGATTCGCGCATCCATGCCAATGACCGCCTCGGGGGAGGCGAGCAGCGGGTTCACGTCCACTTCGGCGATTTCGGGGACATCGGCGATGAGCTGTGAAAGATTGATCAGCGCCACCGCGATACCGTCCAGATCCACCGGCGGCTGGTCGCGGTAGCCCTGGAGCAGCCGATAGACCCGCGTATCCGCCATCATGTTGCGGGCCAGGGTCATGTTCAGCGGCGGCAGGGCCAGACTCTGGTCGTTGCGGACTTCAACGGCAGTGCCGCCATGGCCGAACAACAGGACGGGGCCGAACACCGGGTCCGTGGATGCGCCGATGATCAGTTCGTGGCCGTTTGCGCGGCGCACCATCTGTTGGACGCTGAAGCCGCTGATCCGGGCGTCCGGGCGGCGTTCGCCCGCGCGCTTGAGAATGCGCTCCCCTGCGCGGCGCAGGCGGTCGGCGTCCTCCAGCTCCAGCTCGACGCCGCCCACCTCGCTCTTGTGCGTGATGTCCGGGGAGACGATCTTCAGCCCTACCGGGTAGCCGATGGCGTCCGCGGCCGCCACCGCCGCTTCGATGCCGGCGGCGAAGCGCGTCTCCACCACAGGCACGCCGTAAGCCGCCAGGACGGTCTTGGACTCCGTTTCCGAAAGCCAGCTTTCCCCGGTCTGCAGTGCCGCGTGAATGGGCCGCATCGCCGCCTCGCGGTCCGGTTCCCAATGGTCCGGGATCGACGGTGGCGTTTCCATCAATTCGTCCTGGCCGCGCTTGAAGCGCACAAGATGGAGAAAGCCCCGGACGGCGTTTTCCGGCGTGGCGTAACTGGGGATGCCGTTGTCGGCGAAAAGCTGGCGCCCCGCCCGTGCGGCCCCGTCACCCAGCCAGGAGGTAAGAACCGGCTTGCGCCGTCCCCGGCTCAGTGTGTCGTTGACGGCGCGTGCCGCCTCCCGGGAGTCGGCGACGGCCACCGGACAGTTCAGCACCAGCACCGCATCGGTGTTCGCATCCGCCATGAGCGTGGCCAGCGCCTGACTGTAGCGCTTGCCCGGCGCATCGCCGATGATGTCTACGGGATTGCCGTGCGACCACGTGGGCGGCAGAACCTGGTTGAGCTTCGCGTAGGTATCCTGCGACAGCTCCGCTAGGCGGCCGCCGCCGCCCACCAGCGCATCCGTCGCGAGCACGCCCAGCCCGCCGCCGTTGGTGAGGATCGCCATACGGTCGCCGCGGACCCGCTGCGCGTGGGCGAGGGTTTGGGCCGCATCAAACAGTTCGTCCATATCGTAGACACGCAGGATGCCGGCCCGCCGGAAGGCCGTGTCGAAAACGGCGTCCGATCCCGCCAGCGCGCCGGTGTGCGAACGGGCCGCCTGGGCCCCCTCGGCAAAGCGGCCGCCCTTGATGACGATGATGGGCTTGCTCCGCGCAGTGGCGCGCGCCGCCGACATGAACTTGCGGGCCTGTGTGATGGCCTCGACGTAGAGCAGGATGGCGCGCGTGTTGGGATCCCGCCCGAGGGCGTCCAGGACGTCGCCGAAATCCACGTCCAGCATGCCGCCCAGCGAGACCACGTGTGAGAAGCCAATCCCGCGCGGCGTGGCCCAGTCCAGCATCGCCGTGGCCATGGCGCCGGACTGCGCCACAAAGGCCAGGTCGCCCTTGTGCGGCGTGAGGTGGGCAAAACTTGCGTTCAGACCGATGCCCGGCACCATCACGCCGATGCAGTTCGGGCCCACGACGCGCAGCGTGTACGGCCTTGCCGCGTCCAGGACAGCCTGCGCACGTTGTTTGCCTGCCCGGTCGCTGCCCTCGCCGAAACCGGCCGTGACGACAATCGCGCCCCGCGTTCCGCGCGCTCCGAGTTGGGCAACGAGATTCGGCACCATATCCGGGGGCGTGGCGATCACCGCCAAATCCGGGGCGAACGGCAGATCGGCGACGGATTCGTAGGCGAGAACACCTTCGATGGCCCGTTCGCGGGGATGGACCGGCAGGATCGGCCCCTCGAACCCGGCATGGAAGAGATTGCGGGCGATCAGCTTGCCGACCGAGCCCGCCTTGCGCGACGCCCCGATTAGAGCGACCGACTGCGGTCGGAACACCGCGTCCAGATTGCGAATGCTCATCCTCACCTCCGGGCCCCACCGCTTGGATTGCACTGCCCAACTGGGCCTCGGGCGACAAGGCTGCTATGCCCCGTGAGCGACTGGCCTCACCTTATACTAGGCGCGCAGCTTCACGGTGTCGAAGAATCATGAACACGCGCGTCCGCAGTGCATCCGCGCAATGGCGTGGCCCGGCGGAACGATCCAGCCACCATCGCGCATCAATCGCGAATGGCGGCCGCGGTCGTCTGTGTACCGAAGGCGTCGAGCTCGCCATGAAAGAAAGACAAAGTCGATCCTTCCCAGCCATCAGCGTTGCGCCAAGGTACGGCACTGATGCGATAGCCCGCCGCAACAGGCGGTATGGAGAACTCCCTGTCAGTTGACCGGGCGGACGAATGGGAAGATGTCCGGGGCGCCGATGACGTCGGTGATCACGAAAACGACCAGCGCGGCACCGAGTATGCCGGCGCCGGCGGGCAGTTCGTCCATGCGGGCCTGCAACGCCGCGATCTCGGCAACCGTCATCACCGCGACACGTGCCTTCGCGTCAGCGGGATCCACGCCCTGGGCCTCAAGTTGCGCACGGACATCATCGCGATCGAGGAAGGCCATGACTTCGGCCCGGTCGACACGGGCGCGCGCCTCACCAACCACCGCCCCCGCATTCGACGCAACGGCCTGAGCTGCCCGCAAGGCTTCGCGTCCGTTCCGGTGCCTGCCCGGTCACATCGTTCCTCCTGCGCCGCCCAGGACCACATCGCAGCCGTGACATCGACCGGAGGCTGGATGCGCTCGCGGTCGTTACCGGGTCGCGTGGCTTGCGCAAGTGGTCATCCGATCATCAGGAGGCGCGGCTTGCGGACGGGGTCTCCGCAGCCGCCTCGCGTACATGGAACTCCGTGTCGAGGTCGTCGAGCAGACTGGTGATGCCAGTGTACTCGAGCTCGTCCATCGGTAGCATCGCGGCCCCGAAAAAGCCCTGCCTGCGCATGTCGACTGCCTTTTCCGTGATCCGCTCGCGGATACGGTGCCAGAAGGGATGGGCGAATACGTCCACGGGTTCGGTCAGCTTTCCCTCCTGCACACAGAAGGCGGTGCCGGTGACGATCGGTGGCCCATCGAAATAGCTGGTTCCCGACATTCTCGGTACCGGCATCAGCGGCATATTGTGCGATCCGCGCATGCCGCCGCCGACGAAGTGGCCGTGGGCGTAGGGGGCGAGGATCTCTCCGGTCGCTGGGAAGTCCTTTTGGACCCGCACGAGCATCGCCGGATCGTCCTTGCCAGTGTACTTGCCGGCAATGTTGTGCAGCCGGGATGTGGAGGCCGCCACGGCCTGCTCGCCGGCGTGGCGTGACCAGACTGACTCGACCACGTAGCGCTCGGGGTCACGCAGCAGCGCCGCAATCCGGTACAGGTCCTCGGGCGCGTCGAGTTCGATCACGCGGTCGCCGCCAGTGTGCGAGACATCCATGATGACGAAGCGGAAGCCTGCGGTCAGGGCCGGCGACAGCAGCAGGCCCGGCGTGTTCATGGGATCGGCGAACGCCGCGTAGAGCGGGAAGTTGAACGCACCCGGATCGGTCTTGTCGGCGGCGAATAGCACGAAGGGCTCGGCAGCGCGTTCGCGGATCGAGAGCTCGGCTACGCCGGGTCCCATGCCGCGGACATTGCCGGAGAAGGCATCCGCGAGCAGATCCTGGCCGGCGCCGTAGAGACCCTGTTTGCGGGCTTCCTCGGTACCAGCCAGAAACGCGTTCCAGGCCAGCTCGTGGATGCGGGCATCACCGGTGCCATGGGGGTGCGTCATCAGCAAGGCAATGTCGTCCCCGGTCCAGCCGATGTGGCTGTCGGTGAGCAGGTCGGCGCCGTCGCGTTCAAGCGCCTTGCTGACGCCGGCAATGACGGCCTCCGACGGCTGGATGTGGCCGCCGATCGATCCGATGTCGGCCTTGAGGACGCTCAGGGTAATATCCATTGGAGTCTCCATGCACCTTCGCTGGTGTAAACGGGAGTTGATTTTCCTCTTGAACCCGTTGCCGTGCATTGACCAGAATCAATGGTGCTGCTCATTGCATCCTGGGCGCTCTCTGAGCGTGCTAGACCTTAGCGTACCCTTGCCGCTGGCGAGGAGGATTGCTAGGCGGCTTGAGTCAGCGCGGTGGCACTGGCGATGGAGGACTGGTGACCGCCAGGGGCGCGAAGGCGGGCGCATCGTGTAGACTTGCACTGTTGACACAATTCAGCTACGGCAGGCCGACAGGCCAGGGAGCAGTAGTGGTGACAGCGGAAGGGAACGGAGGCCCGTCGGGCAGGCGGTCGTGTTGTGGTATGCCCTTCCATGGGCTCGTCGATAGCCTGCAGGAACCGGTTGCCCACCTGGATCGCTCGTACCGCGTGCGCTTCCTCAACAGGGCATACCGGGAATGGTTCGACCTCGAACCAGAGCCCCAGGTCGGCCGGCCGATCGCCGAGGTCATCGGCGATGAGGCCTTCGCTCAACTCAAACCCTGCTTCGACCAGGCGCTGGCTGGCAATGCGACCGGTTTCTGTGGCCATGTGCCCTACCGCCCGGGCGGCTCCCGCCTCATCCACGCCACGCACCTGCCCAGCCATGATGGCGACGGTGTGCTCGATGGCCTGTACGTCCTGGCCGTCGATCTCACCGACCGCGAGGTACTGCAGCGCCGGCTCGCTACCGAGACCACTCGCGCGCGCACCATCCTGCAGAATGCGATCGACGGCATCGTCACGATCGACGAGTCGGGCGTGATCCAGTCGTTCAACCCGGCCGCCGAGCGCATCTTCGGTTACTCGGCCGCGCAGGCATTGGAGTGCGATGTTTCGCTGCTGATGACGGCGCATGATCGCAGTCGCTACGAAGGCTTTATCCGGCGCTACCTCGAGACCGACGAGGTGCGCGTCATCGGCAGGGAACGTGAGGTGGTTGGGCAGCACCGCGACGGCTCCACAATCGACATCGAACTCGCCGTCGCTGAGTTCTACGACGGCGGGCGGCGGTATTTCATGGGATTCCTCCGCGATCTCACTGCGCGCAAGCGGGCCGAGGCGGTGGCTCGCGAGCGCCTGGACGAGCTCGCGCGCGTCACCCGCCTGCATTCGATGGGGGGGCTGGCCACGGGGCTGGCGCACGAGGTCAACCAGCCGCTGACCGCGATCCACGCCAACGCGGAGGCGTGTCTGGCGATGCTGGATGCCGCGGGTACGCAGCAGGAACCGTTGCGCGGCGCTCTGCGCGAGATCGTCCAGCAGAGCGGCCGTGCGAGCCGGATCGTCGACGGCCTGCGCACCTTCCTGCAGGCGCGCGGTACCGATGGCGGGACGGTGGAGAACCCCAACGAACTCGTCGAGGAGATTCTTGGCCTGCTCGCATACGAGATCCATGGCTCGCGAGTGCTTGTAGAGACGGATTTCGCGCTCGATGTGCCGACGGTGCGCGTCAATCGCACGCAGATGGAGCAGGTCATTTTCAACCTGGTGCAGAATGCCGTTGAGGCCCTTGCCGACGCGCCCGGCGAGAGATTGGTCGAGGTACGCACCCGCGCCACCAGTGCGGACGGATCCGCCTGTAGGATCGAGGTGGCGGACACAGGGGCAGGGGTGGATAAGGAGCTGATGCCGCAGCTATTTGAGCCCTTTTTCACGACCAAGCCCGGCGGCCTGGGGCAGGGGTTGGCGATTGCGCGGACGATTGTCGAGGACCACGATGGCGAACTCACTGCGCAGAACTGCGACAGGGGCGGCATGTGTTTCTCGATCCTGCTCCCGGCCGCCACGAGCGCTTCCGGCGATGAGTGAGCGAGCCATTGTGGCGATTGTCGATGATGACCCTGCGGTGCGCAGTGCGCTCGGCCTGCTGATCGATTCGATCGGCGTGACCACGCGCAGCTACTCCTCCGGCATGGCATTTCTTGATCAGTGGGTTGCGGCTTCACCGGCCTGCGTGCTTCTCGATATCCGCATGCCGGATATCAGCGGCCTCGACGTTCAGGACCGCCTGCTCGAAGCGGATCCCGATCTGCCGGTCATCTTTCTCACAAGTTATGGCGATGTGCAGATTGCGGTGCGTGCCTTCAAAAAGGGCGCTTTCGATTTCTTCGAAAAACCGGGTTTCAACCGCGAAGAGTTCCTGGCTAGCATTCAGCGCGCACTGCGCGTGCATGGTGAGCGCTGTCGCAGACAGGCGCACCTGGAGACCATCAGGGGACGGCTGAGGCGCCTGAGCGAGCGCGAGCGCGAGGTAATGGAGCGCGTCGCCACGGGCGACAGCAACAGGCGTATCGCGAGTGACCTGAGCATCAGCGAGCGCACCGTGGAGGTCCATCGTGGCCGCGTGATGGACAAGCTCGAGGTTCACTCGCTCGCCGAACTGGTGCGGCTGCGCCAGCGTATCGAGCCCGACATTCATTGACCGCCGTCACTGTCTTGCGCCTGGGCATCTGATCCAATGGGGCATGCCTACCATGCCGTGGCCCCATTATGCATCTAGCCGAACCGTCAGCCACGATCTGCGGGATCCACCGGCGATGAATGTCGCGCTGCCCGCTCCGCTCGTTCACGTCGTGGACGACGACGACGCCGTGCGCGCCGCCCTGGTCCTGTTGATCGAGGCCCAGGGCTGGCAGGTGCGTGGATTCACCTCGGTCGCCGCTTGGCTGGAACGCGAGGATCGCGCGCTGCCGCAGTGCCTCGTTCTCGATGTGGAATTGGATGAGCCCGATGGCGCCTTGCTCCAGGAATGCCTGCATGCAGATCCGCAGGTACCGCCAGTGGTCGTGCTCACTTCCGTGCCGCGGGGCCAGCCCGCCAGGCGCGCTCGGGGGGCTGGAGCCCGCTGCGTGCTGACCAAGCCGCAGGGCGTGGATCGGCTGGTCGGCGAGATCGGGCGGGCCCTGCCGCCTCCCTGAGGGCAGTACGGGATTCCCCGTATCGGTTTAGTGGGTTGTGCGAATGTTCGCCTGCGAGCGAGTGCACTAGCATGGGGGCATTCGGGCCCCCGCGGCCAACAAAGTGAGGCTTCTTGGTCGGCGTCCGCGGCCAGGTGGCCACCACTGGCATGAGTCGGGCGGTGCGGTCGCCACGGCCACTCGCCGGAGAGGTGAAAATGCACCATGCTTTCGAGGTCGATGAATCCTGGATGCGGGAGGAGGGGGCATCAACGGCGGAGTGGCTTACAGAGCGGCCGTCGCCGAGCCGAATCCTGCAGCGCGACGAATGCCTGTACTGTATGGGCGCAGCGGCGGAAGGCGTCCACGAGGTCGTGACGGGTGTACTCAAGAGTGTAGTGGTTCACCCAGACGGCCGTGAGCAGGTCGTCGGCTTCCACGTGCCCGGTGATATCGTCGGCTACGATGCGCTGGTGCAGTCGACGCGCTCCTGTTCGGTGGTGGCGCTCGATACAGCTGGCGTGCGCAGCCTGCCGCCGGTATGCCTGGGGCGACAGGGAGCAGAAACGGCGGCGCTGGCCGATATCGTGACCGGACTTTTCCGCGATCTCCAGCGCCTGACTGATCAGATCTACCTCGAGCGCGCGACCACGCGGCAGCGTGTGGCGGCGTTCCTGCTGCACCAGGCGCGTGACCTGGCTCGTCAAGGCTGCAGCGAGCGCGAACTGGTGCTACCGATGAATCGGCGCGATCTGGCGTGCTTTCTCGGTCTAGCGCCGGAAACCCTGTGTCGTGCGCTGAGCGTGCTGCGTCGGCGCCGGCTCATCGGAGTCGAGCGCAATGTCATACATATCCGCGACTCTGCGGGCCTGCAAGCCGAGGCCGCAGGCAACGAATAGCGTCCTTGCGGTTGCCGGTCCTGCGGTCCTGCGTGCGGCGGAGCATCGTGACGGACGCCCGGAGGAGCCATTACGCCCCGGTAAAGCGTGCAGTGTTGAACCACATCAAACTCCTGCGACGAGATCGAAAGTTACGCCATCCTTCACGGTCCCATTGCAACCGTGCGCTCCGGCGCGCCAAGATGCCTTGTCGTCTCGGCTGCCTGACGTTTCTGAACCGTGCATACAATCGTGTGAGAGGCCGGCGGGGCGACCCGCCGGCCCCATTCGATGCACTGGTGGATAAGTCCGGCGCTTAG
>SLKC01000189.1 GCA_007134775.1 Ectothiorhodospiraceae bacterium | reverse complement strand
TGGTCTGCAGGTGGAAGCCCGAATCCTCGCGGTGGACCTCGGTGACCTCAGCGTTGACCTCGATGCGCACCCCTGCCCGTGCGCACTCTGCCAGTAGCATCGCGACGATCTGCTTCGCCGAGCCGTCGCAGAAAAGCTGCCCCAGCTCTTTCTCGTGATAGGGAATGTCGTGCGCTTCGACCAGGGCGATAAAGTCCCACTGCGTGTAGCGCGCGAGCGCGGACTTCGCGAAATGCGGATTGGCGGACAGGAAGCGATCGGGTTCGATGTACAGATTGGTGAAGTTGCAGCGCCCGCCGCCGGACATCAGGATCTTCTTGCCACAGCGCGCGGCGCGCTCGATGACCAGCACCCGGCGGCCGCGGCGGCCGGCTTCGAACGCGCACATCAGGCCGGCGGCACCGCCGCCGATGATGACGACGTCGAAGCGGATTAGCGGCGTTACGGCCATAGTCGCAGCGGCGGAATCGGCAGCGGGCGCACGAGAGTGCCCGCCGGCGTCACCAAGCGCAACCACTGCCAGAACGTTACCTTGTTACGTCTCCATCCCGTTGGCACTATACCCCCTCTCACAGAGTGCCTGCTTGCGAGCAAGACTCTGCCCTCGCCCTCGGTCCGACCCGCGGCCTGGAATTGACGGGAGTCCGCCATGGAATACGAAGAGCTTCTGGAGCAGCTCCGCCCGCTTCTCGATGAGGGGCGTACCCGCGAGGTCGAGGAGCTGATCGCGGAGTTCCCCTATCAGGACGTCGCCGCGCTGATCATGCTGCTGGACACGGAGCAGCGAGCGGTGCTGTTCAAGCTCCTCGAGCGCAGCCGCGCCGCCGAGGTCTTCGCCTACCTGAGCTTCGACACCCAGCACGCGCTGCTCGATCAGTGCAGCGACGAGGAGACGCGCAACATCCTCGGCGAACTCACGCCCGACGACCGCACGGCGCTGTTCGAATACCTCGACGCCGAGCACGCCGAACAGCTCATGCAGTTCCTGCCGGCCGAGGAGCGCGCCGAGGCCACCGAGCTGCTCGGCTACCCCGACGAGAGTATCGGGCGCATGATGACGCCCGAGTACATCGCGGTGCGCGCGGACTGGAGCGTGGAGCAGTGCCTTGCGCACATGCGCAGCCAGCGCGAGCAGGCCGAGATCGTCAACGTCGTCTATGTCACCGACACCAACGGCGAGCTGCTCGACTCGCTGAGCATCCGCCGGTTCCTCGTCGCCGATCCGGCGACGAAGGTCTCGGACCTCATGGATGAGGGCAGCTCGTCGCTGACCGCGAACATCGCCGTAGCGGCGACCGAGGATCGCGAACACGCCGTCGAGGTGCTCCAGCACTACGACCTGCGGGCGCTGCCCGTGGTCGATGAAGGCAACCGTCTGCTGGGCATCGTCACCCCCGACGATGTCATGGACGTCGCCGAGGAGGAGGCCACCGAGGACTTCCAGCGCATCGCGGGTGTCGGGGTGCTCAATTTCAGTATCCGCGATGCCGGGCTCAAACTGCTCTATCAGCGCCGCGTGGGCTGGCTGGTGCTGCTGGTGTTCATCAACATGATCGGTGGCGAGATCATCGAGGCCTACGAGGACACGATCGCCGCGGTGATCGTGCTCGTGACCTTCCTGCCGCTGGTGGTCGACACCGGCGGCAACGCCGGCACGCAGTCGGCGACGCTGATGGTGCGCGCGCTCGCCACCGGCGATGTCCGATCAAAGGACTGGTTGCGCCTGTGGGGCAAGGAGGCCGGTGTCGCCATCGCCCTGGGCCTGACCGTCGGCGCCGCCGTCTGGGCGCTGGGGCTCTATCGCGGCGGGCTCGACATCGCCTGGGTGGTGTCACTGGCGATGACCTGCGTGGTGTTCTTCGGCAGCATGATCGGCATGCTGCTGCCGTTCATCCTCGCCAAGTTCCGCCTCGATCCGGCGACGGCGAGTGCGCCGCTGATCACCTCGATCGCCGACATCGGCGGCATCCTGATCTACTTCGCCATCGCCACAGCGATGCTCGGCCACATGATGTAGCCCAGCCCCCTCCCGCTTCGCCGCGGCCGGGACACACCTCCCGGCAGCGGCGAGGCCGGGGACCATTCGGGCACAGTAACGAATCGTGAACCAACGCTTCGAGGCGATGCGCGTGCAGGCGATCGCCACAGCCGTTGATTCTCGCCCTCGGCTTGGGCAGTCTTCCGCTACCGACATGTCGCCGGAACCGGGGGAACCATCACCATGATCCGCAAGTTGCTCATCCTCGCCGCTGCCGCCGTCGTGCTGCCGGCCTGTACGACAACGTACGTCGCAAACGAATACCCGCTCTCTGACGGCCGTATCGCCGACTTCGACCTCAACGGCGATGTCTCCGTCCACAACGCCTATGACGAGGCGCGTCCAGTCAGCTTCGACGGTGTCGACGCCGATCTACAGCAGATTACCGAGACCTTCGCCCGCCAGCTCGAGCAGGAAATCGTGAAGAACGGCCGCCAACAAGGCGGCACGGAAGACAAGGAGTTCCATGTCCGCGCCACGGAGATGCGCATGGCCAATCGGGTCGCCTATCTCGAAGGGCGCATCCACGTGCAACTCGAACTGGGCAACGGCGAGATCGTGAGCTACGAGCGCCGTAACGGCAGCCCGGCGGACCCGAGCCGCGTGCTCAACGGCACCATCGCCCGGGCGGTGGAAGAGGCGCTCGCGCATCCGACCGTGCTGGACTATTTGGCCGAATAGACGCACAACGACGATCCGGGCGCGGCGATGCGCGAGACCCAGCCGGCTCTCGCGCATGCCCGCCCGGCGGGCGGTTTGCTCCAGCGCAGCGCCGCGGTAGCCTCGACAGCAGCCTGAACCGCCGGATGCCGCGCGCATGACCGACCCACTCCCGCTCCTCTACCAGGACCAGGACCTCGTCGTGGTGGACAAGCCCGCCGACCTGCTGGTGCATCGCACGGCCCTCGACGGCGATGACGATGCCGCCCTGCAGCGCGTGCGGGATCAGATCGGACAGTGGCTCTATCCGGTCCACCGGCTGGATCGGCCGACGTCGGGGGTGCTGGTCTTCGCCCGCAGCCCCGAGGCGGCGCAACGGCTGGCCGCGGATTTCCGCGACCAACAGGTCAGCAAGCACTATCTCGCCATCGTGCGTGGCTGGCCACCGCCGAGTGGAACGATCGACCGGCCGCTGAAGCCGGAGCGCAACAAGGCGCCACGGGTGAGCCGCAGCCGCTTCGTGCGCCTGGCGACCACCGCACTGCCCATCGCCGTGTCACGATTCCCGACTGCGCGCTACGCCCTGGTCATGGCGTCACCCGATACCGGGCGCTACCACCAGCTCCGCCGCCATCTCAAGGGCATCGACCACCCGGTCATCGGCGACGTCGGCCACGGCGACCGCCACCACAACCGCTTCTTCCGCGCGCATTTCGACAGCCACCGCCTGCTGCTGCACGCCTGGTGTCTGGCCCTGCCCCAACCGACGACGCGCGCGACGATCGTCGTGCATGCCCCAGCGCCCGCGTCGTTCGCACGCCTGGCGGACGCCTTCGGCTGGACACTGGACGCGGCGACGCTCGAGGCCGCGCGGACTGCGCTACCCGCCGCCGGGCCGGCCGCCACCGCATGATGATGACGGATAGCGGCTCCTTACCGACACCGGCGACGGTGGACTGGCTCACCGCGCGCGCCGCCCGCGCCAGGACCGCGGGCCATCGCGCACTGGTGGTGCTCGCCGGTCCCCGGGACTGGGGTCGGGCGCACGCCGAGACCGCACTGGGAGCAATCGGCGGCGCCCCCGTACTGTGGGTGACCGACGCGCCGCCCGCCGCTGCCTGGGCCATTACCGGCCGGGAGGCGCGCTCGCTGCTCGGGCGTGAGACAGCGCACGTCGCCTTCGACGCCTTCGCCGGCTTCCATCCGGACGCCTTCGCCGCCGTCGCGGGCACACTGCGCGCCAGCGGCATGCTGCTGCTCATCACCCCGCCCCTCGCCGAGTGGCCCACCTACCCCGATCCGGAGTACGCACGCATCACGGTCGAGCCCTGGGGGGCCGCAGACCTCGCCGGGCGCTTTCTGCGGCGCCTGGGCCGGCGGCTGGAGGCGAGCCCCGACGTCACCGTCATCGCCCACGACCGCCCGCTGCCGGCGCTCCCGCCCGCCCCTGCGCCGAGTGCGTTCGCCGCCCCCACGACCCGCGATCCCACGCCGGATCAGGCGGCGGCGATCCACGCCATCGAACGCGTGGCCACGGGGCGAGCGCGCCGCCCGGTGGCCCTGGTGGCCGACCGCGGGCGCGGCAAATCCGCCGCGCTCGGCCTCGCCGCGGCGGCAGGGCTCGGGCAGGGCCTTGAGCACATCATCGTCACGGCCCCGATCCGGGCGGCCGTGGCACCGGTGTTCGATCACGCCGCCGAACGGCTGCCGGGGGCGCACCGCCGCGGCAGCCACATCGCATGCGGCAACGCCGCGATCACCTTCTGGGCGCCGGACGAGCTGCTCCGCGAACAACCCACGGCGGACCTGCTGCTCGTCGACGAGGCCGCCGCCCTGCCCGGCCCGCTGCTCGAAGCGCTGCTGCGCGCCTATCCGCGCATCGCGTTCGCCACCACGCTGCACGGTTACGAGGGCAGTGGCCGCGGTTTCGAGATCCGCTTCGAGCGCGTGCTCGACCGGATCACCCCCGCGTGGTGCAAGCGGGAGCTGACCACCCCGATCCGCTGGGCCGCGGGTGATCCGCTCGAGGCCTTCGTCTACGACGCGCTGCTGCTCGACGCCGATCCGGCACCGCTGGATGCGGCCGCAACGCCCCCACTCGAGGCCGTCGCGATCGAGCCCGTCGATCGCGACGACCTGGTCGATGACGAGCCCACGCTGCGCCGGCTCTTCGCCGTGCTGATGATGGCCCACTACCGCACCACGCCCGGCGACCTGCGCACACTGCTCGACGGTCCCAATTGCCGGATCTGGCTCGCGCGCCACGGCGAGCGCGTCGTCGCCGCCTGCCTCGTCGCCGCCGAGGGCCCGCTGACGCCCGCACTCGGCGCCGGCGTCGCCCGTGGGGAGCGCCGCCTCCACGGCCATCTGCTGCCGCAGACACTGGCCTTCCACGCCCACGAGCCCGAGGCGGTCGGGCTCACCGGGTGGCGCGTCGTACGGATTGCGGTGCAGCCCGGCCTCGAAGGGCGCGGCCTGGGCCGACGCCTGCTGCATGCGGTTCGCGTCGAGGCGGAGCGCAGCGGTGTGGATTACTGGGGCGCGGCCTTCGGCGCCACCGCGGCGCTGATCCGGTTCTGGGCCGAAGCCGGGATGCACCCCGTTCGCCTCGGCGTGAAGCGCGATGCCGCCAGCGGCCAGCACGCCGCGGTGATGATCGGTGGGCTGTCCCCGCGCGGGTGCGCCCTTTCAGACCGCGTCCGACAGCGCTTCGCCGCGGAGTGGCCCCTGCGGGTCCCCGAGTTCTTCGCCGATCTCGACACGGATCGGGTCCGGGCCCTTTCCGGCGCCGCGGGCCCCACCGCGCCGCTCGGGTCGCTCGACGATGGCGAGCGGGCCGCGCTCACCGCGTTCCGCGAGGGCCACCAACCCTACGAGAACGTCGCCGTCGCCGTCTGGAAATTCACCGTCGACGCGTTGTCGCACGGGCCCGATCTCGCCGATGCGGATGCGCGCGCTGCTGCGGCCCTGATCACCCGCGTGGTCCAGAAGCGCGGCTGGGCGGAGGCGGCGCAAGCCGGTGGCTACACGGGTCAGCGCGAGGTCCGCGCGGCGCTGCGCCGTGCCCTCAATGATCTCGCGCCCGCGCTCGAGGAGCACGGCGACGCGCGGTGGTAGTGGAGCCGCTTCGAGTCGCTCGCTACAGCGATCCCTGCAGCGCGGGCCGTCGCCGGTTCCCGCCTCAGTCGATATGCAGCCGGTAGGCCTCCTCGAGGGAGGTCTCACCCGAGCGCGCCAGGGCCAGGGCGTGGTCCCCGAGCGGTACCATGCCATCCATGCGGGCAATGCGGACCAGTGCGGCCTCGTCCACATCCGCCTCGATAGCGGCGCGCAGCCTCTCGGTCATGCGCATGAGCTCGTAGGCGACGAGGCGTCCTGAATACCCGGTCTGGTTGCAGCGATCGCAACCGCGCCCGCGCTGGAAGCGTTCGTCGGGGGCGAGTTCCAGCGTGCGGCGTACATGTTCGGAAACCCTCTCCTCGGCGCGACAGTGGACGCAGTTCCGACGCAGCAGGCGCTGCGCCATGATACCGAGCAGGGTCGGCTGCAGCAGGTAGGACTGGATGCCCATTTCCAGCAGCCGCGTGATGCTGCCCGCCGCACTGTTCGTGTGTAGTGTGCTGAAAACCAGATGCCCCGTCAGGGCGCTCTCGGTGGCGATCTGCGCGGTCTCCTCATCACGGATCTCGCCGATCATGATGACATCGGGGTCGTGGCGCAGAATGTTGCGCAGGGCGCGGGCGAAGGTGAGGCCGGCCGCGCGCAGGACCTGGACCTGTTGCACTCCGGGCATGTGGTATTCGACCGGGTCCTCGACCGTGACGATGTTCACCGGCCCCTTGCGCACCTCGCCGAGCGCCGCGTAGAGCGTCGTCGATTTGCCCGAGCCGGTGGGCCCCGTCACCAGGAACAGGCCGTGGCGGCGGTTGATCAGGTCGCGGAAGGCCTGCGTGTCCCCGGGGCTCAATCCGAGCTGGTCAACCGCGCGGACGCCGGCCTCGCTGTCGAGCAAGCGCAGCACCGCGCTCTCGCCATTGACGGTCGGCATCACCGAGATCCGGATATCGATCTGCCGGTCTCCGACCACGACCTCGGTGCGCCCGTCCTGGGGCACACGCCGTTCCGCGATGTCCATCTGCCCGAGGATCTTGATACGGCCAATCAGCGCGGGCAGCAGCAATCGGCTGATGTCCTGGACCGGCACCAACATGCCGTCGATGCGGTAGAGCAGATTGATGCGCTCCCCGTCCGGGCGGATGTGGATATCGGAGGCGCGGCGATTCAGCGCATCGCGAATCAATTGGGCCACCAGCCGCACGATCGGTTTCTGACCGGCCAGTTTCTCCGTCGCCGCCCGGTCGCGGGCGCGCGCCTGTTCATTATCCTGCGCAGCCCCCTCCTCAGCCAGGCCGAGGTCGCGCATCGCCTGGCTCTGCTGGACCCGGCTCGCGATCGAGCCGAGACGGCTGCGCAAGGCGTCGGCGGGCGCTACGACGATGTCCAACTGCATGCCGGAGACGAATTCGAGCCGCTTCAGGGTGTCGGCATCGGTCGGATCGGCCAGTGCGATGCGCAGATGATTCCCGTGCGTCGATAGCGGCAGCGCCACCGCCTCATGCGCCACCTCCGCGGGGATTCGGTCGAGTGCCTCCTTCTCGGCGGTGAGTTCATCCGGGCCGACATAGGGCAGGCCGAGCTTCGCAGCGAGGGCGCGGGCCAGGCCCTCATCGGTGAGGTTGCCCTCATCGCGCAGACGCTCGCCCAGGCGCTTGCGGGTTTGCCGAAAGCTTGAACGCGCCTCGCCATCCTGATCGGCGAGTGCCGTCTCCACCTGCTTGGCATCGACACCCTGATCCTTCACCAGGACCTCCCCGAGCGGGGGACCGATGCGCTCGGTCGCGATGGCGGCGGCCGGCAGCACCAGGCGGTGGAAGTGCCCATTGCGCCGAACGAAGAGGGTGAGGTCACTCGGGCGTCGGATCGCCCCCAACGAATCCCCGCGGATACTCCGGCCGTCGTGGAGTCGCACCTCGAAGGGCACGCTCTGCTGTTGGGCGGCGGCGTCGGCGGGGTCCACCGGCGTGGTGACGACCAGATCCAAGATCTCCCCGATACCGTAGGTTGCACTGCGGCCATCGGTTTCGAGGCGGAATGTCCCGAGCACGGGATCGAATGCGAGCAGGTGGCCCGAACGACGGCTGCCATCGGCGAAGTGGACGCGCACGGGCGCGCCCTCCAGGACCTCCTCCCCCGCCACGGCATAAGGCGGCGCGGGGAGTGCGACGACTCCGGGGGTGACATCCGAAGAGGGGGAAGCTTCCGGCATCAACGCGGCCAGAACAGGTGGAACCCGCATTCTACTTTGCTGGCCTCTTGAGGCGACAGGAAACGCTCAGGCCGTATTGACCCACGAGGGCCAGCACCCCCCGCCGCCGAGCCCGTGATCACAGCCTTCCAGAAACAAAACCGGGTTCGTGCGTCCAGCGGCACCGGAGTGTCACCAGAGCCCGAATTCGCCAGCCGGTACCCAACGCTGCTCGTGGTCCGTAGAGCCCCTTACGTACATTGCCGAATTTTGCCGGATCCGCTGCTCGGGGATACTGCACTCGTCGAAACAGCAACGACCCCAACGGAGGCAATGACCATGAACCGCAAGATCGACAATCGAATCGCCAAGACCCTCGGCTTCGGCCTCACCGCCCTCGTGCTCGCGCTCGGTGCGACCCAGGCGACGGCCAAGGTCTTCGAGAATGATCCCATCGGCCCCACGGCCAAGGTCTTCGAGAACGACCCCGTCGGCCCCACGGCCAAGGTCTTCGAGAATGACCCCGTCGGCCCCACGGCCAAGGTCTTCGAGAACGACCCCATCGGCCCCACGGCCAAGGTCTTCGAGAATGACCCGGTGGGTCCGACAGCTTGAGGGTTAGGGCGGCAGGCCCAGCCCCACTCCCCTCAGAATGACACGGGCCCGATCTGGAGATCGGGCCCGTGTCGTCTCCACTCCCGTCTCGGACGGCATCGCCTGCGCTCGACGTCGGCCTGACCGAGCCTATCTGGCGGCTATTCGATCTCAGTCGTGATCGCTATTCCATCGGGGCACGGGAACCGGTCACGCACCCGGCCCCCTGTCGCCCCACCGCAAACGCGTCCGGGTCCAGCGTGCAGCCCAGACCGGGGCCATCGATCGCGTTGAGCCAGCCCTGCCGGGGACGCAGGGAAGGCGACTGGACCAGATCGCGGGCGAGGAGCTGGCACATGATCTGGTTGCCGTCATCGAGATTGGGGATGGCCAGTGCCGCGTGATGCTCGGCGCAGGTCGTGATCCCGGTGGTGAATGACCCGTGGATGCAGAGGGACAGCCCGGCAGACTCGGCCACCGTCGCGGCCTTGAGCAGCGGCTGGATGCCGCCGATCTCCCGAATGCCGAGGCAGATCATGTCGGCCGCGCGCCGGCGGCAGATGGTCTCGACATCGGTCAGCGTGAAGGCGGCCTGATCGGCGACGATGGGGATACCGACGGCCTGGCGCACGTGCGCCAGCGCCTCGATGTGCCAGCCCGGCACCGGCTGCTCGAGGAACTCGATGTCGAAGCGCTCGAGCCGACGACACGTGCGGATGGTCTGGTGCGGATCCCACGCCTCGTTGGCGTCGAGACGCAAGCGGGCATCGCCGATCTCCGCGCGCACCGCGGCGACGGCGTCGAGATCCGCCTCATCGCCGCGACCGACCTTGAGATAGAAGACCCGTTCGCCATCGGCCACCGCCTCGGCCGCATCGGTGGCGAGCTCGGCGGTCGTCGCCCCTTGCAGGAAATGGAAGTAGCCGATGCGCTCGTGTCGGGCACCGCCGAACAGGCGATGGACCGGCAGTCCCAGCAGCCGTCCCTGCAGGTCCCAGAGCGCGGTATCGAAGCCCGCGAAGAGCTGGTTCGCCGCCCGCTGGGTGTTGGCCCCCCAGGCGAGATATTCGCTGCGGAAGGCACGATCGATCAGTGCGGTGACATCGAAGGGCGAGGCGCCGACGAAGTGGTGGCGCAAGCGCTGCAGGATCGCGGCGGTCGCCGCCTGATCGGGCGCGACCGTGCACTCGCCATAGCCGCGCGTGCCGTCATCAGCGATGGCCTCGATCACATTGATCGCGAAGTCGTGACGCACCCCCTGCGCCCAATGATAGGGCTGGACCAGAGGCAGGCGCAGCGGGTGGATGTTGATGGTCTCGATGGTCGTCATGAGCGGTTCCGATTATCGCCGTACAAGAGGATCGCACGCAGCGGGTGCCGGGCGGGCCCGCTCGCTCAGACCTGACGCCCCAGCAAGGCCTCATCGAACGGATAATTCGACAGTTTGACGATGCCGTCCTCGGTGACCAACACCTCTTCTTCCAGTTTGACGCCATCAGCCGCGCCGACTTCGCCGATGTAGCTCTCCACCGACACGACCATGCCCGGCTCCAGGATGCCATCCTTCGAGAACCGGTCGAAGTCCATGTGATGGGCGACCAGGGGCGTCTCGCCATGCATGCCGACACCGTGGATGATCGACGGGTAACGGCGGTCGAGGAAGCGCTCCGGTATCTTCCAGGCCTGCTCGGCGATCTCCAGATAGCTCTTGCCTGGGGCCAGGATCGCCATGTTGTGGTGCACCTGCTCGTAGGCCATCTGGTAGAGACTCTGCTGATAGCCGCTGGGCCGGCCGGGGCCGACGTGGAAGGTGCGCGAGAAGTCGGAGTAATAACCGTGGCAGCCGATGGTATCGGTATCCAGGGCCACTAGCTCGCCGGCGCGGATGACGCGATCACTGGCCTCATTGAACCACGGGTTCGTGCGCGGCCCGGAATTGAGCAGGCGCGTCTCGATGAATTCACCCCCCTGATCGATGACGTTGCCATAGAGCACGGCGAAGAGATGGTTCTCGGTGACACCCGGCTTGATCGCGGCCTCGACCTCGGCAACCGCAGCCTCACTGCCCGCCATCGACTGGGCCAGGCAGGCGATCTCCTCGGGCGTCTTGATGCGCCGGCAGTAGAGCGTGTCCTGCATGCAGTCGAACACGTCGAGCCCCAGCGCCTCCAACGAGCGCGCGAGGTTGACCGGGCAGCGGTCGAGGCCGACCTTGAGATTCCCCTTGCCGTGTTCGCGCACGAGTGCGGCGATCTCGACACCGAAGGGGTCGGAGGAGACATCGTCGCGCTGATTGACCGCGGACCAGACGACCTTCGACGTCCGCGATTCATCGATGGTCTCCAACCAGGTCGAGACATGCGCGCTGCCGGGATACTCGAACAGGATCACCGGCCCTTCCAGCGGCACGTAGATATAGCGCGTGGAGTTGCGCAGGAAGTAGCCGAACATGTTGCGCGAACCGGTGGCGTAGCGCTGGTTGTAGGGGTCGAACAGGACGACGGCGGCGTAGCCCTGCTCGGCCATCATCCCGCGCAGGCGCGCAAGCCGGCCGGCACGTAGCGCCTTCGGGTCGAAGGCGGTGGGGATGCTGTCAGTATTCGCGATCGGCGCCGATGACACGACCGGGATCTGGTCGGGCTCGCGGTCGGAGAGTTGCTCGGATTCAATGGTGTACATGCTTGCCTCGGTTTTCAGTGGTTGCTCGACAAGGGCGGCGGTGGCGTGCTCACGACCACGCCCTGGAATCGCTCGGTACGCGCGCGTGGGGTTCAATCGGCCAGGCCGTCGCTGCGCTGGGTGCCCTCGCCGAGCATGCGCTCGTGGATCGGCGCCATACGCCCGAAGATGCGCTGGGCGCGTTCGGGTCGACCGACGAAGCCAGGGCGTTCGGCGTAGGCGAAGATGACGCTGTGGCGCTCGCGCTCGCCCTTCACCGGTGTCACGCGATGGAGCGAATAGCGGCCGAAGAAGATCTGCAGATCGCCGAGTTCGAGTTCGATCGACTTGACGCCGCAGCGGTCGCCGTCGAGGACGCGCTGGACACCCTCAAAGTTCTCGCTGCGGGGACTGCGCAGTCCGGGGACGTACTCGAAGTGTCCGCCCTCGTCCGGCTTGTGCGTGAGCATGGTGACGATGAATTCGTTGGTGTCGTAGTGCCAGGGGTGCTGACAGCCCTCGCGCAGAACATTGACGACCAGATCGGCCAGCGGATCGGCATAGGGATGGATCTCCTCGATGCCGACCACGCGGGCGATGAAGCGCTGGAACCCCTCATCGGCGTAGATCCGCCGGATGACGGTGTCTTCGGCGATGCAGTCACCGGCGACGAAGCCGTTGGTGCGGTCGTCGAAGCGGTTTATCGGGTGCTCGGGCGGTAGAGAGGGATCGCCGTCAGCGTTGTAGGGATTGGTTTCACACTCATTGTAGTGTGCCCGCGGCGACAACCGCAGGGTTTCAAACTGCAGGCGCTCGATCGACTCTGCCGGCACGAAGTTCTTCAGTACCACACAGCCGTCTTCGGCGAGTTGTCGGCGGCACTCGTCGATCAGCCTCTCGCCGGCGGGCGAGTCGAGATAGTGGAGCGGATAACGGTCCAGATCGACAAAGCCATCGAGGGCGCTCGGGCGCGCAGTCGTAGCCGTGGTTGCCATGTGGAACCTCCTGCGTTGGCGGTGAAGTCGTGATCGACATCCTGAACAGGCGCGACGTATCATTAAAACGAATTATTACAATCGAACTGATATCCAATACTCATTGATCATGGATACCGAGCTGTTACGCGCCTTTGTCGCCGTCGCCGAGTGCGAAGGGTTCAGCGCCGCCGCACGCATCCTCAACCGCACGCAGTCGGCCGTAAGCCTGCAGATCCGGCGCCTCGAGGACCGCATGGACGAGCCGCTGTTCCGACGCGATAGCCGCAACGTCGAGCTCACCCCTGCCGGTGGCCGGCTGCTGCCCTACGCGCGGCGCATCCTCAGCCTGCAGGACGAAGCCCGGCGGGCGATGGGCGATGACCGCCGCGGCGAACTCATCCGCCTCGGCGTCTCCGAGGAACACGCCAGCGCCCATCTGCCGTACCTGCTGCCCGAGTACGCGACCCGTTATCCCGACGTCCGGCTCGAAGTAACCTGCAACATCTCCAGCGCGCTGGTACACGACTTCCAGGCGGGGCGGCTCGATGTGGTCCTCGGCGTGCGCCACGAGCCCACGCGCACGGGGCGTCTGCTCGGACGGGAGCCCATGCTCTGGGCGCTACAGGAAGGTCGGCGACTCGGTGACTGGGACGTCCTGCCCCTGGCTCTCAACCCTGAAGGCTGCATCTTCCGCGCCCACGCCCTTGCCGCGCTTGGCCGCGTGGAACGGCGCTGGAACCTGCGCTATTGCAGCCACTCCCCCACAGGCATCAACGTGGCCGTACGCGCCGGCCTGGCGGTCACGGTCAAGACACCCCGCAGTCTGCCGCCGGGGTGTCGCACCGTGGCGTACGACGAGGGCCTGCCGGAATTAGGTCGCGTCGAGGTCGAGATCCACCGCGCGCCGGGGCAGATGAGCGAGGCCTTCGACGCCTTCTGTGACGGCCTCGAGGCCGTGGTGACCGCGAGCATTGCCGACGCGGCGTGAGTCGTCTCGGCTCATGACCCGTATACTGTGGGGCCGATGCATCCCGACAACAGCGACCCCGGAACCGAGTCATGCCCCCTCCCCGAGAATCCGTGCGCGTGACCTTCGACGGCCAGGCCATGGAGACCACCCGCGGCGGCTCGCTGCTGCAGGCCTGGGTCGAGTCGGGACGCGCGCTCATCGACAACGTCGGCTGCATGGGCCAGGGCGTCTGCGGCGCCTGCCGGGTGCTGGTGCGGCGCGCCGCTTCCGATGAGGTCGTCACTGCACTCGCCTGCGAGACACCGGCCGAGGAGGGCATGCAGGTAGCCGCCATCGACTACTTCTCCGCGCATCGTCCGCACGCCTACGACCTGCACGCCCTGCCCGCAGATGCCGCGGACGAGACACTCGTCGACGCCGTGTTCCCGGAAGCGAAGCACTGCCGCCACTGCAGTGGCTGCGATCGCGCCTGTCCGCGCGGCATCGAGGTGCAGGCGATGGTCAACGACGCAGCCGCGGGATCCATCGCCGCAGCCGCCGAACGCTTCGACCACTGCGTGATGTGCAACCTCTGTGTCGCGGCCTGCCCCGAGGACATCGATCCCGCCCACCTGGGTCAGTTCGTGCGGCGCGTGCAGGCCGCGCAAAGCCCGATACCGGGCGACCTCGACGCCCGCCTACGCGATATCGAGGCCGGGGGACAGGCGATTCGCTGGCCGCAGCCCACCGAACCGGAAACACCGTGACGGCCGCTGGCGTCGAGCACGCCTTGGCGCTGCGCCGCTGGGCCGAACGCGCCCCGGCCGAACCGGTGGCCACGCCGCTGTCCGCGCAGGAACTGCTTGGCAGCTTCCATCCCGACCACCGGCCCGAGGCGCGCACGACCCTGCGTGTCGGCGCCTCGGCGGGGCTCCCCTGCCCGGCGGGGCTGGCCGAGCTGCTGCAGGCCAACGCCCTGGTCGAGGATATCGACATCGCGGGCGCACCCGCTCGCAGGGCCGACGTGCTCGTCGTGGGCGCGGGCGCGGCCGGCTGTGTCGCCGCGCTGAGTGCGGCGCGCCAGGGTGCGCGGGTGATCCTCGCCAACAAGCTGCGCATCGGGGACGGCAACACCGTCATG
>SLKC01000125.1 GCA_007134775.1 Ectothiorhodospiraceae bacterium | reverse complement strand
GCAATCCCCGAAGACGAACTCGTGGACGAGCCGCACGAAGACCTGCCGCCCGAGTTCAATCCGGCGCGCTGGCACGACGCCGTGCGCTTCAGCGTCCGCCCCCTCGTCGCCGGTCCCGACAACGATCGCGACGTGAGCCCGTCGCCCGATGGCCGGACCATCGCCTTCCGGCGCGGACGCGGCGACCTGGTCATCCACGACCTCGCCAGCGGCGAGGAGGAAGTGCTCGTCGCGGGCTGGGACAGCCAGCTACACTGGCGCTGGTCGCCGGATGGCCGCTTCATCGCCTATTCCCAGAACGATCTCGATTTTACGGCCAACATCTTTATCGTGCCGGCCGACGGCTCGGCGGATCCGGTCAACATCACCCGCCATCCGCGCAACGACCTCGCCCCGCGCTGGTCGGCCGACGGGCGCAAGCTCTCGTTCATATCCAACCGCGGCGGCGAGACCTACGACCTCTATCGCGTCTATCTCGACCGGGCACTGGAGAACTACACCCCGCGCGAGCGCTCGCGCTACTACCGCGACGCGCGCGAGGCCGCAGCCGAGCGCGAACCGATACCGGTGCAGATCCCGGAGGATCCCTACGCGCCGACGCTGCCGCCGCCCGAGCAGCAGCCACCGAATCACGATCTCGATGACGCTTGGCGCCGCGTACAGCGCGTGAGCTCGGCGCCGGGCCACCAGACCGGCAACGAGATGACGCCGGGCGGCGATCGCTATCTGTTCAACGCCCAGGGCGAAGGCCTCGTCGTGATGAACTGGGACGGCAGTGAGCGCCGCCGGCTCGGCCCGGCGGTCCACGTCCAGCAACTCAACCTCAACGGCGAGCGCGCGGTCTACCTCGCCGATGGCCAGGCGCACATCGTCAACCTTGCCAACGCCGAACACCAGCGGGTGGCGATCTCCGACCGGATACGCATCGACCGCCGTGAAGAGTCCCTGCAGAAGTTCGACGAGGCGGCCCGCGTCATCGAAGAGGGCTTCTACCGTCCCGACATGAAGGGTCTGGACTGGTCCGCAGTGGTCGCCGACTACCGTGAACTGATCGCCCGGGCGCGTACCACCAGCGAGTTCAGTGACATCACCAACCGGCTGATGGGCGAACTCGCCGCCTCACACATGGGTGTATCCAGCCCGGGGCCGGCCTCGGCCGTGCGCGAGCCCTCCGGCCGACTGGGCATCGAGCACGAACACATCACGCACCATGACGGCCGCCACGGCTACCGGGTCACCGCTGTCGTCCCCGAAGGGCCCGCCGACCGCCAGCCCATGCGGCTACAGCCCGGCGATGTCATCACCCGCGTCGACGGTGAGGCGTTCGCCCCCCGCGACACCCTGCTGCGCCGCTTGCGGGGCCGTGTCGACCAGGAAGTGGTGGTTACCTTCGAGCGCCGCAGCGGGGAGCGCTGGCGCGAGTTCCAGGCCCTGCTGACGCCCGTGGGCTTCGACGAACTCAGCCGCCTGCGCTACGACGCCTTCCGGCGCGCCAACCGGGAGCAGGTCGCGGAGCGCTCCGAGGGACGGCTGGGCTACATCCACATCCAGTCGATGAACCAGGCCTCCCTCGAGGCGTTCCAGGCCGAACTGTACGCCGCGGCCCAGGGACGGGACGGGTTGATCATCGATGTGCGCAACAACGGCGGCGGGCACACCACCGACCGCATCCTGACCTCGATCATGGCGCCCGATCACGCCTACACCGTCCCTGCAGGGGCCGATCCGGACCAGACCGGCCACTACCCCCAGGACCGCCTCGACGCCCCTCGCTACACATTGCCGATCAACATGCTCGCGAACGAGAAGAGCTTCTCCAATGCGGAGATCCTGGCGCACGCCTTCCGCACCCTCGATCGTGGCACACTGGTCGGCAATCAGACCTATGGCGGCGTGATCTCCACGGGCAGCCACAGACTGATCGACGGCTCGACGGTCCGCCGGCCCTTCCGCGGCTGGTATCTGCCCGATGGCACCGACATGGAGCACCACGGTGCGCGACCCGACATCCTCGTCGAACAGACCCCGGAGGATGAAGTGGCCGATCGTGACCGCCAACTCGAACGCGCCGTCGAGGACATGCTCGAACGCATCGAGTAGCGTACCCGAGCGACCTGAATTGCCTGAACAGGCGACGGCGACCGATAAGGGCCTGGCGATGTCCAGCGACCCACCGATGGCACTGCGAGCCGTACTTCGCGAGGCCGGCGAAGACGTTGCCTGTGCGTACGGGCTCGGCCGCTTCGCACGTGGAACCGCCCGCGAATCGACGGTCCCCATGCAACAGGCGGCTCGAGCCGACCGCCCCTATGGGCGCTCAGGGATGAACCGCCTGTGTGGGCAGGGAATCAGCCGGCCCAGACGTCGCACCAGCCGCCGGCCTTGACGAGCACATCGCTGAAGTCGGGATGGAAACAACCGCCCCAGCCCTCGTGCTCGTCATCCTCACCGGCCCAGAAGGCGCAGTTGTCACAGCGCGCCCCTTCCTGGTACGCCTCGTGATCGACTGCCTCCTCGGCATCATGCACGTAGTCGCGCGCGTGCCCTTCCTCCGCCTTCGCCTTGGCGAAGGCCTGCTTCTGATGGACCAGGGCCGCGAGCGGGATCGCGGCAACGGCGGCCGCCCCCCCTTTCAGGAACCGGCGCCGGCTATTGTCGGTGGAATCAGCCATTGCTATGCCTCCTTTGTGGCGATCGCAACTGTCGATTTAGACTCAGTTTAAACCGTTTCGCCGGTGACCGTGTAGCGGATGCACCTTACACCTTTGTAATCCCTCCTCCCTCCCGAGCCGCCGGCTACAGCTCACCGTAGGCGTGCAGTCCGGAGAGGAAGATATTGACGCCAAGGAAGCAGAACGTCGTCACCAGCAGGCCGATGATCGCCCACCAGGCCATGAGGGGGCCGCGCCAGCCCTTGGTGAAGCGCATGTGCAGCCACGCTGCATAGTTCACCCACACGATCAGCGACCAGGTCTCCTTCGGGTCCCAGCTCCAGTAGGCGCCCCAGGCCTCCGCGGCCCACAGCGCGCCGAGGATCGTCGCCAGGGTGAAGAAGGCGAAGCCCAGGGCGATCGCCTTGTACATGAGCTCGTCCATCTGACTGGACGCGGGCAGGCGCCGGTCAACGATGCCACCGGGGCGCGCACGCTCGCGAAGCAGGTAGGCGACACCGACCATCGCGGCCACGGAGAACGCCCCGTAGGCGACGAAGTTGGTCGGCACGTGGATCTTCATCCACCAGCTCTGCAGCGCGGGCACGATCGGCTCGATGTAGTGGGCCTCCTGCACGAAGGTGTACCAGAGCAGGAACCCGATCGCCGCGGCGACGACCAGCATGACGAAACCGCCGAGCGCGCGCGTGGCGAAGCGCCACTCGTAGTAGAGGTAGAGCAGGCCGATGGTGACCGCCAGCAGGACGAAGACCTCGTAGAGGTTGCTGACCGGGAAATAGCCCATGTCGGGGCCGTGCAGATAGGTCTCCCACCAGCGCACGAGCAGGCCGACCAGCCCCGCCCCGGACCCGAGCCAAGTAAAGGCCGTGGCCAGGCGCCCCACAAAGGCGCCCTCGCGGGGCACGAACAAATCGGCGAAATAGAGCACCATCGCGCCCAGGAAGAAGAAGCACATCCACATGAACGCGGACTGGCTTGCGAGCAGGTAGTCGAGGAAGAAATCCTGCTCGGCCAATGCCAACTCTGGGTATCGGCTAACCGCGAACAGCGCCGTGGCGCCGACGATGAGCGTAAACGTGCGCGCCGGCTTCCAGTGCCAGCCCTGGGGCACCAGCCAGAGCACCACACCGACGAGGATCCCGACCTCGTAATAACTCAGCTCCGCGTGGAAAAGTGCCAGCGCGACGGCACCCG
>SLKC01000138.1 GCA_007134775.1 Ectothiorhodospiraceae bacterium | reverse complement strand
TTACAGGTGATGACCCCGGCGCCGATGTTGACGTCGCGGCCGATGTCCGTATCACCGATGTAGGCGAGATGGTTGATCTTGCTACCCGCACCCACCCGCGACGCCTTCACTTCGACGAAGTTGCCGATGCGGGTTCCATCGGCGAGAACCACGCCGGGGCGGATGCGGGCAAAGGGACCAATGCGACACCCACTGCCGATCTCGGCGCCGACAATAACGCTATTGGGCTCGATATGCGTGTCCGCACCGATGACGCAATCGCGCAGGAAGCTACCTGGCCCGACCGTTGTGCCGGCGGCGAGCGCGACTGCACCCTCGAAGACGCAGCCCACGTCGATCAGCACATCGCAGTCGGCGGTGAGATGGCCACGGATATCGATGCGATCGGGGTCGCGCAGGGTGACACCCTCGCTCATCAGGCCTTCGGCCAGGTGGCGCTGCCACGCCCGCTCGAGCGCGGCAAGCTGGGCACGACTGTTGACCCCGGCCACTTCCCAGGCGTGGGCCGGCTGCACCGCCGCGATTCGGCCCTTGCCGCGGTGCACCCGCTCGATGACGTCGGTCAGGTAGTACTCGCCCTGCGCGTTGTCGCGGTCGAGCGAAGCCACGTGGCGGGCCAGCGGTCCCGCCTGCATCGCCAGCAAGCCGGTGTTGATCTCCGTTACGGCCCGCTCCGCGGCGTTGGCATCACGCTCCTCGACGATGCGCGTCACCTCGCCTTCGGCGTCGCGCATGATCCGGCCATAGCCAGCCGGATTCGCGACGTTCACGGTGAGGAGAGCACAATCGGACTGGCGCGCCGCGTCGGCGAGCGCGCGCAGCGTTGCCGGCTCAACCAGGGGCACGTCGCCATAGAGGACCACGACGACCGAGCTCGCCGAGAGCCCCTCGAGGCCGCAGGCCACGGCATCGCCGGTGCCGCGCTGCTCTGGCTGCACCACCGCTTCGACATCACTCGCCAGCGCCGCCCGGACGTGGCTGGCGCCGTGGCCGACGATGACACGGATCCGTTCCGGCTCGAGCGAGCGCGCGCGTTCGATGACGTGGTCGATCAGGGGGCGGCCGGCCAGGTCGGCCAACACCTTGGGTGCACGCGAGCGCATCCGGCGGCCCTCGCCGGCCGCGAGGATGAGTACGCTCAGGCCCAAGTCTTCGCCCCTCCGCCAGGCCCGGGCGCGCACGACGCGTCCGCGCCGAGGAGACCAGGGCCGTGCAGGTCAGGCGCGCCCGGACTGGCGCAGCTTCTGGATCGTGCGCAGCTGGGCCGCTGCCTGGGCCAGTTCGGCACGGGCGCGCGCGAAGTCGTAGTCGTCCTTTTGTTGAGCAATGCGCTCCTCCGCCCGCTGTTTGGCCTCCATGGCCGCCTTCTCGTCCAGATCGGTCGCCCGGATCGCGGTATCGGAGAGAATGGTGACCACGTCGGGCTGAATCTCCAGCATCCCGCCCGAGACATAGACGATCTCTTCCTCGCCGTTCGCGTGGACGACGCGGACGTCACCCGGCGCCAACTGCGTGAGCAGCGGCGAGTGGCCCGGCGTGACGCCGAGCTCGCCGAGCTGTGCGGTGGCGCTGACCATCGCGGCAGTGCCCGAGTAGATCTCCTGCTCGGCGCTGACGATGGCGACATTCAGGACCTTGGCCATTGCGGGCCTCCTCTCGCCTTACTGGAGCGACTTGGCCTTCTCGACCGCTTCGTCGATGGTCCCGACCATGTAGAAGGCCTGCTCCGGCAGCTCATCATACTCCCCATCGACGATGCCGCGGAAGGCGCGAATTGTCTCCTTGAGCGAGCAGTACTTGCCGGGCGACCCCGTGAAGACCTCGGCGACGAAAAACGGCTGCGACAGGAAGCGCTGGATCTTGCGCGCGCGGTTCACCGCGAGCTTGTCCTCGTCCGAGAGTTCGTCCATGCCGAGAATCGCGATGATGTCCTTGAGCTCCTTGTAGCGCTGCAGCGTCTGCTGCACGTCGCGTGCCGTGTCATAGTGTTCCTGGCCGATGACCAGCGGATCGAGCTGCCGGCTCGTCGAGTCGAGCGGATCGACCGCAGGGTAAATGCCCAGCTCCGCGATCTGGCGCGAAAGCACGACCGTGGCGTCAAGGTGGGCGAAGGTCGTCGCCGGCGACGGGTCGGTGAGGTCGTCGGCAGGGACGTACACCGCCTGGATCGAGGTGATCGAGCCGGTCTTCGTTGAGGTAATCCGCTCCTGAAGCACGCCCATCTCCTCGGCCAGCGTTGGCTGATAGCCGACCGCGGAGGGCATGCGCCCGAGAAGGGCGGAGACCTCGACACCCGCGAGGGTGTAGCGGTAGATGTTGTCGATGAACATGAGCACGTCGCGGCCCTCGTCGCGGAAGGCCTCGGCCATGGTCAGGCCGGTCAGCGCGACGCGCAAGCGGTTACCCGGCGGCTCGTTCATCTGGCCGTAGACGAGGGAGACCTTGTCGAGGACGTTCGACTCGGTCATTTCATGGTAGAAGTCGTTGCCTTCGCGGGTGCGCTCGCCCACACCGGCAAAGACCGAGTAGCCCGAGTGCTCGATGGCGATGTTGCGAATCAGCTCCATCATGTTGACGGTCTTGCCGACACCGGCGCCCCCGAACAGGCCGACCTTGCCGCCCTTCGCGAAGGGACAGAGTAGGTCGATCACCTTGATGCCGGTCTCGAGCAGCTCCTGCGCCCCGGCCTGCTCATCGTACGCGGGCGCCTTACGGTGGATCGGCCAGTGCGTCTCGGCGCCGATGTCTCCCTTCTCGTCGATCGGATCACCGAGGACGTTCATGATACGTCCAAGCGTCTTTGTGCCCACCGGCACAGAGATCGGCGCACCCGTGCTGGTCACCGACATGCCGCGGCGCAGCCCGTCGGTACTGCCCATGGCGATGCAACGGACCACGCCATCGCCTTGCTGGCCCTGGACCTCAAGGACGATATCCTCGTCGTCGAGGCGCAATGCGCTGTAGACCTCGGGCACCGCGTCGCGCGGGAATTCGACGTCGACGACGGCGCCGATAATGGAGACGATCGTTCCGGCACTCATGTGGCTGTCCTCTGGAATGCGGTCGTGTAGACGAAATCGATGAACATACAGGACCTCATACGGCGGCCGCGCCGCTGACGATCTCGTTGAGCTCCTGCGTGATCGCTGCCTGCCGCGCCTTGTTGTAGGCAAGCTGCAGGTCGTCGATCAGGTTGTCGGCGTTGTCCGAGGCACTCTTCATCGCGATCATGCGCGCGGCCATCTCGCTGGCGACGTTCTCGACCACGCCCTGGAACACCAGGGATTCGATGTAGCGCTTGAGCAGGAGATCGAGAATCTCCTCGGCGTTGGGCTCGTAGATGTAGTCCCACTGGTTGCGCCGCTGCGAACCCTCCTCTTCCGACGAAGGCTCCAGGGGCAGCAGGCGTACGATCTCGGGGCGCTGCGTCATCGTGTTGACGAAACGGTTGTACACCAGGTTGAGTTCCTGGATACGGCCCTCCTCGTAGGCGTCGAGCATGACCTTGATGGTGCCAATCAGGTCATCGAGGTGGGGCCGGTCACCGAGGTCCGCGGCCTGGGCGCTGACCTCCACGCCGGTGCGCTTGAGGAACTGGAAGCCCTTGCGGCCGATGGCGCAGGTATCCAGCTCGATGCCCTGATCGCGGCGCTCGCTGAAGTCGCGCAACAGGTTCCGGAACAAGTTGACGTTAAGGCCACCGCAGAGCCCGCGATCGGTCGTGACAACGATATAGCCCGCCGTTTGCAGCGTCCCCGGAGAGACGAGATAGGGATGCTTGTACTCCGGGTTCGCGTGGGCAAGATGGCCGATGACGTCACGCATGCGATCCGCGTAGGGGCGGGTCGCGGCCATCCGCTCCTGGGCGCGCCGCATCTTGCTCGCCGCAACCATCTCCATCGCACGCGTGATCTTCTGCGTGTTCTTGATGCTCGAGATCTTGCTGCGGATTTCCTTTGCACCGGCCATGGGTCGCTCCGCTTACCAGACGCCGCTGGTCTTGAATTCCTCGACGGCCTTGCGCAACCCGGACTGGATTTCGTCGTCGTAGTCGCCGGTCTCGTCGATCTTCTTCAGCAGGTCGGGATGATTCGAATGGACGTGCGCATGGAGTGCGGCCTCGAAGTCCACGATCTTCTTTACGTCGACATCATCGAGGTAACCCTCGTTAGCCGCGAACAGCGACACGGCCATGTAGCCGATGGTCAGCGGTGCATACTGGCGCTGCTTCATCAGCTCCATCACCCGCTCACCGCGTTCGAGCTGCTTGCGGGTCTGCTCGTCGAGATCGGAGGCGAACTGGGCGAACGCCGCAAGCTCGCGATACTGCGCCAGCGCCAGGCGAATGCCGCCGCCGAGCTTCTTGATCACCTTCGTCTGGGCCGAACCGCCGACACGGGAGACGGACAGGCCAGCGTTGATCGCCGGTCGGATGCCCGCATTGAACAGATCCGATTCGAGGAAGATCTGGCCATCGGTGATCGAGATCACGTTGGTCGGCACGAAGGCGGAGACGTCACCGGCCTGGGTCTCGATGATCGGCAGTGCCGTGAGCGAGCCCGTTTGGCCCTTGACCTCACCGCCGGTGAGCTTCTCCACATGCTCCGCGTTAATCCGCGCGGCGCGCTCGAGCAGGCGCGAGTGCAGGTAGAAGACATCGCCGGGATACGCCTCACGCCCGGGCGGGCGGCGCAGCAGCAGGGAGACCTGGCGGTACGCCCACGCCTGCTTGGTCAGGTCGTCGTAGATGATCAGGGCGTCCTCGCCCCGGTCACGGAAGTACTCGCCCATCGCACAGCCGGCGTAGGGGGCGATGTACTGCGCCGCCGCCGATTCCGCCGCACCCGCGGCGACCACGATGGTGTGTTCCATCGCGCCGTGTTCCTCGAGCTTGCGCACGACCGCGGCGATCGAGGACTGCTTCTGCCCGACGGCGACATAGATGCACTTGATGCCGGTGCCCTTCTGATTGATGATCGCGTCGACGGCGACGGCGGTCTTGCCGGTCTGGCGGTCGCCGATGATCAGCTCACGCTGGCCGCGACCGATCGGCACCATCGCGTCGATGGCCTTGAGCCCGGTCTGCACGGGCTGATCAACCGACTGGCGCGCGATCACGCCGGGGGCCACCACCTCGATCGGCGCGGTCCGGTCCGATTCAATTGGCCCCTTGCCATCGAGCGGCCCGCCCAGCGAGCCGACGACCCGCCCGAGCAACCCCTCGCCCACGGGCACCTCGAGGATGCGGCCGGTCGTGCGCACGGTGTCACCCTCGGACAGATGGGTGTAGTCGCCGAGCACGACCGCGCCGACCGAGTCACGTTCCAGGTTCAGGGCGAGACCGAAGGTATTCCCCGGGAATTCGATCATCTCGCCCTGCATGACCTCGCCGAGACCGTGGATGCGGACGATGCCGTCGGTGACGCTAACGATCGTCCCCTCGGTCCGCACTTCGGCACCGAGGTCGAAGTCCTCGATGCGCTGCTTGATCAGCTCGCTGATTTCGGACGGGTTGATTTGCATCAGTGATTCCTCTTGATGAGCCTTGGCTCAGTGGCCGAGCCGCGTCGCCAGGCGCTGGAGCTGACCCCGTACGGAGGCGTCGATCACCAGGTCGCCGGCGCGCACGATCACGCCACCGATGAGTTCTTCGTCCACGCTCGGTTGCAGGCGGACCTCGCGGTCGAGTCGCCGGGCGAGCGCCTCGGCAATCCGGTCCTGCTGTGCCTGGTCGAGTTCGCGCGCGGAGACCACACGGGCGTCGACCCGGTTCTCCGCGACGCCGCGCAGGCGTTCGAACTCGGCCGCCAGCTCGCCGAGGACCGCGAGCCGACCGTTCTCCGCCAGGAGTCGGATCAGATTTCCGACTTCGTCACCGATGCGGTCGCCGCAGATGTCGAGCAGGAATTCGGCCCGACGAGCCCGGGGCAGCCGCGGATCGGTCAACAGTCGCGCCGCGTCGGGATCACCGGCGACCCGGGCCAGCAGCTCGAGCTGTTGTGACCATTCCTCGACCCGCTCCTGCTCGCGAGCACGGGCGAACGCCGCACGGGCATACGGTCGGGCAATCAGCTTGTGCGCCATGCCGGCCCCCTGCCGTCAGAGTTCAGAAACGAGGTCGTCGAGCATGCGCTCGTGTGCCGCCGCGTCGACCTCCTTGCGCAGCACGCGCTCGGCGCCAGTGACCGAGAGTGTGGCCACCTGGGCGCGGAGCTTCTCCCGGGCGCGGTTGACCTCCTGTTCGATCTCGGACTGGGCGCTCTCCTTGATGCGCTCACCCTCGGCGCGGGCGCTGGCCTTCGCCTCCTCGACGATCTCCGTACCACGCTTGTTGGCCTGGTCGACGATCTCCGCGGCCTGATTACGGGCTTCGCGGATCGTCTCCTCCGCGCGCTGCTGAGCGAGCTCCTGCTCGCGCTGGCCTCGCTCGGCGGCAGCCAGTCCGTCGGCGATCTCCTCGCGCCGCTTGTCCATGGCCTCCTTGATGGGCGGCCAGACGAATTTCATCGTGAACAGGATGAACACCAAGAAGGTGCCCGCCTGCCCGATCAGCGTGACATTGATATCCACGTGACCCCCGCTAGCGGTGGTGATTCACAGGCGACGGTGCGGCTCAGCTCACGGCTCCGAGCAACGGATTCGCGAACAGCATGTAGAGCGCGATACCGACACCGATGATGGCCACGGCGTCGAGCAGGCCCGCGATAATGAACATGCGGCCCTGCAGCATGTTGGCGACTTCCGGCTGACGCGCCGCGCCTTCCAGGAACTTGCCGCCCAGGATGCCGAACCCGATGGCCGTGCCGAGGGCACCGAGCCCGAAGATCAGGCCCACGGTCAACGCCGTCATTGCCTGGATTTCAGCGATCGCTTCCATGATTCCTCCCGAGAAATAGAATCAGGTGAGTGAAAGTCAACGTTCCGCAGCGGAACCCAAAACGGCGGGACCGGTGTCCCGGCACCCGAGCCGGCTGAACCGCTCCCGTATGTACCATCCCGAACCCACGTCAGTGCTCCTCGTACGACAGCGCGATATACACGACGGTCAGGACCGTGAAGATAAAGGCCTGCAGAGGTACAACGAGGACGTGGAAAATGGCCCACGCACCACCCGGGATGAACTGAACCCAGATCGGCAGCAACGCGATCAGGATGAAGATGAGCTCGGCCGCGTAGAGATTGCCGAACAGTCGCAGGGCGAGCGAAACCGGCTTGGCCAGCGTCTCGACCACATTGAGGATCAGGTTTGCCGGGAATAGCCACGGCCCGAACGGGTGCGTGACGAATTCCTTGCAGTAGCCCCCGAAGCCCTTGCCCTTGACGCCGTAGATCAGGATCAGTCCGAGCACCGTGAGCGACAGCCCGAAGGTCGCGTTGAGGTCGGCCGACGGCACGATACGCAGGTATTCGACGCCGAAGACGACGTTGAGGAGGTGCGGGAACAGGTCGACCGGGACCAGGTCCATCAGGTTCCACAGGAAAACCCAGACGAAGATCGTCAAGGCGAGCGGGGCGATGAAGTGGCGGGCCCCGTGGAACGTATCCTTGGCCAGATTGTCGATAAAATCGATGAGCGCCTCGACGAAGTTCTGCCATCCCGCCGGGACGCCGGCAGTCGCTCGGCGCGCGGCGAGCCAGAAGGTGCCGAGGAAGACGATGCCGAGGATCCAGGACACAATCAGGGTGTCGAGATGCACGGTCCAGAACCCCTCGCCCACGGTCAGATGGGTGAGGTGATGGAGGACGTATTCCTGGGCGACATTCTCGCCTGAAGCCATGATCGGGTCCTTCGTTTTCCCGTTATCGCGTCAGCGCACCCAAAGCAGCGCGAACCAGTGCATGGCCAGCGCCAGGCCAAGCGTTGTGATCAGTGCGATGAACTGATCGGCGAACGCTAGTGCCGCCAGCGCAAGCAGGCCGACGGCAAGACCGAGCTTCATCGCCTGGGCCCGGTAGAAGGCGGCGAGGAACTTCTCGGCCGGTACGTCGTCGCCTGCGGGTAGCCGCAGCGCGACGTAGAAATTCAACAGCGCCGGCGTCGCACCTCCGCAGAGGGCGGCCAAGGCGGCGGCCGCGCTACCACTCGCCACCAACCAGGCCAGGCCGGCAAGCAGGCCGATCCCGATCTGGGCGCAGGCGATTTGCAGCGCGGGCCGGAAAATCCGGGATCGGGGCAGCGTCGACAAGGCGTCGGGCTCCGGCGCTTGGTTTCGCGCTCTGATCTCCCGGCGCGCACAGGGCAGGGAGTATATAGACGGGCCGAGCGCGAGGTCAACGTCGCGGCGCGCTCAGCGGATATGGGCGAGGATGCCCTCGAGTTCATCGAGGCTGTTGTAGGTGATCTGGAGCTTGCCCCCGCCCTTGCGCCCCGGCTGCAGGGAGACCGCCGCGCCGAGGCGTTCGGAGAGTTCGTCCTCGAGTTTGCGGGTGTCGGGGTCCTTGCGCCGCTCGCGCGCCGGCCGCGGTTTACGCTCATCACCGAGGCTGCGACGTACGAGCTGCTCGGTCGCGCGCACGGTCATACCGTTCTGGGCGACGTGGCTGGCGATGCGCGCCTGCTGATCGGGCTGCAATCCGAGCACGGCGCGCGCATGGCCCATCTCCAAGTCGCCTTTCTGCACCATCTCCTTGACGCGCTCGTCGAGTTCGAGCAGTCGCAGGAGATTCGACACGGCCGCACGCGAGCGGCCGACCGCGGCAGCGACCTGCTGGTGGGTGAGATCGAACTCCTCCACCAGGCGCCCGATCGCGCCCGCCTCTTCGAGCGGATTGAGGTCCTCGCGCTGGATGTTCTCGATCAGCGAGACCGCAGCGGCGGCCTGCTCGTCGAGATCGCGGACGATCGCCGGCAGCTCTTCGAGGCCGGCCTGCTGGGCGGCGCGCCAGCGCCGCTCGCCGGCGATGAGTTCGTAGTCATCGCCAACGGGTCGGACCACCACGGGCTGGACCAACCCCTGGGCGGCGATCGAGTCGGCGAGTTCCTGCAGGGTCTCGGGATCGAAGTGGCGGCGTGGCTGGTAGCGTCCACGGCGGATGCGTTCGATCGGGAGGTGGCGCAGGGCGGTACGCCGGTCCTCATCGGTGACCTCGGTGACCTCGGCGACCGACTGGTGCTCGCCCAGGAGTGCATCCAGTCCCCGGCCCAGACCGCGTTTTTTCGCCATGTTCGAGTACGCTCCTCGGGAAGGTGGGTCGGTTTGGTCCGGCTCAGACGACATCCGCGCCTGCCTCGCGGCGCTGGCGGGTATCCTTGCGCAGTACCTCGCCAGCGAGTGCTAGGTAGGCGAGCGCCCCGCGCGAAGTCCGGTCATAGTAGAGAACGGGGCGGCCGTGACTGGGCGCCTCCGCCAGACGGACGTTGCGCGGGATGATCGTGCGATAGACCTGGTCGCCGAAATGCTCCGCGAGCTGGCGGGAGACATCCAAGCCCAGATTGTTGCGCCCGTCGTACATCGTGCGCAATAGGCCCTCAATCTGCAGCGCCGGGTTCACGGTCTGGCGCACGTCATCGATGGTGTTGAGCAGCGCGGAGAGGCCTTCCAGCGCATAGTACTCACATTGCATCGGGATCAGCACGCCATCGGCGGCCACCAGCGCATTGAGGGTGAGGATGTTGAGCGCGGGTGGACAATCGATGAGGATGTATTCGTAGTCGGCGCGCACCGCCTCGAGCGCCTTGTTGACCCGCTGCTCGCGCGCGAGGCGCTCCATGAGCTTGACCTCCGCGGCGGTCAAGTCGCCGTTGCTCGGGAGGAGGTCGTAGTGCACGGATTCGAGGTGGACGATGACGTCCGCCGCCGACGCGTCCCCCATGACGACATCGTAAGCGGTACGCTGGAGATGGTCCTTCTCCACACCGCTGCCCATCGTGGCGTTGCCCTGCGGATCGAGATCGACCAGCAGGACCCGTCGATGGGTAGAGGCCAGCGACGCCGCCAGGTTGATCGCCGTCGTGGTCTTGCCTACGCCGCCCTTCTGGTTGGCGATCGCGATGATCCGTCCCATCGATCTCAGTCCTCGGCTCGTGCCCGATACACCCGCACCGCATGGCGGCTGGCCTCGATCCCGGGGACCCGCAGGGGCAGCACCTCGGCGGTCCAGCCAGCGGGCAATGCGGCGATCTCGGCGCCGGGATCGCGACCCTTCGCCACGAGCATGTGGCCACGCGGTTGCAGCAGATGCGCGGCTGCCACGATGAGCTCGGCAAGCGTGCCGAACGCGCGTGCCGTCACGGTTTCGTGGCCCGGATGTGCCGACAGATCCTGTGCCCGGCTGCGCTCTACCTTAACATTGTCGATGGCCAGCGTCCGGACAACGTGGTCGAGGAAGAGGGCGCGCTTTGCACGCGGCTCAACCAGAACGACTTCGAGTTCGGGGTCGGCCAGCGCGAGCGGCAGACCCGGCAGCCCTGCACCGGAGCCGATGTCGGCGAGCCGTTTACCGCGAACGAGCGGTAGCAGCGCCAGGCTGTCGAGCAGATGGACCGCGACCATCCGCTCCGGATCGCGGACCCCACTGAGGTTGTGCACGCGATTCCAACGCGCGAGTTCATCGCGATAGCGCAGCAGGCGATCGCAGATCGCGGGCTCCGCCGGCAGGCCAAGCGCCTGCAGCCCGTCGCCGAGTTCGGGTGTGCTCATGCGCTCTGCGCGAGTTCGTGACGGCGCAAGTGGACGAGCAGCAGCGACACGGCCGCTGGGGTCATCCCTGGCAGCCGCGCGGCCTGACCGATGGTGGCGGGTCGGTGGGCGGTGAGCTTCTCGCGCGCCTCGGCGGAGAGGCCGGCGACGGCGGTGTAATCCAGATCGGCCGGCAAGGGCTGATCCTCGCGGGCACGGTCGCGCTCGATCTGGGCGCGCTGCTGGGCGACATAGCCGGCATACTTGGCCTGGACATCGAGCTGCTCGGCGACATCGCCGGCACCGACGCCGGGACCGAGTCCGGGTGTGGTGATCAGGGTCGCATAATCAATCTCGGGTCGGCGCAGCAAGTTCGCCGCGGTCTCGGCGCGGCGGATCGACACGCCACAACGCGTGACGAGCTCACGTGCGGCGGCGTCGTCGGGGTGGATCGCCGTGGCTTCGAGACGCGCCTGTTCGGCCTCGATGGCGCTTCGCCGCGCCTCGAAACGCTGCCAGCGGTCATCAGGAACGAGACCCAGCTCGCGGCCGATGGGCGTGAGCCGCAGATCGGCGTTGTCAGCGCGAAGTTGCAGCCGGTACTCGGCCCGGCTGGTGAACATCCGATAGGGCTCACGCGTGCCGCGGGTGACGAGGTCGTCGATGAGCACGCCGATGTAGGCCTCGTCGCGACGCGGGGTCCACGGCGCGCGGCCGGCGGCGGCGCGCGCGGCATTCACGCCCGCGACCAACCCCTGGGCCGCGGCCTCCTCGTAACCGGTCGTGCCATTGATCTGGCCGGCGAGGTAGAGGCCGCCGAGTGCGCGCGTCTCCAGGGATGGGTGGAGCCCGCGCGGGTCGAGATAGTCGTATTCGATGGCGTAGCCGGGACGCGTGATGTGGGCAGCCGCGAAGCCCGGTATGGAGCGCACCAGGGCGAGCTGGACATCGAAGGGCAGACTGGTGGAGATCCCGTTCGGGTAGAGCTCGGGGGTGTCGAGCCCCTCCGGCTCGATAAAGATCTGATGGTGATCGCGGTCGGCGAAGCGCACGACCTTGTCCTCGATGGAGGGGCAGTAGCGCGGCCCTTCCCCCTCGATGTCGCCGGCATACATGGGCGACCGGTGCAGCGCCGAGCGGATGATCCTGTGCGTGGCCGGATTCGTGTACGTGATGTGGCAGGCGACCTGACGCGGGTGGTCGTCCGGCATGCCGAGGTGCGAGAGCACGGGCCGCGGCTCGTCGCCGGGCTGCGTTTCGAGCCCCGAGAAGTCGACGGAACGGCCGTCGATGCGCGGCGGCGTCCCCGTCTTGAGTCGGCCGACATCGAAGGGCAACTCGCGCAGGCGTGTCGCCAGCCCGGTCGCTGCCGGATCGCCCGCGCGCCCGCCGCCGTAGCTGGTGTCGCCGACGTGGATACGACCGCCAAGGAAGGTCCCCGTGGTCAGGATGACGGTCGGGGCATGGAAGCGCAGCCCCATCTGGGTGACGACACCGCGGACGCGATCGCCGGAGACGATGAGGTCATCGACGGCCTGCTGGAAGAGCTGTAGGCCTGGCTGCGCCTCAAGCTGCGCGCGGATCGCCTGGCGGTAGAGGTTGCGATCGGCCTGTGCGCGCGGTGCCCGCACCGCGGGACCCTTGCGCCGGTTGAGCGTGCGCAGATGGATCGCCGCGGCATCCGCGGCGCGCGCCATGGCACCGCCGAGGGCATCAATCTCGCGCACGAGATGACCCTTGCCGATGCCGCCGATCGCGGGATTGCAGCTCATCTGCCCGAGCGTGTCGAGGCTGTGTGTGAGCAGCAGTACCCGGGCACCCGCACGCGCGCCCGCCAGCGCCGCCTCGGCGCCAGCGTGACCACCGCCGATCACGATGACATCGAAATGCTCGGGATAATCCATAGCCTCGGAATCATAGCGTGATCGGGCAGCCTGCGGCCAGGGATTCACCCTCGCTACTTGCCGATACAGAAGCGCCCGAAGATCTCGCCGAGGAGATCCTCCGTGGTGACTGTACCCGTGATCTCGCCCAGCGCGGTCTGCGCCGCGCGCAGTTGCTCCGCGGCCAGCTCCCCGGCGCCCGCGCGCGTGAGTTCGGCGTGGGCGGCGCGGATCGCCGTGGCGGCGCGATCGAGGGCGATCAGGTGGCGGCGGCGTGCGCTGAAGGCCGTCTCGGCAGCCGCGGGTCCGGCCAGCACCGCGCGCAGGTGGGCGCGCAGTCGATCGAGGCCGGCGCCCGTACGAGCGGAAATGGCGTAGCCATCGCCGACATCGGTATCGGGCGCGAGATCGATCTTGTTGTAGACGCGATCGACTGCCAGCCCCGGTGGCAGGTCCGTTGGCTCGGGTGCGGGATCGTGCGCGTCGATGACGAGCAGCACGCGGTCGGCCTCGGCGACGGCGGCCTGCGCTCGCCGTACCCCCTCGACCTCGATGGGGTCCGCCGTGCGGCGCAGGCCGGCGGTGTCGATCACCGTTACGGGCAGGCCGTCGAGGCGGATCGTTTCGCGCAGCAGATCGCGCGTGGTGCCCGCGATCTCGGTAACGATCGCGGCATCGGTGCCTGCCAGCCGATTGAGCAGGCTCGACTTGCCCGCATTGGGCGCGCCCGCAATCACCAGGGTCACCCCCTCCACGAGGCGGCGGCCGCTGTCCGCGGCCGCGCGTACGCCGGCGACATCGCGGTCGAGCGCGAGCAGGCGCTCGGCCAGCGCCGTATCGGCGAGGAAATCGATCTCGTCCTCGGGGAAGTCGAGCGCGGCCTCGATCCAGGCGCGCAGCGCCGTAAGCGCCTCGACCAGTGCGTGGACGCGATCGGAGAACTCGCCGCTAAGCGAACGCATCGCCGCACGCGCGCCGGCCGCGTCTGCACTTTCGATGAGATCGGCGACAGCCTCGGCCTGAGCGAGATCGAGGCGGCCATTGAGGAAGGCGCGCTGGGTGAATTCACCCGGCTCTGCAGGGCGGGCACCGAGTTCGTGGACACGGGCGAGGACGGCATCTAGGACCGCGGGACCACCGTGTCCGTGCAACTCGACGACGTCCTCGCCGGTGTAGGAACCCGGTGCCGGGAAAAAGAGGACAAGGCCCTGGTCGAGCAGGCGCCCGTCTGCCCCACGGAAAGCGCGCAGGGCAGCCGTCCTTGGCGTGGGTAGCGGGCCCGCAAGGCCGGCGGCAAGCCCCTGCGCCTGCGCGCCGCTGATGCGGATGACGCCGATACCGCCATGGCCCGGTGGTGTAGCCCGCGCGGCAATGGTATCTGGGGTCGTCGGCATCAGCGCCTACTTGCGCCGCTTGCCCTTGCCGCCCTTCTTTTTCTTGTCACGCACATCGCGGCCATCGCGCGAGCGACTCGCCGCCGCATCGTCGGGGGCGTCTCCATCGGCTTCGGCAGCCTCCTTTTGATCGCCCTCGCCCTCGGAATCGTCCGGGAGTGCCTTGACCTCGCTATCGAAGTCTTCATCGTCACGCGCACCGCGATCCTTCGCCGTAGTGCCGGCCGGATTCTCCTTGCTGACGTCGCCGACAACGTAGTGGGTGATGTAGTACTGCTGCGCGATCGACAGCACGTTGTTCGTCAGCCAGTAGAGCACCAAGCCGGCGGGGAAGAAGGCGAAGAAGACCGTGAAGACGAAGGGCAACGCCATGAAGATCTTCTGCTGCAGCGGATCGACCGGGGCGGGATTCAGCTTCTGCTGGATCCACATCGACAGGCCCA